>CAYXKH010000222.1:0-2496 GCA_964465255.1 uncultured Isosphaeraceae bacterium
CGTCACCTCCGTGCTCCATCCTTCCTGCGCACGACGCGAAGGACCTCGTCCATGGAGATCCGTGTCACTTCGGTCTTCGCTCGAGTGGGCGAATCGCCGCTCTTCACGGCGACTGGCGTCGCCGTACGCCGAGCTGGGGCTCGGCGGTCCCAGGTGCGGCGGTCCCCGGCTCGGCGGCGCTGCGGGCGTGATTCGTTCACGGCGTTGCGTGGCACCCGGCGGGTGCGCGCCGCGACCCATCACCCGCGGGCCGCGGCGGCGATCTCTGCGTTGCGGGCGAGATGGCGGAGGTTCAGTCCCCCGACGATTGCGCAGTCGACGTGGGGGTTCGCGAGAACGAACCGAAGGGCGACCTCCGGATCCAGGTGGCCCGAGGCCAGGGCCTTCTTGACCACCACCGCCACGCCGCGCGCGGAGGCGTCCTTCATCGTCGATTCGACCTGGGCGGTCTCGGTCGGGGGGAGCGCGGCGTGATACTCGATCATGATCGCGTCGGCCCACGCCAGGGCTGCGCGGTTGCTGGTTGCGCTCTTGCCGGAGAACCCGATCAGTCGGGTGAGTCCTTCGCGGCGCAGCTCTTCGAGCGCCTCGATCAGGGCGCCGTCGACGGCGAGGGCGTCGTCGCGGTCGTCGGCGTGCACGAAGGTGAGGTCGACGGGGCCGCCGAGTCGAGCGACGCTCTCGGAGAGGCTCCTGCGCACGGCCTGTGGAGCGAAGTCGTAGCTCGAGCGATCGTTCTCATGGCGCTCGCCGACCTTGGTCGAGAGCACGAACTCGCCGCGACGGGCCCCGAGAGTCTGGCCGATGCGAGCCTCGGAGACCCCGTAGGCAGGGGCAGTGTCGATGTACCCAAGCCCGAACTCGAGTGCGGAGCGCAGGATGCCTGCGGCCTCCGCGTCGCTCGGCAGCGAGAAGGGCGTCGGATACTTGATTCCAGTCGATCGCCCGATCTTGAACGCGCCGTAACCGAGGGCTGGAAGGACGAGCCCGGTTCGTCCGGCGCCTCGCGTGGGCATCGAAATCACAGCCGGCTCCAGGAGAGCGGCTGATCCCACGGTGCCTTGGCGACGTTGGGACGTGTCCAGTCGGCGAGACCCTCGATGGTCGCCCGCCGCTCTGCGTCCCGAGCGCCGGAATTCGGATGCGGACGTTCGGCGACTCCGCCACCATCGACGCGCCCCGCCACGAGCTGGGCCAGACGCGGCGCGAGCACGAGCTTGGTCGGCCAGGCGGTGATGACGTTGCCGCCGTCCTCGAGCAGTTGGGCATCGTCGGGACGAACGCCGCCGCCGGTGCGCCGCTCGGCGCGATCGACGCGATAGCTCGACCACTCGACGCGGGAGAGATCGATGCCCGGAAGGACGTCGGCGATCTCCTCCGCCGCTCGCTGCTGGAGCGTGCGCTCGTCGAGCCGGACGCCATCCTCCGAGAGCTGCCCGCCGAGCTGCCAGATGGTGCCGCGCACCGGACAGCTCGCGCTGGTGATGGTCACGCGAGTGTGGGCCCCATCGACGCAGTGGCCGTGAAGGACCGGCAGGGCCCCGCGGGCCATGGCCATGTGGAGCGGGCGACGCTGGGCGGCATCCGCGCCGAGACCGACCTGCGTCCGCAGCCGCTCGTTGCCCGCGCCGGCCGCAAGCAGCACGCAGCGTGGCGCGAGGGCAATCGATGCGCCCTGAGCGCGAGTCAGAGTGACGCGACGAACTTCGCCCGGCGCCGCGAGATCGAACTCGATTCCCCCTTCGGGCTCGCACTTGATGATGCGCTCCAGATGGCGCGACGAGAGATCGCGGATCAGGGAGACCGGATCGATCACCTGCTCGTCGATCCGCGCCACCTTGCCCGGACAGCGTCGAAGCGCCGGCGGCCTCTCCTCCGGTTCAAGGAGCGTCGGGGCCACCCGCAGTCCTGCGCGGGCTCCGATCATTCCCAGCGTCGAGGCCAGCGAACGCGTCTGCCAGAGGTGGCAATGCTCGCCCACCACCCGGGTCGCACGCAGCGACGGCTCGGCGGTGCCCTCCAGGCAGGCCCGCCAAAGCGGCGGCATCTCCGCAATCGCCTCGGCCGCCGCGGTGAGCATGCCTCGAAGGGTGTACTTGAAGCCGCCGTGCAGGATTCCCTGGGAGGAGACGCTCTGTCCCGACCCCAGTTCATGAACTTCGATCAGCAGGGCATTCGCGCCGCGTCGAGTGAGTTCGTCGAGGGTCCAGAGCCCCGCCACACCGCCACCGAAGATCAGGCAATCGAGTGGGAGGGCGGTGTCGGCCATGAGCGGGGGAGGGTACGACGGATCCCCGCCCGACGCGGGGCGGTGGTCATGACGGCGGGCGACTGGCAATCCGGCCGCGCCGCGGGGCGGACCCGCTTTCCGACGGCTGTGCCCTGCGGTACGGTGCGAGGCATGAATCACGCGGCGCATCGGGCTGGACTCTCGCCTCTGGCAACGGACGTTGCGCCGCCGGGTGCGAATGCCTCCGCGACTGGTCACGCGACTGG
>CAYXKH010000222.1:2596-5081 GCA_964465255.1 uncultured Isosphaeraceae bacterium
CGCGACTGGTCACGCGACTGGCCGCGCGATTGGGACCGATACCGGGGCCATCACCCGTCGCTCCGCGCTGGCGTGCCTTGGCGGTGCGGCGGTCGCGCTGGGAACCGCAGGCCCGGTCTTCGCCGCAGACGACTCGATCAGGCCGGCCTCGCCCCCCGCATCGCCGCCGAGCCCGGCGCGGCGGCCGCTTCGAATCGGCGTGTCCACCTACTCGTTCTGGCACTTCCGCGGCGAGAAGCCGGATCTCTTCCCGATCATCGACACCGCCGCGGCGATGGGCTTCGACGGCGTCGAAATCCTGCATCAGATGATGGCCAGCGAGGAGAACGACTACCTCCAGAAGCTCAAGCACCGAGCCTTCGTCAACGGCCTCGACCTCATGGGTTTCTCGATCCACCAGGGCTTCGTCTCGCCCGACCCGGAGGTGCGCCAGAAGAACATCGATCACACCTTGCGCTGCATTCGCCTGGCGCACGAGATGGGCATTCCCACGTTGCGACTCAACACCGGTCGCTGGGGCACGATCAAGAGCTTCGACGAACTGATGGCGAATCGCGGCATCGAACCGGTGCTGGAGGGATGCACCGAAGACCAGGGATTCGCCTGGTGCATCGAGTCGATCGAGAAGCTCCTGCCGCAAGCCGAGCGCTATGGAGTCTGCATGGGCCTCGAGAACCACTGGGGACTTGGGCGCACGGCGGCGGGGGTGATGCGGATCCACGACGCCATCCGCAGTCCGTGGCTCAAGCTCACCCTCGACACCGGCAACTTCCTCGAGGACATGTACCCCCAGCTCGAGCGGATGGCGCCGGACGCGGTTCTCGTGCAGGCCAAGACCTACTTCGGCGGCGGCGAGTGGTACACCCTCGAGATCGACTACGAGCGGATCGCCTCCATCCTGCGGGCCGCGAACTTCAACGGATACGTGTCGCTCGAGTACGAGGGGAAGGGCGACCCCGCCGTCGACGTGCCCCGAAGCCTGGAGATGTTCCGACGCGTGTTCGCGTGAGGACCGAGAAGCGGCGGCAGACTGGTCCGGGACCGAGCCTGGGCTCACATTTCTCCTCCCGCATGCAACCCTCGGGCCGTTCTCGGCCGAAGGGTTGACTGCGGGGCCGTGCTCGACGATTCGATCAGCAATGATCGACGCCGAAAGAGCTTCGCAAGGAGACGAGGAGAGATGATCCGACCTGCATTGATCGGTGCGGTTGCGCTCTGCGCACTCGCGTGTGCGACTTCGGCGAAGGCCGCGAGCGTGCACGCCGCGAATCCGACTCGCAACTCGCTCGACTGGGCCGCTGCAGTGGCGGCCCAGGGCGGCAGCATCACCACCGCAATCGACCTCCTCGGTCGCGACGGTGCCGCACTCGATCCGCTGGCCGATCTCTGCGAGCGCGGGGTGGTCGTCGAGAGCGGCGCGAGCCATGTCGTCCGAGCCACGCCGGGGGCGGAGTCGGGCTCGATGCTTGAACCGCTCTCCGCCGGCGAGGGCCTCATGGACGTGGCCGAAGCGATCGTGTTTCAGGACTCCGGCGCCTGGACCATCACCATCAGCTTCCGGGTGCCCGTGCTCGCCGCGGGCATCATGAGCGCCGATCTGTTCAATCCAGGCGGCGACAACCCGCTCGTGCTTCGGGCCTTCAACGGTCCTGGCGGCAGCGGCGACATGCTTGCCGAAGCGACGTCGCCGGCATTCAACTTCCAGCTCAACCGGCTCTGCTTTCTCGGCATCGTCGATGCGTCGTCGAGAATCCGATCGATCACCGTGAGCACTCCCGGCATCTATCCCGACGAGGTCTTCATCACCGAGGTGCTGATGGCCGTGGAGGAGGGATGGAACGCATCCGCCGCGCCCGATGCCGATGTCAATCTCGATGGCGTGGTCGACGGGTTCGATCTGGAACTGGTCAGCGCCGCGTTCGGCTCGACCTGCCGCGGATTCGACATCGATGGCGACGGAGTCGTCGACACCGACGATCGTCTCGCCGTCGTCGAGACGCTCGGAGATTCGACGATCCCGGCGCGAACCAATCGAGGACCGGTGGTCGGTGGCGAGGTTCTGCCTCCGACGACCGGAGGCGGACCTCCGAACGGTTCGCCGCGCGGCTCGGGGTCGACCCATCCCGCCGGTGGGGGGCCCGCCGGTGGGGGGCCTGCCGGTGGGGGGCCTGCAGGTGGAGGGCAGGCACCCGGCAACGGCGAGCCCACCATCGCGCCCATCGGTTCGAGCAGCAACGCCACCGGGCCCAGCGAACTGCCGCTGTCGCCGACGGTGAGCGAGGAACTGCCCGCGCGTTCGATCGACGCGAGTGCGGAGATCGATCCCGTGATCGCGAGTCTCGCGGCGAGTGCGGAATCGAACCCGCAGGACGCATCGCTCGCCCCGAGCTCGGCAACCACGCTCACAGCCCCGGTTGCGGCGCCGGCTGCATCAGTTGGATCAGTTGGATCAGTTGGATCAGTTGGATCAGTTGGATCAGTTGGA
>CAYXKH010000223.1:0-1561 GCA_964465255.1 uncultured Isosphaeraceae bacterium
TTGCACGACTGGATGCCAGCGCGGAGTACTTCCGCGAGCGGCTCGAGATGCAGCGCACGCGTCCAATCGTGCAACCCATTGCCATCCCCCCTGCTCCCTGCTTCCTGCCCCCTCCTCCGTCCCCGAGTGCGTCTCGTCACGCTCGCAGCCCGTCCACAATCCTCCGCATGGCACTGCTCATCGGCAGCTCGCTCGCCTCTTGCGGGGTTCGCCAGATGCCGCGGCGGATGCGGGTGCGGGCTTCGTGGATGACGAAGCGCACTTCGCGGTGGCTGGTCATGTGGGTGAAGGTGTGAATCGACGTCGATGGCGTGATGGACACGCCGGTCTGCGCGGCCAGTGCTGCGGCGACTCGTGCAGGAGAGAGCGGGGCGTCGGACTCGATCGTCGGGGCCTGCCACATCCCCGCCCACAGTCCGCGCCCCGGTCGCTGCTCGACCAGAATGAGGCCTGCGCGGCGCACCAGCACCACGTGGTGATGCACCGTCCGCCGCGCCGCCGCCTGCTTCCGAACCGGGATGCGATCGACCGTGCCGCGCGAGCACGCCTCGCAGGCGAGTCGGACCGGACAGCTCGGGCAATCCGGTGATCGCGGAGTGCAGATCAAAGCCCCAAGCTCCATCACACCTTCGTTGAAGCGTCCGGGCTTCCGCGCCGCCTGCACGAGTTCTTCCGCGCGGCGCCACAGCCACGCGACGGTCTTGGAGGAATCGGCGGCGACGTCGCGGCCGTGAATCCTGAGCAGCACGCGGGCGACGTTGCCGTCGACGATCGGCTCGCGGGCGCCGAAGACAATCGACGCGATCGCCCCGGCGGTGTAGCGGCCGATCCCGGGAAGCGATCGAAGGTCCTCTGCGCTTGTCGGAATCCTCCCCCCATGTCGTGTGACGATGGCCTTCGCGGCCGCGTGCAGCAACCGCGCTCGGCGGTAGTAGCCGAGACCCCGCCAGGCAACGAGCACCTCGCTCTCCGGCGCCGCCGCCAGCGCCGCAATCGACGGGAAGCGATCGAGGAAGGCGATGAACGAGTCGACCACCCGACTGACCTGCGTCTGTTGCAGCATCAGTTCGCTGACGAGCGCCTTGTAGCCGCTGCGCCCTCGTCGCCATGGAAGATCCCGCTCGGCGCTCTCAAACCACGCGGTGATGCTCGCTGCAACCGCCGCGTCATCGACAACACCGAGTGGCCTTGCGGTCTTCGACGGTGCGGCGGGGGGGCGCTTCATGGGAGTCGTCCTGCGGTCGTCATGCGGTCGTCATGCGGTCATCAGGTGCTCGCGGCCAGCACTCGGGTGATTCTGGCCTTGATCGACGGCCATCTGGCAGCCGGCGGCTTGTTGACCGTCAGCCAGTCGTCGCAGAAGAGGACCGAAGTGGCCTCTGCGTCGCGGAAGAGCGCGTGGGCAATCGGATCGGCCGCCGCCGATGCGGCGTCGCGGAAACTCCGCGGCCCCGCGCTGATGGGCCGATCCAACCAGCACTTCATGGCGTTGGGATTGGGGGTGTCCTCGAAGCGGACGATCGTGAAAGGCATATCGGAGCGTATCAGACCCTGCGGAGCG
>CAYXKH010000223.1:1661-5060 GCA_964465255.1 uncultured Isosphaeraceae bacterium
ACCCCCTGCGGAGCGATCACCCCCTGCGGAGCGATCACCCAGTCCCGTACATTGCCGGGTCGTGTCGTCACCAGACATTCTCATCCTCACCGCCGCGAACGCGGCGCAGGCCCGCGGCTACGAGCGCCAGCTTCGCTGGAGGCGCACGCGTGGCGTGCTCGGTCCCGAGACCACGACGCTCGTGGTGCCGGACAGCGATGGTCGGCGAATCGGCTCTGGCGCGTCGACGTTCCTCGCGCTGCGCGCCGCAGCCGCCGTCCTCCACGCCCGATCGCCGCAGGTGCGCTCGCTGATTGCGCTCTTCGCCTCCGCATCGGTCGCCGTCATCCACTCCGGAGGGGATTCGCGGCGTCTTCCGGCGTACGCCGCAATCGGCAAGGTCTTCACCCCGCTCCCGGCAATCGGCCCCGATAGCCTGCCGACCACGATGCTCGACGAAGTGCTTCGGGAACTGCGCGGAGTTGCATCGGAGCGCACGGCGCGTCAAGGGACCGACGGTCGGGCCGGTTGGCGCCCAGGCGCAGTCATCGCATCAGGCGATCTTCTCGTCGGTGGCGTTCGCCTGACGCGGCCGGCTCGCGAGCAGGTGCCCAATCCCAGTTCCAATCCCGTCCACGATCTTGATCCCGATCACGATCAAGGGGTGACCTTCCTGGCCGCACCTCGACCGATGCAGACCGCCACGCGACATGGCGTCTTCGTGACCGACGATTCGGGGCGGGTTCTCGACTTTCTTCAGAAGCCCGACGCGGTGACCGCTGCACGGCGCGGCGCCGTGCGCCCGGGCCGCGGACGACGTGCATGGCCGCTCGTGGATACCGGAGTGGTCTCGCTCTCGCCGCGCGCAATCGCCCGCTGGCTCGCAGCAGCGGGGGTCACGCTGGGCCGCAATGGTCTCAAGACTCGTGGGCTCCTTCGCGAAGTCGAGCGTGGGACGGCTCCGCCGATTGACCTCTACCTCCACGTCTTCGCCTGCTTCGCTGAACGCATCGACGCGGCCCGCTACTGCGACGACTGCGGGGTCGGCAATCCCGCGGCCCGGCGCACGCTGCTGGCCATGCGGCGGGGCCTGCGCGGGCGCCCGGGGTCGGGTGTGCGGGTCGAACGCCTTGAGAGCGCCGCGTTCTTCCACGTCGGCACCACCCGTGAACTGCTCGAGCGGAGCACCGCCACCACGAGCGACAACGAGCCGATCCGCCGCTCGCAGCGCACCGCGAGCACGTGGTCGAGCCGCGCGACCGCACCGTGCCTCATCGGCAGCGTCGTCACTGGCGTGCTTCGTGGGGGTGAGCGTTCGGTGATCGAAGGCTGTGAACTCGACGAGGGAATCGTTCTCGAAGGTGACAACCTGCTCGTCGGCATCCCCCGCGGCGCCGGGCGTCTCACGCTTCCTCGTGGCGCAGGACTTGCGGCATTGCCGGTCGGACAGCGTCACTGGGCGGTGCTGGCGTTCTCCGTGCTCGATGACTTCAAGACCTCGGTCCGAGACGGGGGCACGATCGGCGGCGTGCGCATCGACCAACTGGTGCGACACGATCCCGCGACATGGCACTCGCTCGCACGAGCTGACGACGAGCGCAGCGCCTTTGAGCTTCGTCTTTGGAGCGTCGGGATGCTTCGCGAGTCGCTGGAGTCGGCGAGGCAGTTCCTGGTGGGGCAATCGCAGTCGCAAGTGGCGGGCGCGGCTGACTCGGGCTCGACGCGGGTTGCGCGTCCACGGGCGTCGCTTCGCGAGCTGCTGGCGCGGGTGAATCACACCCGCCTGATCGCCCAGCGGGCCGAGCTCGCGACCCGCGGCGCACTCGCGACGTTGGAGGTGGCCGTCGAGAATCCCCGTGTCGATTCCGCCGCGCTCGGCCGGTTGATCGAGTCGCAGGAATCTGGCGCTGCCGCTCGAGCGACGGCAATCTCACGTTTGGAGCGCTATGCCCACGCGAGCGATTCGCCGCTGTTGGCGGCACGAGCGCTCTTCATGGCCGCCGCACTCGACCCTGTCGCAACGCGTCGCGGTCACTCACGGCCGAGCGCGAGCGACCGGCGCTGCGGCGGTCACCGCGAGGAAGCGTTTCAGTTCGTTGCCCGCGGCGTATCCGAGGCCGTCGATCCGCCGCAGGGGCCGCTGCAACTTCGTGGCAGGGTCGGTGATCGCGTGCTGGTCAGCTCTCCTGCGCGAATCGATCTCGCCGGCGGCTGGTCCGACACGCCGCCGATCTGCAACCTGTATGGCGGACGCGTCGTCAACGCGGCGGTGTCGCTCGACGGTCGATTGCCGATCTCGGTGACCATCACCCGAATCGCCGAGCCGGTCATTCGGATCCACAGTCTCGACGCCAAGGTCGCCGTCGAGCTGAGCGATGTGACGGAATTGCGAGCCTTCCACAATCCGCACGATCCGACGGCGCTGGCTCGGGCTGCCCTCTGCCTCATGGGGTTTGGGCCCTCGGGGGCGAGGGGATCACTCCGTGCCCATCTCGCCCGCGCGGGCGGCGGGATTGCGCTCGAGATGCGCTCATCCGTGCCGCGTGGCTCGGGTCTTGGCACCAGTTCGATTCTCGCCGCGGCCGTGATTCGGGCGCTTTCCACAGTTCGGGGAGAGCGCTCCAGCCGCGGCGAGGTGATTGCCCGCACCAGTGCCACCGAGCAGATGATCTCAACCCGCGGGGGATGGCAGGATCAGGTGGGAGGGATCGTGCCCGGCTTCAAGTGTGCGACGACCGAGCCAGGGGCACGCCAGCATCCGGCAATCGAGGCAATCCGTGTGGACAGCCAGCTCGAACAGCAGCTTCGGAGCCAAGCGATCCTCTGCTTCACGGGCGTTCATCGCATGGCTCGCGGCATCCTCGAGACCGTGGTCGCCCGTGTGGTCGGGGGCGAGCGGGACGCCGTCGAGGCAATCGTCGAGCTCCGCGACAACGCGATGCGCATGCGGGACGCGCTTTGCGCAAGCGATCTGGACGCAGTGGCGCGGGAACTTGCGCGGTACGGGCGACTCAAGCGCACCGTCGACCCCGCCTCGTCGCTTCGTTCGGTTGACGCCTTCACCACCGCCCACCACCGCGACATGGCCGGCTGGACCTTCTGCGGCGCCGGCGGTGGGGGATTCGTGCTGCTCCTCGCTCCCTCCGCCGCGAGCGCGGCGCGGCTGCGCCGAGCGCTCACCCGCGACCCGCTCCATCCCCGGGCGCGGATCTTCGAGTTCGAGTTCGACCGAGGCGGAGTGACGGTCAACCGCGGGTGACGCGATTGGGCGATCAGCCGTTGCGCCGACGCGGCGCGCTTGGAAGACGTGCTTGGACGACGTCCTCGGGTGGCGTGTTCGGGTGACACACTTCGCAGGCGACACACTGCGTGCCAACATGACTGAGACAGTTTCGCTCTCCGAGTTTAGTGTGCAGGGCG
>CAYXKH010000224.1:0-2252 GCA_964465255.1 uncultured Isosphaeraceae bacterium
CCGGCGCGGCGTACGAAAGCGAGTGTCGGCCCGGAGGGCCGAACGGAGCGCTCAGATCACTGCCATTGGAATGCGGGCGAAGCGAGGGTCAGGGCGAGGGCGTCGAGGGGGGCGGAGGCGTGGGTGAGGGTGAGGGCCTCGCGTTCGAGAGGGTTGGGGCTGCGGCCGAGGAGGTGTCGGGCGAAGGCGTCGGTCGAACCGAAGCGGTCGATGAGTGCGGGAGCGTCGATGCGGGTGCCGGGAAGTGAGTTGTGGGCGAGAGCGATTGCGAAGTTCCAGCGCCACAGCAGTGTCCCGTACCAGGGTTCCGCTTCCTGGGGATAGCCGTCAGGAGTCGGGTACTGGAACGGGGCGTGACCCATGCGACGCAGCGTGGCGAGGATCGGTTCGCCGGCGTCGGTGCGGGCGTCGAGTGCTCGCAGAGCGGAGACCACAAAGCGCATGGGTCGCTTGAAGAGGGTGCCGCGCGAGGATCGAAATTCCGGCGTCGCGAAGAGCACGCGGAGCGTCGAGGGAAGATCGCCGCGGCTGCGTCGGAACTCGTCGGCGACGACCCCCACGGCGGCGGTTGGCGGGGAGTCCTCGATGAACGTTCGGCAGAGCTTGGTGGCGATGTGGGTCGCCGTCGATTCGTGATGAGCCACGATGTCGATGAGTCGCTCGAGATCGTCCGCACCCCCGCCGGCGGGAATGCGAACGCCGAGGAGTTCCTTCTCTCCGTCGTCGTGCCGCGACTTCTCGAAGGCGACTCGCGCCGTGAAGTACCGCCGCCAGTCGTGGGTGAAGGTCCATCCGCTCAGGCAACGCGCCGCCTCCATGACGTCGCGCTGGGTGTATCCGCCGTGCACGCCAAGGGTGTGAAGCTCGAGCAGTTCGCGGGCGTAGTTCTCGTTGGGCCGATCCTCGGGATGGAGGATCTTGTTGTCGAGCCCGTCCAGATAGATCAGCATCGCCGGGCTGGTGGCGCTGGCCCGGATCACATCGCGGAAGCTGCCGAGGGCGTGCGGCTGGATCACCTCGCGATCGTCGGCGAGCTTCATCCATCGACACTCGCCCTTGGCGATGGCGATGTTCAGGTGGTCGCTCCAGAACTCGACCATCACTTCCTGAAGCTGCCGCTTCGACGAGACCGCGCGAATCAATTTGGCACGACCGAGATCATTCAGGATGAGTTCCGGCGGGTATTCGTAGAGCTCGCCGCGAGGCACGGCCATGGTCTCGAGTTCGGCGACTCGCCATGCACAGAGGCGATCGTCGATCTGTCCCGGCGCAAGCTGCTGCTCGATGAAGGCGTCGACACCCTGCCGCTCGAGCCACGCCCGATCCTCGGGGCGCGGTCCGAAGGTCAGCCGATTGAGGACATGGGTCAGGAGATCGACCTCCGTCCCAGACGGCGGGCGCGGAATGATCTGCTCCGCGGGGAAGATCGCCGAGGCGATCTCCTCGCTCAGCCGCTCGCAGCCCCCGAGCCCAAGACCGAGCCCGGCAAGAGCACCTCCTGCGGCGATGTGCTGAATGAACTCGCGTCGGGTGGTCATGGGCGGAGACTCTCTGCACGTGCGTCAGAGGCTGCTGAGTGCAGGTGCGGGTGAGGCTGCGGATGAGGTTGGAGCTGAGTCCGCATGGAGTGGTGCCGACGGAGGTGCCAGTGAGGCCGGCGCCATCGCGGACGCGAGCACCATGCGTTCCCGGCGAAGTCCAAAGACCAGACACCCGATGCCGGCTGCGAGCGTGAGCGGCAGGGCCACGAACCAACCGAGCAGTGGAAGGGCCCAGGTCAGCGTCATGAAGAATCCTCCGCGGGCCACGCTGCGCCATCCGTCGCGCTCGCCGCCCATGCGTCCGACGTGCTCGGCGATGCCTGCGCCGCCGAGGAGACCGAAGAAGACCCAGGCCAGCGCGAGAATCACGCCGATGAGTCCGATCGGTCCACCAATTGACATGAGAACGATGGCTCCGCCCATCCATGGCAGCGTGATTCCGAGGCCAAGCAGGATCGCCGGAATCGGTCGCCGAGCCATGCGCTCCGCCGACCGGGCCGCCAGGTGCGGAAGGATCGCGGCCGCGACGACGTAGTAGGCGGTGGCGACCAGCACCACGCCCAGGTGGATGAAGAGCGTGGTGTAGACATGAGCGGTCGTGATCATCGAGGCCTCGCTTTCTCGCGAATGAAGGCTGAACGTTGTTGGAGGTTGAGCCAACCCACTTTCAGGCTACTTCAATTTCAGGAGGGCCCCGTGACAGGCCCCGTG
>CAYXKH010000224.1:2352-5023 GCA_964465255.1 uncultured Isosphaeraceae bacterium
GGCCCCGTGACAGGCCCCGTGGGCATCGATCGGCGAAGGCGGGCGATGGCGGCGGCGACCAGGTCGATGGCTCGGTCGATCTCAGACTCGGTCGTCTCTCGAGAAAGCGAAAGCCGGATTGCCCCATGGGCGATCTCGGGAGCAATGCCCATCGCCAGAAGGACCGGAGATGGATCGAGCGACCCGGACGAGCACGCCGCACCGGCGGAGGCGCACAGGCCGCGTTCGCTGAGCAGGAGGAGAATCGCTTCGGCCTCGAGTCGCGGGAAGGCGATGTTGGTCGTGTTCCAGAGTCGGGGCTGCGAGAGGTTGGTGACGACCGCGTCGGGAACTGCCGCGACGATCGACTGCTCGAGCCGATTGCGCATTGATGCAATGTGCTGGCGGCCATCGCTCTCGAGCCAGAGACGCGACTGCTCGGCGGCGACGCCGAGACCGATGATTCCCGGCACGTTCTCGGTTCCGCCGCGCCGATCGCGCTCCTGCGGACCGCCGACCATCTGGCATCTCACCCGCACACCCTTGCGGACGACGAGCCCCCCCACTCCCTTCGGACCGTGGAACTTGTGGGCGGCGAAACTCAAGAGGTCGACCGGGAGCGCGTCGAACTGGACCGGCAGCTTTCCCACCCACTGCGTCGCGTCGGTGTGGAATCGCACGCGGGCGGCGCGACAGCGCTGGCCGACCTCGGCAATCGGCTGAATCAGTCCGGTCTCGTTGTTGGCCCACATGAGTGAGACGACCGCGATCTCGCTCGCTCGCGCCGCGAGAAGTCGATCGAGGGCGGCGAGGTCGACCAGTCCACCTGGTTCGTGCTCCAACCAGATGACCTCCGCACGCTTCTGTTCTTCGAGCGCTTCGGCAAGATCTCGCACCGCGCTGTGTTCGAGTCGGCTGGTGACGACCACTCGGCGACTCGGGGCACTCTGCAGCGAGCCGACGATGGCGAGATTCACCGACTCGGTGCCGCCCGAGGTGAAGACGAGTTCGCCCGTTCCACAACCCAGCAATCGACACGTCGATTCGCGGGCCAGCTCGAGCTGCTGCCGTACCTGCTGGCCGACGCGGTGCACGCTCGAGGGATTGGCCCAGCGCTCTCGAAGGGCGGTGTCGACGACCTCGATCACTTCCTTTGACGGCCGCGTGGTGGCGTTGTTGTCGAGATAGATGATCGAGGTCGATCGGTCCGGCGCGGGCGGCGTTGCGGCCTGTCGGCTCGAAGGGTCGATGGCGTGGTTTGCCGCGTCCTGAACACTCTCCGCGACTCCGTGCGCCGCGGTTCGCTCGATCTCCTTCGCCGAGCGCAGTGCGGTGATCCGGCCGCGCTTCTCGTCGACGGCGAGCATCAGCACGAAGCCGACCACGAAGAAGATGGACGCGGAGAGGACCACCAGCGAGAAGTTGTGATCGAAGAGCCAGTCCATCGTGGTGATCCAAGTCAGGCCCAGCATGGCCGAGAGCTTGTGGGCGATACCGTAGAAGCCGAAGAACTCGGCGGATTTCTGGGGTGGACTGAAGAGCCCCACCATCGCCCGGCTCGCCGAGCCGAGGGCCCCGATGCCAACGCCCACCAGCGCTCCGATGACCCAGGGCAGCCATGCAAAGGTCGCCCCGAGACCGGCGGCCATCGCTGCGGCCGGCATCACCATCGACCAGAAGGCGAGACAGATCAGAATCGTGTTCCTGGTGCCGATGCGGTCCTGATAGTGGCCGGTGAGCGCTGCACTGGGAATCGCGACGATCGTCGACAGCACCAGGAACAACCCCATGCGGGTGTCGTCGAAGCCGAACAGGGTCTTGGTCAGCGTGCCGCCGAACCAGTAGATGATCTGCATCCCCGCGAAGTAGACGGTCATGATCGCGAGGAAGCGGAAGAGCACCCGATACTGGCGGATGCGCACGGCGGTCTCGGCGATTCGGTGGAACCCGACGGTCCAGAGCGTCTGACCCGCAGGAAGCGGTTCGTGATACTTCCGCTCCGGGACCCAGAAGAACATCGGCAGTCCCGCGAGAGCAAAGAAGAGCGCCGCCCAGGCGGTGGTCAGTTGATAGCCGAAGGCACTGGTGCGAACCGTTTCGGCGCCATCCGCGCCGACGATGGTCTCCTGACCACCCGGCACAAGGAGCGTGATGCCAACCGCAACGAGAAGCGAGATCAGCGCCCCGATGTAGGCGATGGTCCAGGAGAAGGCCGAGACTCGTCCCATCTCGCGATGCGTGCAGAGCTCGGGAAGGAACGCGCTCAGGAAGTTCTCGCCCGCGCCATAGAAGAGGTAGGCGAGGATGAAGCAGATCGCCCCCAGCCAGGCCTGCCCGGGCTGCACGAACGCCATCGCGAAGGTGAACCCGATGCAGCCGATGAAGGTGACCAAGAGCAGCCGCTTCTTGGTGCCGGTGAAGTCGGCCAGCGCCCCCAGGACCGGACCGACGAGCACCAGGACCACCTGGGTGATGATTCCCGAGATCGCCCACCACCGCCGCCCGGTTCCCTCGTCCTCGAATATCCGACCGACGAAGTAGACCTGGAACATCGCCGTCAGAATGACGATGGTGAACGACTGGTTCGCGAAGTCGAAGAGCGACCATCCCCAGACCGGACGAGTGAGCCACGCGGGGCGGAGCATGGCTGGAGGGTAAGGGCGTCGGCTGGCTCCGACAGGTCGTCGTCGGC
>CAYXKH010000225.1:0-5023 GCA_964465255.1 uncultured Isosphaeraceae bacterium
GGGATTGCTCCCGCTTCTCGCGCTGACCGCCCATGCGTCGCTCCCCGGAGCGACGACGCACGGCTCGACGCTGGCGGTCTCGTCGACGGTGCCGCAATCGGCTCTCGTCGCCGCACCGTCGCGACCGACCGGAGGCGCCCCCGGATTCGGCCGAGGCCTGACCTTCGGCGCCGCCGAGGAAGGGGATGACGAGTTCGGCGACTCCCGCGATCGCGTGAAGGTGACCGTGAAGGCCGACCGGCACCGCGTGCTTCCCGGTGCCGACGTGCCCATCGCGGTCGTCTTCGACATCCGTCCAGGCTGGCACATCTGGACCGACGATCGACCGCGCGTCGGAGAGCTCGCCAGGTACGCCGATTTCGACGGGGCCATTCACGCTTCGATTCGGATCACCTCCAACTCGCCACTCGTGCGCCCACACGCTGGATTTCTGGTGTGGCCAGAGGTGCACGGCGCGACTGCCGATGTGGGGGATGGCGAACAGCTCTACGCGGTCTTCGAAGGTCGGGCGATTGCGTACCTGCCACTCACCATCGCCGCCGACGCGGCCCCGGGTGAAACATCGCTCTCGCTCGAGATCGATTTCCAGGCGTGCGACGATTCGACCTGCAAGAACCCGGCGACTGTCGTCCTGCCGATTGCGCTCGAGATCCTCGCGCCTGGAACGGCGCTCGAGGCGACGGTCATCGATGCCGACTTCGCCAACTTTCCAGTCGACCTCTTCGGTCGCATCCGCTCGGGCGAGGTGGCCCCGTCGCTGATTCCCTTCGACGTCTTCGGGCTGCAGTTCGCAATCGACGTCGCCAGCCGCCCCGGATTCATCCTGCTTCTTCTCGTCGCGGCCCTCGGCGGCTTCCTTCTGAACTTCACCCCCTGCGTGCTGCCGGTGATCCCGCTCAAGATCATGGGGCTGAGCAAGACCGCGGGACATCCGGCGCGGTGCTTCGCGCTCGGCGCATCGATGAGTCTCGGCGTGATCCTCTTCTGGGTTGCGCTCGGGGCTGCGGTCGCGAGCTTCACCGGCTTCAAGGCGATCAACCAGCTCTTCCAGCTCCCGCTCTTCACAATCGGCGTCGGGCTCTTCATTGTCGTCATGGCAATTGGGATGTGCGGACTCTTCGTCGTCAACCTGCCGCAGTGGGTCTACGGGTTCAACCCGCGGCACGACACCCACGTGGGCTCGGTGGGCTTCGGGGTGATGACCGCGGTGCTTTCGACGCCGTGCACGGCCCCACTGATGGGTGCCGCGGCGGCGTGGGCAGCGACGCAGAATGCCTCGACGACGCTTTCGGTCTTCCTCGCAATCGGCGCCGGCATGGCCCTGCCGTACCTCGTGCTGTCGGCTTTCCCGAAGCTCGTCAGTCGCATGCCCAAGACCGGTCCTGCGAGCGACCTCATCAAGCAGGTGATGGGTGGCCTGCTGATTGCCGCGGGGGCGTACTTCATCGGCGCCGGAATGAGCGGTCTGCTGGTCGACGCCCCGGATCCCCCCAGCCGCTTCTTCTGGTGGGTGGTCGCGACGCTGGCCACGGCCTCGGGTCTCTGGCTTGCGTACCGGACGATTCGCATCTCGAACTCGTTGGTCAATCGCGTGACCTTCGGTGGGCTCGGACTCGCAATCGCGGCCCTGTCGCTCTACGTCGGCGTCTCGCAGACGGGCAAGGGACCGATCAACTGGGTCTATTACACCCCCGAGCGATTCGCCCAGGCGAAGGCAGCGGGACAGGTTGTCGTCATGGACTTCACCGCCGAGTGGTGCCTGAACTGCAAGGCTCTCGAGGCGGGAGTGCTCTTCCGCGAGCATGTCGCCGCGCTGATGGCGCCGGGCACGGGCGTGACTCCGATCAAGGTCGACCTCACCGGCAACAACGAAGCCGGCAACGACATGCTGGTCCGCTCCGGTCGCCGAACCATCCCGCTCCTGATCGTCTTCGCCCCGGACGGCACCGAAGTCTTCAAGAGCGACTCGTATACGCCGGGACAGGTGGTTGAGGCGATAGAGCGGGCGCGGGCCCTGGGGAAGGCGCGGGCGAGCAGGTAGGGGAAGAGGAATGAGGAATGAGGAATGAGGGCCTTGGGAGCTGGCTGCGTTTGGGGCGCGGGGAGCAGGGGGCAGCAGTGGGTTGCACGATTGGATGCGGGCGCGGGGTGGCGAGGCCTTGCATGCAGAATTTGTGACAGGTCCCAATCAGGGCCCTCTCCCGCAAGCGAGGCGTGAGGACTTCCTGCGACCCTCACCCCCCGCCGTTCGACTCGCTGGCCCTCGACTCGCTGCGCTCGCTCGGGACAGGCGCTCGCTCACGGCTCCACCCTCTCCCGCAAGCGGTAGAGGGGATGCGCCACGCGCGAGAGTGAAGACATGAATGCGCTTCGAGCCACGCGCCACCCGATTTCGAACTCACCCCACGCGGACCGCGCTCTAGTGCACCAAATCTCGCGCGACTCCCGGATTCTTCCGGTCGCTCGGCGCCACGTACAGAGTCCACGAGGCGAAGAGTCGCTGGGCGCTGCGCTCGAAGGTGGCGAGGTGGGTCCGGGTCTGGGTGAGGATCGAGTCGGCGCTGATCTTGTGCTGCTGCATTTCGCGGGCGCCGTCGACGAGGAGGCGCTGAATGCCGCGCTCATCGACTTCGGGGTGGTACTGAAGTCCGTATGAGCGGAGTCCGACGCCGAACGCCTGGACCTTGGTCCGCGCCGAACTTGCGAGGGCTCGCGCTCCGGGAGGAAGCTTGGTGACCTGCTCGCCATGCCAGTGAAACTGCGGGGCGGTCCAGCCGATGCCGGTGAAGAGCGGATCCTCGCGACCGGCGGGGGTGAGACGAACCAGGTCCCAGCCGATCTCGGGACCGCCCCCGTTCTCCCCCGGATCGAGGGCTCCCACTTCACCGCCGAGGGCCTTCGCCAGCATCTGCGCGCCCAGGCAGATGCCGAGCACCGGGAGCGAGCGGCCGTGGGCCTCGCGGATGAGTTCGAGACCGCGCTGCATCACCGGCGTGGTGTCGTTGGCCGATTGCGGTCCGCCGCAGACGATGAGGCCGTCGACGTCATCGAGGTCGCGCGGAAGCGGCTCGCCGCGGGAGAGGCGGACGACTTTGAGTCGATGGGCGTGATCCATCAGGATCGGACCGAGGGTGCCGAGCGGGGCGACGTCGCTGTGTTCGATGACGAGGAGCATGGAAGTGCCGCGGATCGTAACGGGAGAACGGAACTCGGGAAGCCCTCACTCCCACGCTCCCGGGTGGTGTTCCACCTCGAGCCGTCGGCCGCTTCGCCGCACCGCCACGACGTCGAAGCGGACGCCGCGGCGGGAATGCTCCGGTCGCTGGAGCAGGGCCGCCCCCAGCCGCCGCAGATGCCGCCGCTTGGCGGCGTCGATGCGATCCAGCGGGTGCCGCACGCTGGGCGAGAGGGACTTCACCTCGACGATCACGATCGTTCGTCGATTGGGACTGAGCAGCACCAGATCGGCCTCCGCTCCCACCAGCCGCAGGTTCGACGCCAGAAGTTCGTATCCCTGCGCCCGGAGAGTTCTGGAGGCAGCCCGCTCGCCGCGCGCCCCCAACGACCAGTGTCGGCGGAATCGCCTGAGCCACTGCGTCCAGATGGATCGAGCCCCGGTGAGGAGATTCCGTCTGCGCCGGGTCACCGCCAGTAGCGGCGGAGGGCGATCTCGACCAGACGCATGCGCATGTCCTCGATGCTCTCGGCGATCCAGCGCAGCCGGAGCGACTTGATGTAGCGATCGCGCTCCTGTCCCTCACGCCGCCCCTCGAGTTCCTGACGCAGCATCAACTGCACCTCGCGGTCGTAGATGCTCCGCGCCGGAGGTCGATCGATCTCGATGATCGTCAGCCACCAGGTCCGTCCACCAAGGACCACCGGTTCGCTCACTTCACCAGGAACCAGATCGAGAAGGGCCGCCTTGATCGGATCGGCCAGCTCGTCGATTCCCTCCATGCCTTCGTCGCCGATTGAGAACTCCCGCCAGGCACCGCCCTCGGGAAGCTCCAGCTCGGTTGCCACTTCGGCGAAGGTCTTCCCTTCGGCAAAGCGGGCGGCGGCTGTTTCGATCTTGGCGGACTGGTCGCGATTCGAGAGCCAGATGCGACCCACTCGCAGCGTCGCCCCGGGGGCGAAGTCTCCGCTGCGGTCGGCGAACTCACGCTCGATGTCGCGCCAACTCACGATCGCTCGCGGACGGACTCGGCGGCGCAGAAGGTCCGACGCCAGGGCTTGATTGCGGGAGGTCGACATGTACTCCTCGATGGTCAGGCCGAAGTCCTCCTGAAGGCTGCTCTCCGCGCTGGTGCGGGTGCCGCCGCGCCTGGCGATCTCACCCTCCTGGAAATCGCGGAGCCACGCCAGCAGACCCTGCTGCTGCTCCGGCGAAAGGAGCGACTCGGCTTCGGCGATCACCAGTTCGCTGTTGACGAACTCGTCGAAGCGCTGCCCCACCAGCACGATGATGGTTCGCCGAGCGTCGGCCCGCTCCTCCTCTTCGGAGATGCGCAGCAGGCGATCCTCGATTGGATCGAGAAACTGCTCGGCGAAGATCGGTCGACCGTTCACCTGGCCGACCAGGCTCTCGACGATCCACTCGGTGCGCGGACGGCGGGTGGGGTCGGGGACCTGGCCGTCAGGATCTCTCCCCGCTGCGGCCCCCGTCGCCGCTGCAGGTTCCGTCAGTGGGGTGGCTTGCGAGGTGGCCTCGCCGACGCCGCTGCCGTCGAGGACGATCGCCCCGGGAAGCGTCTCGGCAGGAAGTTCCTCGACCGCCGGAACCCGCGCGGGTTCACTCGATTCGGTCGAATCCGAAGACCGGGCCACCGCCGAATTGGTCGTGTCCCCCGCGTTTCGATCGACAAGATCGATGGGACGGATGGCTCGGCTCTCGCGAGCCGCGGAGCATGCTGAGAGCATGCCGCTCATGCTCGTCATGGTGGTGATGGCCACCAGAAGCGCCAGCGGAATTCGGGCGGTTCCAGTTTGCAGCGCCGCAGGGGTTTGCAGCGCCGCAGGGGTT
>CAYXKH010000226.1:0-5019 GCA_964465255.1 uncultured Isosphaeraceae bacterium
CGTCCAGTTCGTCGTCCAGTTCGTCCGGCTCGTCCAGTTCGTCCAGTTTGTCGGGGTGCTCGCTCGATGCCCACTGGGATTCCGTGGTGCAGGGCATGCTTCGTCGCAGCCGTGCGGTCGGGGGAAACAGCGTCGAGGTCTTCACCGATGGCGATGCGATGTTCGAAACGCTCTGGGTGGATATCGACGCGGCCAAGGCGCGGGTCTGGGTCGAGTGCTACACCGTCGAACCCGATCGGGTCGGAACCCGGACCATTGCGGCGCTGGCCAGCGCCGCCCGGCGGGGGTGCGACACGCTGCTCTTCATCGATGCCGTCGGAAGCAACACGCTCGCCCAGGCGGACTACGCCGAACTGCTGGAGGCCGGTGGGCGGGTCTGCATCTACAACCCGCGCTCGCGCTGGCTGCGGCGCAGCCCGCTCAACCGCAATCATCGCAAGCTGGTGGTCCTCGATGCGTCCGTCGGCTTCGTCGGAGGCATGAACATCAGCGAGCACTATGCCGGTTCGCGATACGGACTGGACACCTTCCGGGATTGCCACCTCCGAATCCACGGACCGGCGTGTCGGCTGCTGGAACGATCGTTGGCGGCGATGGTCCGACACGGAGACTTCGCCCACTGTCCGCTCCCGACTCCCGAGGCGGCGATCCCAGAAGCTCCCTCAGAAGCTTCACTGGATGCCTCGGGCCGCTCGATCGTCCAGCTGCTCGAGTCCAGCGCGAGCCCCGGGCGCCGCGAGATTCAGCGGGAGCTGGGCGTGGCCATCGACGCGGCGCGGGTGAGCGTCGAGCTGGCCACACCGTACTTTGTTCCGCCGCAGTCGCTCCGGCAGCGCCTCAAGGCGGCGGCGCGGCGGGGGGTCGCCGTCCGCCTGCTCACGACCGGGCGATCGGACGTTCCCCTCGTGGCCCTGGCGGCACGGCACGTCTACGTCGACCTGCTCCGCAGCGGCGTGCAGATCTTCGAGTTCGATGAACCCGTGCTGCACGCCAAGGTCGCCATCATCGATTCCATGTATGCAATGGTCGGCTCGTTCAACCTCGACCTCTGGTCCAACTCCAGAAACCTCGAGCTGAACGTCGGTATCGTCTCGCCCGAAGTGCTGGCCCGGCTTCACGACCAGTTCGAGGCCTGGCTGGACGACTCCCACGAGATCTCGCTCGATGGGCATCGTCGGCGCTTCTGGGGCCGACGGTTGGTCGAGTGGGCCGCGTACCAGTTGATGCGGCTCTGAGCCGCCGTCAATCGCCGGTCGCCGAGCCCCGGACCCCGGACCGTTGCCGACGAGGATGCTCACTACCCTTGCCGCGATGTCATCGACCCCCGCCGTGACTGGACTTGACCGAGGCATCCCGTCGCCCACCTCCGTCTCTTGCGGCCCGGCGCCGCTGGCGCCGGGGCTGGCGGGGGAGTGGATGCTCGATCCGCAGATCGACTTCCTCAATCATGGCTCGTTCGGAGCCCTGCCGCGGCGGGTGGCGACCGCTCAGGATCGCTACCGGGCGATGATCGAAGCTCGACCGATCGAGATGCTTGGTCGGCGCTGCCGAGAACTGCTGGGGCCCGCGCGGGCCGCGGTCTCGTCATTCGTCGGGGCCCGGCCCGAGTCGCTCGGCTTCGTCTCCAACGCCACCGGCGCGGTCAACTCGGTCCTTCGGACCATGGAGCTGCGCCCGGGTGACGAGCTCCTGACCACCGACCACGTCTACAACGCGGTGCGACAGACCATGCGATTCGTCGCCGAGCGCGCCGGCGCGGTGGTCATCGAAGCCCCCGTTCCGCTCCCGATCGCGTCGTCGACGGCGATCCTCGACCAAGTGCTGGAACGGATCACGACTCGAACACGTCTCCTCGTGATCGACCATGTGACCTCGCCGACGGCCCTTCGATTTCCCGTTGAGGCGCTGATCGCCGCGTGTCGCCAGCGAAACATCGATGTTCTGGTCGACGGCGCCCACGCCCCGGGAATGCTGCGGCTCGATCTCGACTCGCTCGGCGCCGCCTTCTACGCGGCGAATCTTCACAAGTGGACCTGCGCCCCCAAGGGCGCCGCCTTTCTCTCGGTTCGAGCCGATTGCGCCGCCGCGGTGCATCCTCCGACGGTCAGCCACTTCCTCAATCAGGGCTTCGACCGCGAGTTCGACTGGCAGGGCACGCGCGACATCAGCGCGTGGCTGAGCGTGCCGGATGCGATCCGCTTCATGGACGACACCGCGCTCGGGCTGGGCTGGTCGCGGGTGATCGATCACAACCACCGACTCGCCGTCTGGGTCCAGCAGTTCCTCTGCAACGCCTGGAACGTCACGCCACTCTCGCCGCTCGACGGTGAACTCCTCGGCTCGATGGCAACGGTGCGGCTGCCCGAGCCGCTGCAGCCCAAGCAGGGGGCCTTCGACTCCTTCGAGGCGCTGCAGTTGGCGATCTACGAAGGACATCGAATCGAGGTCCCGGTCATCGAGTGGGGGGGACACTGGCACGTGCGACCCTGCTGTCAGGTCTACAACCGCGCCGAGCAGTACGTGCGCCTCGCCGAGGCGATCGGTACGCTCGCCCAGCAGGCGCGACAGCGGGCTGGATGATCGAGTGAGTTCGAATGAGTTCAAGTGGGTTCGTCGGCACATCACGTGATGCATGGAGGCAATCTCGGCATGACCCCGATCCTGGAACAGATTCGACAGACCCTCGAGAACCCGGCGATGCGGCACGCGGCCATGGTGCACGCACCAGTTGCTCTGGCCATGATCGGGGTTCCGGTGCTGCTGCTGGCGCTTCTCATTCCGCGGCAGCGCACCCCGCGGGTGATTGCGGCCATCTGGTACGCGGTGCTGGCCGGGGCGGCGTTTCTGGCGATGCAGAGTGGTGAACTGGCCGAGGGGAAGCTCCCCTCGGACCTCGACGTCGCGGCGGTCGAACTGGTCGACCGACACGAGTCGCTGGCGTCGCTGGTCTGGTGGATTGCAGCGGGCGTCGCGGGCGTCGTGGGCGTCTCTCTCTTCAAGCCCAGAGCGGTCCGGATCAGCGCCTCGATTCTCGCCTTCGCTGGAGCGGTGGCCTGCGCCGGCGTGGTGGCGACCGCGGCCCACGATGGCGGGCAACTGGTCTATGTCCACGGCATCGGGACCACGCCGCGGGCGGAACTCGGACGAGTCCGTACCGAACGGGATGACCTCCAGCGACGACTCACCGAGGCGACCGCCCGGCTGGACGCGGCGACGGCTCGGGAAGAGCCCACGCCCGAGCGCGATCTGGGGGGCAATCTGGGGCGCGACCAACAGCGCGATCTGGGACCTGCCAGGTCGGGCGAGTCGGCGCGGACCGGCAGCGGAGCCGCGACGGAAACCGCGCCGGCGGACCCACGCGTGGCTTTCTTTCACGAATCGGTCGAGCCATTGCTTGCCTCGTACTGTCAGTCGTGCCACAACAGTCGGCGGCCCAGGAGTGGCTTCGATCTGACCAGTGCTGCGGGAATGACCAAGGGCGGTCGGGTGTTGAAGAAGTCGCCGGTCGTTCCCGGCGACCCCGAGCAGAGCCCGCTGATGGCGATCATCCGCGGAGTCCACGGCGACGTGGAGCAGATGCCCCCGGACGAGTCGATGGCTCCAGAGGAGATCCGCGTGTTCGAGCAATGGATCAGGGACGGGGCCGTTTGGGGATCGGCATCATGAGCAGAGTCACCGGTCCAACGCCGCGCTTCGAGTCCGCATCCGACGCACTGCGCCGGTTGTCGAGTCGGCACTCGGGTGGCGCTTCGCGGCGGGTGGCGACACTCGGCGCCCTGACCGCAGCGCTCCTGTTCGCCGGCTGCGCCTCCGGCTCGTCCGCCCCGACTGATGGACGTTCACGCGACACGGCCCCGGCGACGGAGCAGACCCCGACGCGTCCCGCCGATCCCGCGCTCCGCGCGTCCACCGCAACGCCGCAGCGACCCGAAGTCGCCGCAGGTACGGCGGCGCCCGCGGGTCGACCCGTGGACGCTGCACCGTCTCCGCCGCCCAACATCGCCGCAGGAGCGATCAGTTCGACAATCGAGACCCGCAGCGAAGTGCTCCGCCAGCCGTGGTCCTTCGGCGAAGCGGCGGGGAGCCTGCTGAGTTCTCTCAACTACCGCATCCACACCACCCTCGCCGATGGGCAGCTCCTGAAGGATCTGCCGACCTTGATGGAGGCGGCGCTGGACCACTACACCACGGCCCTCGGAGAGCTTCCGCGACCCGACTCCGGTCTTCGCAGCTACGTCTTCGAGCGCCGCTCGGAGTGGGCGGCGTACACCCGTCGTCGACTTCCCAACGACGCCGAGACCTATCTGGCCATCGGACGCGGCGGCTACACCACCGAGGGCGAGTCGGTCCTCTTCAATATCGGCCGCGAAGACACCTTCATCATCTCGGTGCATGAAGGGTGGCATCAGTACACCCAGACCGTCTTCACCGATCGGCTCCCGACCTGGATCGAGGAGGGGATCGCCTGCTACATGGAAGGCCATCGCTTCCGCCGAGGCAGCGCCACCCCGACCTTCCTGCCGTGGCGCAACTTCGAGCGATTCGGCGAGCTTCGCGACGTGGTCCGCAGCGACCGTCTGCTCCCGTTGAAGGAGATGCTCGACGGCACGCCGCAGGCGTCGCTCGGTCAGGGCAAGTCGTCGCTGCTGGGCTACTACGCCCAGTCCTGGGCCTTCATCCACTTCTTGAACGAAGGCGAAGGGGGTCGCTATCACGACGGGCTGCGACAGGTGATCGCCGATGCCGCGGAGGGTCGATTGACTCGGCGGCTCATGCGCTCGGACAAGATCCCGCAGCAGGCCCGACGTCCCTGGGCCCTGTCGCGCACCGCTCGGTGGATCGTCATCGAGTACTTCAATCAGGATCTGGACGAGATCTCGGCGCAGTACGAGGCGTTCGTGCGGACGATCACCACCAGTGGCTCGAGCAACGCGATCTGGCGCGGCGAGAGTCCGGTTGGTTTGAGCGGAACTGGTTTGAGCGGAACTGGTTTGAGCGCTCCGTAGCGGCCTCCGGCCG
>CAYXKH010000227.1:0-5009 GCA_964465255.1 uncultured Isosphaeraceae bacterium
CCAGAGCTTCCTCTGGACTCCGAAGGAGGTGCGTGCCGCACTCGAAGCGGCGGGTCGAGCCGACCTCTGGCCGATGGCCGAGTCGATCTACGGCCTTGGCGGGTCGCACAATTTCGTCGATCCGCACCATCCCGGCGCGGCCCCTTCGTTCGTCCTGCGACTTGCGTCTCGTCCCGAAGTTCTGGCGAAGGGACTGGATCTCCCGCTCGACGAGTTCAACACCCGCCGCGCCGCACTGAACGAGATTTTGAAGGGGGTCCGTGATCAGCGCCCGCAGCCGATGCGCGACGACAAGGTGATCGTCTCGTGGAACGGCATGATGATCGCCGGACTCGCCGACGGCGGACGAGCGCTGCGCGAGCCACGCTTCGTCGCCGCCGCGGTCCGGGCTGCGGAGTTCATCCTTGCCCACATGCGTGCGCCAGATGGCGGACTGTTCCGCGTCCACCGCGGCGGGCAGAGCCGCATCCCTGCGTTTCTCGAGGACTACGCGGCCCTGGCTCGTGGCCTCGTCGCCCTCGCTCGGGCCGATGACGCTCGCCGAGAACGCTGGCTCACGGAAGCGGGGGGGCTGCTTGATGCCGCGCTGGCTCGCTTCAGCGATCCCCGGGGCGGCTGCTTCGACACGCTCGAAGGCCAAGGCGATCTCTTCGTCCGAACCCGTTCCATTTCGGACGGGGCCATGCCTTCCGGAAACTCCATGTTGATCGCGGCGATGCTTGATCTCGCCGAGGCGATCAAGGAGTCGCGGCCCGGCGCTGGCGCCAGCGCATCGGCGGCTTCGGAGCGTTGGATCGACGAAGCCGTCGCAGCACTCGCCGGGCTCAGCGGTGCAATCGATCAGAACGGAATCGGCTCGTCACTCGCGGTGGCGTCGATTGCACGAGTGATCGAGTCGCATCCGGAGCAATTGGACCAGGCGTTGAGCCGGGCGCTGGCACAGGCGCAGCCCGCTTCCGGCGCGGGAGCGACGGCCCACGGATCGACCGCTCGCAACACCGCGAGTTCCCCGCCCGATGCCGCAATTGCCCTGTCAGTCGAGCCCCGTGAACTCACGCTCGGCACCGGCTCAACCGACGTCACGCTCACCGTGATCATTCCCGCCGGGGTTCACATCAATGCCCACGATCCCGGCGAACCCGGACTGATCGGGCTCGACATCTCGCTCTCCGAAGACGAGGCCTTCTCGCTGGAGGTGGACTACCCCGCGGGCGACGCGGGCGAGGGCGCGTCGCGAGTCCACCACGGCACGCTCCGTGTGCCGATCCGTCTCGTGCGGCGGAACTCGGGGACCCAGCGCGCACTCGCGGATCCATCCAGCTTCACACTGCTGGTGACGCTTCAACCCTGCACGAACGAGTTCTGTCTGCGACCGGCGACGCACCGCGTCACGGTGGTGGTGCAATCGAAGTAGATCGTTATCAGACGGTCGAAGCTCCGCAGCGGTGCCATTCAGTTGCACGCGGCAGCGTGACGCCCGAAAAACCCTGCACTTCGCGAATTGGGCGGGTTGAATCAACGCTCCGACTTTCGACAATGTCGCTACTGCCGATCGGCCGGCGGAGAGCATTGGTAGGCGAACCGAATGTCGGAAACAACGCCGCCGGCCCCGAGTGAAGAGGAACATCCCATGTCAGTCATGAGAGGTCTTGAAGCTGTCGCCCCCTCCGCACGAATGGCTCGGCCAGTCAGGGGGACTGCCTCACCGTCGCGCGCTGCGGCAACGTCGGCCGCAATCGTCACCACACTCATCGCCGCCGGCGCGATCGCCGGGACGCAGACCTTCAGCGGTCCGCTCCAATCGACCCGTGCCGCGTTCAATGCGGCGGCGGGATGCGACCTCAAGAAGGAGAGTTTCGATTCGTTCCCGCCTGGCTCGGTGATCAGCTCGATGCCCGGCGTTGATGCGGTGATGACCAACGAGGACGCGAACGGGAACGCCATCGGCTTTCCGATCGTCGATGGCAACAGTCCGATCACCCCTCCGAACTGGCTCGTGAATGTCGGCAATGGCCGTCCTCCCTTCAGCCCCTGGGTGGTCCGTCCGATTGCCGGCGCCTTCATCCATGCCTTCGGCCAGGTCAGCGCCCAAGGCGACTGGGTGCGCGTCCAGGGTTTCGATGCCAAGGATGTGCTTGTGGTCAGTGTGGACGCCCCGCCCATCGGTGCCGGGGCCTTCGCCGGATTCGTCACCGACGTCCCCGTCGCCCGTGTGGTGGTGACTCCGCTTGGCAACTTCGACGGTGCCAACGGCCTCGACGATCTGACCGTCTCGATCGTGCCGCCGGAGCCGTGTCCCGCCGACCTGAACCACGACGGCATCGTGGACGGCGCCGACCTCGGCGAACTGCTGAGCGCGTGGGGAACGTCGGCATTCGATCTGGCCTGCGACGGCAGCACCGACGGCGCCGACCTGGGAGTGCTCCTCGCCGCGTGGGGAGCCTGCGGGTAAGGCGAGTGGGGAGTACGATCGCCGCGGAGCAGGGTCGAATCGTCGCTGTTGCGACCCCCCGTACACCCGTACACCGCGATCTCGGAACCACCCCCCATGCCCCGACCCACCCGTCGTGAATTTCTGGCGAGCACCGCCGCAATGATGGCTTTCGCCGGATCGGCGCACGCCGGCAAGGCTGGAACCACGCCGCCTGCGTCGGGCAAGACGGGCGCAGCGAGCGGCCCAGGCAAGACGGTCACGCCGGGTGCGGGATCGGCCGGCGCCATCCCAATCGAGCGTCGCCAGTTCGGGGCCACCGACATGTCCGTCACCGTGCTCGGTTTCGGCGGCGCGGAGATCGGGTACCAGCAGGTGGAGCAAGGAATCGTCGATCGCCTCCTGAACTCCGCCCTCGATGCCGGCCTCAACGTCATCGACACCGCCGAGTGCTACGCGGGGAGCGAAGAGGCAATCGGCAAGGCCGTCTCCAGCCGCCGCAAGGAGTTTCACCTCTTCACCAAAGTCGGCCACATGGAGCAGGGTGAGGCGGGATGGACCTCAGCGTCGATTGCCAAGTCGATCGATCGCAGCCTCGAGCGACTGCGGACTGATCACCTCGACCTGGTGCAACTGCACTCGTGCAGTCTCGACATCCTCAGGAAGGGCGACTGCATCGCCGCCCTCGAGCTGGCGAAGAAGCAGGGCAAGACTCGCTACATCGGCTACAGCGGCGACTCCACTGCGGCCCTTCACGCCATCGAGAGCGGGCGCTTCGACACGCTCCAGACTTCGGTGAGTATCGCCGACCAGGAGTGCATCGCGCTGACGATTCCCAAGGCCAAGGAGCGCAACATGGGGGTGATCGCCAAACGCCCCATCGCCAACGCGGCCTGGCGGCACGACGCCGAGCCCAAGGACGACTACGGCCACGAGTACTGGGTTCGTCTGCAGAAGCTCGCGTACGACTTCGCCACCGGCGATGCCCGCAGCACGTCCGGGCCCGACGGCGCCGCCGGTGTCGCCCTTCGGTTCACGCTGGCCGTGCCCGGAGTGCACGTGGCCATCGTCGGCACCTCCAAGCCCGAGCGCTGGAAGCAGAACGCCGAGATGCTCCGCGACGGCGGACCGCTGCCGCGCGAGAAGTTCGAGGCGATCCGGGCCCGCTGGAAGGAAGTCGCCGCAGCCGACTGGACCGGCAGGACGTGAGGAGTGCAAGGGCCCTTTGACGGAGCGCGGGCCTCCGGCCCGCATTCCCCTACCCCCGCCGGCGGATGGCGATCACGAGGCTACCACCCGCATCTCCAACAGGACATCCGAGACAATCCAGTCACGGTGGGGTTGTGCGCGTCGGTCGCCCCCGTCACCGCTTCACAAACGTGCCGCTTTCGTGGTCCTTCTCGACTCCGGGGAAGCGGAGGACGCTGTTGTGCATGGCGACGTAGACGCCGGGGGGCACGAGTTGGACGGCAAGCAGCGCTTCGGTGAGGTTCTGGGTGGCGTCGGTGCGGCGGAGTTCGTAGGGACGCATGGCCCCGGTGAGGACCACGGGAACGCGAAGGCTCTCCCGGAGTCGATCGAGGATTCGATGGCCGGTCTTGGCCAGGCGATCGGTGCCGTGGACCACGACGACGCCGTCGTGGGTGACAGACTGCGCTTCGACCGTGGCGGCGATCAGGTCGTGATCGGCCTCGGTCATGTCGAGGCTGTCCTTGTTGAGGAGCGCCACCCGGTCGATTGCCACCCCACGCAGATCGAGCGAGGCGAGCATCACATCGAGGACGTTGACTCGATTGGCCATCACCCCGGCGAGCTCGTCGTAGGTCTTCTCGATCGTGCCGCCGGTGGAGATGAGAGAGATGCGTCGAGAGGTCACGGGCGACGGTAGTCGGCTTCGCCGACTGGCTCGTCGGCCATCGCCGACGAGTGAGGTGTGTCGCGTGCGCGGCACCTGTCTTCGCTCGGCACGATCGACGCGGCGCTGGCTGCGCCAGCGTGGTCGATCGAGCCGAGTGGTTCTAAGCGCGGGAAGCGAGTCGAAGGAAGCGGCATCTGGGCTGTACACTCGGGCCATGCGCGTTGATGCACTGCTTGCGGTCGCTGTCGGGTCTGCGCTTGGGGGCGTGGCTCGGTATCTGCTGGGTCACGCGGCAGGGGCGGTGCTTGGGCGCGACCTGCCGTGGGGGACGCTCGTTGTGAATGTCCTCGGCTGCTTCGCGCTCGGGGTGTGCCTGGCGCTGGTGCTCGGAGGTCGGAAGAACGCCGACCCATCGCAGGAGGTGCTCGTGGCGTTTCTCTTCGCCGGAGTGCTGGGTGGGTTCACCACATTCTCGGCGTTTGGTCGCGAGACCTTCGAGTTGGTTCGAGAAGGACGCGGGACGATGGCGGCGATCTATGTGGTCGGCAGCAATGTGCTGGCCTTGGGGGCGGTCTGGGCGGGGTGGAGACTGGGGGCGTCGGTGGCGCCGATGGCGCACTGAGCGGCAAGGTCGGCGGGGCCGACCGGGGCATCGCGAAATTCGGGTGCCACGCAACGCCGTGAACGAATCACGCCCGCAGCGCCGCCGAGCCCGGGACC
>CAYXKH010000228.1:0-5002 GCA_964465255.1 uncultured Isosphaeraceae bacterium
GTCCGGGTTGGAAGTCCGGGTTGGAAGTCCGGGTTGGGCAGTCCGGGTTGGGCAGTCCGGGTTGGGCAGGCCGGGCGCCGAGCGCGGTGCTGATGCTGACGATCAGGCGGGTCGGCGTATCGAACCGTTCTCCCTGCCGTGGAGGGATTCCGTGGCTCGCTCAGCGCTGCTGAGGAGCCTGGCATGCCGCACCAGTCCGATGTACAGCTCGTAGTCGCTCTCGATGTCGAGGTGCCGCATCAGTTCGCAATCGATGAAGGCTCGGGCTCGCAGCAGGACCGGCGAGCCGCTCGGAGCGCAGGTGGTCGGCAGCGAGACGAAGGGATCCTCACCGTGGTTGTGAGGCACTTCGAACTTCCGGCGAAGAAAGATCTCGCTGGGGTCGAGCTGGCAGAGCGCGAAGGCCCTGCTGTCGCGGATCAATGGTTCGATCGACTGGCCCTTGCGCATCGAGACGACCACCATGGGCGGAGCCTCGGCGCATTGCTGCACCCAGCGAACCAGCGAGCCACTTCGGCAATCGTCGTGCGAGGCGGTCAGCACGAAGAGCCCGTTGGGGATCTGCGTGAGCACGTCTGCCGGTCCACCTGTGAGTCGCTCCATCGGTGCCACTCTCCATCCACGGCGCGCCACTCGCGTGACTGTGCAACAGGTCGGCCGGTCGTGGGCTCCGACTCTCGGAGCTGACACGCGTCGGCGTTCGGGCGCCGCATGGCGCGAGGACCCCGCGGTGGGGTGCTTGGATGTCGATCCGAAGCGAACCGGGGCGCGGTTCGACCCGCTTGGGTGAGAAGCCAGAAATGACCGCGGTGGAGAAGTGGGGCGGTCCAGCCGCGAGCGCTCACCGCACCGCCGGCCCGTCAGGCCAGAAGCAGGGCAAAAGACGGGCTCTGTCAGGGCCCCCGCATGAAAGATTTCTTCCCGCCGGAGTGGGAGAAAGTGGTAGACAGTGGGGGTGGGTGGGTTATACTCCCACGGTCAGCGGAGCGACTCGTGTACTTCCTCAGCACCTACGAGCACACGATCGACGCGAAGAATCGGCTTGCGTTGCCGGCTGAAGTTCGATCGATCGTGAACGAGAAGGTGCATGGCGAAGGTTGGGTTGCGGGGCCGGGCCCCAACGTGCTGCTGACGCTCTGGCCGACTCAGACGTTTGAACGGATGCTCGACCCGTACTCGAAGGACGCTCTCGGGAACGCGGAGATTGGCGACTGGCGGACGATGCTGTATCGACACTCCGCCCGCCTCGATATGGATTCCGCAGGACGAATTCGCATTCCCGATCGCCTGCGGAGGATGTTCGGACTGAACAGCAACGTCGTGATCCTCGGCGCGGGCGAGTCGCTCGAACTGATGGACGCGGAGCAGTGGAAGGTGCAGGAGCAGTTGGATCTCTCGGTGATCTCTGCGACGTGGAAGAAGGCGAGCATGGCACGGAACGCCGCTCGACCCGAGGCCGCCAATCGCTAGATGACGTGGCTGAGTCAAAGGGCCTGCGCATGGATGCGCAAGCCCGGTCGCGACGATCTCGCCGTCGCCGCGGCCTTCCCGGGGCACGATCCGACCAGGACGGTCGAACGGCCCACCGACCCTCGAGTCTGCACCAGGCTCGAGGGTCATTCTTTTGTTTCGCCGGTGCAGCGTGACGGGTCGCGAGCGGGTCTGGCGATGGGCGCGATTCGCCGCGCCTCAGGTGGCATCGCCGGCAGCCGGGCGGATCGTTCCCGCAACCGGGGGCGTCTGGTCGAGCTGGATGATCTGATCGGCGATCTCGCGCCGGTGCACGGCGATCTCCCGCGGGAAGTCCAGAGCGATGCGAACGCGGTCGCCCCTGATCTGGGCGATGCGAATGATCCCGAGTGGAGCAGCGGGATTGCCGATGACGACTTCTTCACCTTCGCGCCGAGTGATCACCAACATGTCCTGGCCTCCTGCCTTGGGCGACGGTGTCTCGTCCCACCAACAACTTCGAAGAGCGTAGCCGCGGACCATCCGCTGCCAAAGGGTCGGGGCGTCCCATCGGCAAAATGGCGCGGCGGACAAGAAAGAGTTGTCGCCGCTTCCGGCTGAATCTCTGCAAATCCATATCGAGTAATAACTTACGAGAACCTTGAAAGGTTTCGGGGCGGGCCTCGTGGGGCCGGGTCAGTCGATCGCCTCGACCTTGGTCACCCCGGGGAGCCGATCCTTCAAGCTCCGTTCGATGCCCGACTGCAAGGTCATGGTGCTCGATGGACAGCCGACACACGCGCCGTGGAATCGAACCTTGACGGTGCCCTCGGGGGTCACTTCGACCAGCTCGAGATCGCCGCCATCGGACTGAACGGCGGGTCGGATCAGATTGATGATCCGCTCGACCTGACTATGAAGGGATTCGTTGGTCATCGCCATCGGTGGGGGTGGTGGGTGGATCCGCCGCAGGGCCGGTCGCGGGCCGCGATCATATCGGGTCGAAGTGACGAGGCTTCAAATCTCCCCGGGAGGCGCCCTCAATCGCTGAACATTCGCCTCGGCACGAAGTCGTAAACTGCGGCGATGCTGACTGTGATCTGCGGCCCCGGACGATCGCTCCACCGAGCGCTCCTGCTTTCGCTGCTCCTCGTCGCGGCCTCCGGCGTGGGATGCGGCGGCGCCGGCTCCACGGGAGTCAGCGACCCGCTGTCCACGCTCGGGAGCACCGACTCGACCCAGCGACAGATGGTCACGGCGATGGACATCCTCGACGCCGATCCGACCCGTCCCGAGTACGTGCAGTCGCTTCGACGAATGCTCCACGTCGACGGCTACACCATCCCCTCCCGGATGCTCGCCCTCGATCGCCTCGAAAGGATCGATCCCGACGCCCTCAAGCGCACCCTCGAAGTCCAGCTTCCGCGGCTGAACGCCCTCGAGTGGCGCCGCCGGCTGTGCGAGGTGATCGCCGAGCGCGGGTGGACCGACTACGGACCGACCCTGGTGCGGGCGTGGGCCGATCCGCGACCGGGGTGGGTCGACCGCGACGAGGATCGCCCGGAGCGGATTGCCCTGGAGAAGCTCTACGGCAGGGACCGCATCGACGAGTACCTCTTCCAGACCCTGCTCGAGAGCGATGCGGTCTCCAGCCAGAATCTTCGCACCCGATGCTGGGAGATGCTGATCCGTCTCGGCGCCCGCGACAAGCTGGCCCGGATGCTTGCCGACGCCTCCGTCAACCCCGACGACGCGTTCATCCTCGATCTTCGTGCCGCATCCGTGGAGCTCGGGGTCTTCCCGGTGAATCGCGAGGAGATCCTCTGGCTTCGCAAGTTGCGCGAGCCGTCACGGGTCGAGTTCTTCAACGACGCCCGCGCGGCAGTCGCGAAGTTGCCCGAAGCGACTCGGCGGAATCTCGAGATCCGCGATCTGCCAATTGTCGTGGCCGCCTCGCGCCACCGTCCGGAGATTCTGGCGCAGCGCCAGGAGCAGCTCCATGCCGCGCTCGAGGCGTCCCTGAAGTCGCCACAGGCCGGCAAGGAGCACACCATCGACTTCGAGGGCTGGTCCGGAGACTTCAAACAGCGACTCCAGCAGTGGCGCCCCGAACTCACCTGGGGTGATGTTGCGGCGATGACCCTGGCGCTCGAGGCCATTCGCGTGCCGGAGCTGGCCGGGCACCTCTTCGATTACGGCGACCGCGATGTGAGGGACCTCAGCACCGAGTACGGCGGCGTGCTCCGCCTCGACGGATCGGGGCGTTTCGAGCTGGTCGAGGTTCCGCCGAAGATCCGCGGCAACGACGAGCGCTTCAACGCCCCTCAGGAGCTTCTCGACGCCGGGTACACGAGTCTCTTTCACTTTCACTTCCACGCCACGCGGTACGACAACGCCCGCTACGCCGCGCCCGCCCAGGGCGACATGCTCTACGCCGACGGCACGCGGGCCAACGCCCTCGTCTTCACCTTCATCGACCGCGATACGCTCAACGTCGACTTCTACCGCCACTCGCAGGTGAGCGTGGATCTGGGCGAAATCCGCCGTCCCGCCCGCTGATCGGCTCGCCGTCGTCGATGGCCCTCAAACATGCAGATCTACTCGATCCTGCTTGTCGTCCTGCTGGTGGCCGCTGACGGAGGCTTTCTCGCCCCCGCTCCCGACGAGGCGTGGCCGCTCCTGGCAATCGGCTGCGCCTTCGGCGGACCGCTGTGCTGCATGCTGCTGGCGCGGCTTGGGGTGATGGCGGCGCTGCGGGGCGTCTCTCGAGGTCGGGGGTACGCGGCGGTCGCGTCCGGCGAGCGGATGATCCGACTGGCCCAGTTCCTCACCCTTCCCATTCATGCCGCGGGTCTTGCCGCCGGCTGGATGGCGCTGGTGCGAGGCGTCGTCGGCGACCTGGTGCTGATCGACGAGATCCTGATCACGTTGCCGCCCATCCTCGGGGTCGTCCTCTCGTGGTGGATCTGGTGGCCAGTCGAGCAGCGGATGCGCGACTGGGACACTCTGGCTCGACTCGATTCGGGGGTGCCGCTTCGGCCGACCGCGACGCGACTGCGCTGGACCGTCCTGCAGGCACGGGTGCATCTATTTCTGCTCCTGGTTCCCGTGGGACTGGCGCTCGGCGCCTCCGAGGCCTCGCAGGCCGGGCTTGCGGCGCTCTCGAATCGCTGGAGCGATCTCTCCCTTCCCGATCCGGCGTGGGCCGGGATGATCTCGGTGCTGGTCGTCTTCACGTTGAGTCCCCTCGTCGTCCGGGTGATCCTCGACACGGTCGCGTTTCCGCCGGGAATCGTCCGCCACGACCTCCTCGAGATCTGTGCGCGACATCGCGTTCGTGTGCGCGATCTCCTGGTGTGGCGGACCGGCGGGACGATTCTGAATGCGGCGGTGGTGGGGCTCCTCCCCGGGCTCCGCTACGTGCTGCTCACCGATGCGATCGTGACGACGCTTCCAAAGGCCCAGCTCCACGCGGTCATGGCCCACGAGGTGGCTCATGTGCGCCGCCGTCACATGTTCATCGGGACCGCGTCCCTGATCGCCGCGGCGATCA
>CAYXKH010000229.1:0-4951 GCA_964465255.1 uncultured Isosphaeraceae bacterium
CATGAAGGACATGAAGGACATGAAGAACAGGCAGCGCATGGAGCGCATGGAGCGCGTGGAGCGGACGGCGCTGGCAGCGGTGACATGCAGATCTTCACCCCGCGCCCCGGGAGTTGGATCGGCTGGGCGGTCGCGGCGTGTCTCCTCGTGGCGTGGGGCATCACCGGTTCGTTCAGGATCGCACCCGGCTCCGCGGGGTCCAGTCGGGGCGAAGGCGATCCGAGCACGGCCGCAGGCAGCGCCGCGGGCGACACCGGCATCGTGCAGGCCTCCTTTGCGAATCCCGCCGATGCGCTTCAGAGCTACATCGATCTTGGACGGCGCAACGGCACCGTCGTCGGCGAGGTGCCGGGCAAGCCGCTGGTCGAGAAGCAGCCGCTCGAGAGTGGAGACGGCTACGTGGTCTTCTACTACCGCCTGATCCTCGAACGACGCGAGGTTCCCGGCTTCATCGGATTCGACCAGGCCGACGAGAACGGCTTCATCATCCCCGGACTCGTGCCGGGATCGGCCCCGACCGAGGGTTCGGCGCCGCTCTGAGAGAGCGCCCGCCCGTCGCGTGCGCCGTGAACCAACACCAACAGACCCGGAACGCCCCAGCCGGCTGGTTGGGCGACCGCACAGGAGATTGTCATGACTCGCTTCATCCTCGTTCCCTCGCTTCTGGCGACCACCTTCACCATCACGTCGGCGGCGCTCGCGGCGCGCCCCGGCAGCGGCCTCGCCGCGACGGTTTCCGCGCCCACTGCCGTCGACCAGCCCGGTGCGATCTCCGGCGAGACGAAGAAGGAGTCGAGTTCGTCCGACTCGTTCGAGGTGTCAATCAGCGGTGATCAGATGACGGTGCGGATGAACGGCAAGGAGGTCCCCGCATCGCGCATCCGCCGCGAAGCCGACGGCGTGGTCGTCCTCGACGAGTCGGGAAGGACCATCAGGCGGATCCCCGTCCTGGCCAGCGGCAACGGCGCGCCCGGCTCGTTCAACCATCACAGCTCGGAGCGCAGTTCGGGCGGCAGCAGCTCCGATCATGACGCCGCGAGCGATTCGGACAGCGCACGCGACTCGAGCCGCTCGTCGCAGCGCAGTTCCGATGGGGATTCATCGACGAGTGGGAGGCGTTCGTCCTCGTCCAACAGCGAGCGCGCGGCCCAGCTCTCGGTCGATGCAGGCCGCATGGCCAGGGAGATCGCCGAGCGCATGCGCCGCGAATCCGGGGGCTTCGATGCCGAGCGATTTCAGCGGGAGTTCAGCGAGCGATTCTCGAGGGAGTTGGGCGAGAGCATGCCGCGACAGAGCGGACAAGGCCCTCGCACCGCTGAGCCGAGGCAGCGCATCCGCGCTGAAGCCACGGTCGAAGGCGTGCCGCCCGCCGGGCAGGGACGGATGCGCTACCGACTTGCGCTTCCTGAGGGCGAAGGCGGGGAGAAGACGATCGTCGAGGATCGGCCCAAGGTGATGCTCGGCGTGACCCTCGCCGAACCCGAGGAGGGACTGCGGAAGCATCTTCAGATCGTCCCTGGAAACGGGACGGTGATCACCCAGGTGATCGAAGGACTTCCGGCCTCGAAGGCGGGGATCGAAGCGCTTGATGTGATCGTCCAGATCGAGGGCGCGGAAGGCGCCGGTCCCGAGCAGGTCCGCGAGGCGATTGGCCGGAAGAGTCCCGGCGATTCGATGAAGATCACGATCAATCGGGGCGGCGAGGAGCGCGAGGTCGTCGTGGCCCTCGAAGCCTTTGACGACTCCAGGCTCGCGACCGCGGACTCCATGTCGTGGCGGGCCCTCGCGGAACATTTCCCGGGGATCGATCCGGACACGAATTTCGAAGAGATCATCGGTCAGCTCGGACAACTGGCGCCCGACATGGAGACGCTGCGCGAGCAGTTGAAGAGCCTGAAGATCGCGCCGCTTCCCGGTGGCAGCGGCGCGAAGCGCAACTTCATCTTCGAGTTCGGGGGACCTCCCCACGGAGGCGAGTCCGACGGCAGGGATCCTCGGTTCATGCGAGTGGTGCCGGGACTTTCGGTAAAGCCGCATCCGACCGGTCCCGCCCTCGAGGAGCGTCTGGCGCGGATGGAGTCGCGGCTCGAAGAGGTCTCGCGCATGCTCGAACGCGTTCTCGAACGGCTCGAGGCACGGCCCGCCGGCGACCCGGATCGGAAAACCAGACGGCAGCGCGACTCCTGAGAGGCGGTCACACCACTTCGATCACCGAGTAACGATCGAGATTCAGCACGGTGATCTCGCCGTCGTCGAGCCGAAGCTCGAGTCGATCGAGCCACAGCCGATCGTCCTTGCCGTGCGCAAACCATGAGCCGGTCTTCGCCTGGCGATACCGGGTGATCACACCCTCGGTGGACTGCGACCAGGTCTGCGTGGCCTGGGGCATCTGCTGGAGGACGCGGACGCGGGTGCCGAGCGGTGGGAGCGAAGTGTCGAGCATTGGGTTGGTGCGGGAGCGGTTCGGACGCCAGCGTAGCACGCGGCAGAGGGTGTTCGGGGCACACGCGACCTTCGGTCGCGGTCGTCATGGACTGGGAGGCTCGAGTGCTGCGGGACCGATCGTGACCAGAGTCAGCGGCCCGACCCGTCGGGCGCCCGCATAGGCGACAAGGTCGTCGTAACTGACGCGGTCGACCTCGGCGGCAATTGCTTCCAACGAACGGGACCGACCCAGCCGGTAGAGATCACCGGCAATCGACGCCGCCCGCGCGCCGGTGCTCTCGCCCTGCATCACCAGGCGACTCTTGAGACCGATCACGGCCCGTGCAAACTCGTTGCGACCCAGGTCTCGACCGAGTCGGCCGACCTGCTCCATCGACACTTCGAGAGTCTGCTGGGCCCGCTGCGGCGTGCTTCCGGCGTACAGCATCACCAGGCCGGTGTCGCGACCGCTGGAGTAGCTGGCGAAGACCGAGTAGCACAGTCCGCGCTTCTCGCGCACCTCGCTGAAGAGGCGGCTCGAACTCCCCGAGCCGAGCACGCGGATGAGAAGCCTCTCGCGCATCGAGTCGGTGTCGCTCTCGCGCGGTGCGTCCCAGGCCACCGCCAGATGGGTCTGGGCGGTCTCGTGAATCTCGTGATGCGATCCTCGTGCCGGTGGTGCCGAGGCCTTCGGCTCGTCGGCGGCGCCACTCCAGGAGGAGAGAAGCGACTCGAGCTGGGCCTCGACCACGTGCGGATCGATCCCACCGGCGATTCCGAGGATCGACCCCTTGGGCACCGCCAGTCGCTTCCATCCGGCGCGCAGCGAGTCGATCGTCGCCGCTTCGAGCACGTCTTCGCGCCCGTGTCCGTGACGATTGAACGGCGGCGCGAGGTGATGCTCCTTGAGCCGCAGCATCACCAGTTCCTGCGGATCATCGTCGAGTCCTTCGAGCGACTGAAGGGCGAGGCTGCGTGCGGGATCGAGCGCCGTGGCCGGAAGCAGCGGCGAGGTGACCATGCTGGCCAGGAGCGGCAGAGCCTCGTGCAGATGGGAGCCCAGCATCGTGGCCCCGATCTGCATGTGATGGGTGAGCACGCTCGTCGAGCGCTGCACCCCGAGTCGATCGAGGGCGTCGCTGTGAGCGCGGGCATCGAGACCGCCGGCTCCGCGCTGGATCAGTTCGGCAAGCATCGCGGCATGGCCGTCCTCGGCCTCGGAGAACGCCGCTGACCCCACTGGAAGGAGCCACGCCAGCGCAACCGATCGCGCCGCCGCAATCGGCTCGATGGCGAGACGGAGTCCGCAGGAAAGCGTGCAGACGGCGATGCCGTCACGGAGAGTCGTGGTCATTCGGGTATCGCCTTCACGACGCGCTCAGGCCGAGCGCGTCCTCCATGGTGTATCGCCCCGCGGGCTTTTCTGCGAGCCACGCGGCGGCGCGGAGGGCGCCGAGGGCGAAAAGATCACGGCTGACCGCGACATGTTCGAGGCGGATGGTCTCGCCCGGACCGGCGAACTGCACTTGGTGCTCGCCGACGATGTCGCCGCCGCGCAGGGCGTGGATGCGGTCGGCCGCGAGATCGCGCCCGCCCGCCTTCACCGCGGCGGCAAGGGCCAGGGCGGTGCCGGAGGGAGCGTCCTTCTTGCGGTTGTGGTGGCTTTCGACGATGTCGATGTCCCAGTCGCGAAGCAGCCGTGTCGCCTGCGTCGTCAGGAAGCGGAGCACGGCCACCCCGAGCGATGTGTTCGGAGCCATCAGCACCGCGACGTCTGACGCGAGCCGGTCGAGCCGATCGAACTGGGGCCGATCGAGACCGGTGGTGCCGACCAGCAGGGCGGCGCCGCGCGAACTCGCAAGCTCCGCAGCGGCGATCGTTCCGGCGGGGCTCGAGAAATCGATGATCACGTCGACCGCTCCGGAAGGGGCATCGCCGGTGTCTCGATCAACGGCCCCAACCAGCGTGAATCGAGCGTCGCTCTGCGCCAGTTCGGTGATGCGCAGTCCCATCCGACCGCGTGAACCGTGCACGAGAAGTCGATGTGTTCGCGTCATCGCGCGCATCCTCCGGTGCACGCGTGCGGTGTTCGCCGACACGTCGTCCGAGGCGCGGAAGGCGCGATCGGACGACACGTCAATCCGCCGCGCGTCAAGATGCCACTTGAAAGATTTGGTCGCTTTTTGGTCAAGACGTTTTGCATCGGGCGCCGATAAGGGTACAACTTTGTGCGGCGGCGATTGAGACCAGCACGCCGGTCGCCGCCACTCCGACTCCGACACGGCGTGCGCAGCAGGAGCCAATCATGGCAAAGAAGGCAGCAAAGAAGGCAGCAAAGAAGAAGACGACTCGCAAGGCCACCAAGAAGGTGGCCAAGAAGGCCACCAAGAAGACTCGCCGCAAGGTGAGCAAGAAGGCCTCGAGCAGCATGTAATTCGCTGTTCGTTCGTCAAGAGAATCGTCTTGCATCGGGACCGGCGAAAGCCGGTCCCGATGGTTTTTTTGGAGCGCTCCGTTCGGCCTCCGG
>CAYXKH010000230.1:0-3611 GCA_964465255.1 uncultured Isosphaeraceae bacterium
GTGATTGGGGTGAAGGTTGCGCGCAGTTCGGCGGAGGCGCCGAGTTGGAACCGTGAGGGCGGCTCGGGCGTTCGAGGCCCTCCCTCACCCACGAAAACAGCTTCGCATGCGGCGCACGCCATCGAGAGCGGGCTTGTCCCGCATGCTGGATACGACGTGACAGGGTTTCCCCCGCGGCGGCCGCGGGGAAATCTCCCGACACCAGCTCAAATGACCTTCGCCACCGGCCTCTACGGCATGGAGAGCCGAGTGTCGATCTGCGCCGCAACGTCGATTGCCTCGAGCAGGCACGTCTCGACCGCAGGCAGAAGCCAGTTGTCCTGATTGACGAACCAGATCCGCTCGGCGATCGGTCGGCGCAGGAGCGCCGGAAGTCCGTCGGCGATCGCGTCGGGACGCGCAACCGGCATCGCGTGGCCCCAGCGACTCATGCGTATCTGATGAATGCTCGAGGACTCGAGGCCCAGAAGACTCAGGATCGATCTGAGCTGCGGCGCCAGCGCCGCCGCGAATGTCGACCAGCCCTCCGGCCCAAGCAGCGCGAAGCGGGCGCTGCCCCAGGGCAGGGGCCAGTAGAGGGTCAGGATCGTCGCGGCACCGCCACCGACGGCGGCATACCCCCCATCGAGGACGTCAATCACCTTCAAGGCCTTCTCGGCGCTTCCCTCGGTCATGGGAAAGTCGCCATGACCGAGCAGGAACAGGTCGTAGAAGCGGCGTGCCGACGAACGCTCCATCAGCACGTTCACCACCGCATAGGCGCAGGTCGTGAACTGGTGAATCGCCTCGAACTTCTCCGGATCGAGCGCGGCGAGTTCGGGAAGCATGTACTTGGCGACGGACTTCGCATTCGCCAGCACCGCGTGTCTCGCCCTCAACGAGGCGAACTGCCCACCACCGTCCGACCAGGTCACGCGGACGGCCGAGCCATCGAGTCGTACATCAACGACCTTGCGGCGCGGCCGCAGGATCGATCGCCGCTGCACCCGTTCGGCGTGCCGCAGCGAGTCCCAGAAAGCGGAGGCGAGCCCCGCGTTCCCGCCGGGAAGCACGATCCGCCCATACTCCTCGGCTGCGATGAAGTTCCATCCCGACGCTGCGGAGATCTGGTCCCAGCCCACCCCGAAGGACGAGTAGCAGTACGCCTGGATCGCTTCCGCGAGACGCCTCGGGAGCGCCGCCCCCACCCGCGTCTCGATGTCGGCACGAAGCGTCGAACGATCGAGATCGAGAATCCACTGCACGTCGCCATCGCGCGGCAGGGGAATCTCCGGATACGTCTCTTCGGCGAAGGTGCGCACCACTTCGGCATACCGCTGGACGACAGCCTGCTCCACGGGCGTGAACTCCTTCCACCGGAGAAGATCCATGATCAGGGTTCCATCGATCTCGACCGACACCTCGCCCTGGGCCACCGCCGAGCCCGGCCAGACCCCAAGTCGCCGATAGAGCGCTTCGAGGTCCGAACCGGGGTCGGGAACGATGAAGTACGCGCTCCCGAGACTGCACGATGTGCCGCGCCACCGCTCTCCCGCCGCGGTGCCGCCCATCCGATTGCGCAGTTCGAAGAGCGCGATCCGACGATGCCGCAGCGCGTCAGCGGTCGCGAGTCCGGAGAGACCTCCGCCGATGATCGCGACGTCCACTTCCTCCGATGGCTCCGGCGGACCGCCTTTCGGGAAGCAGTTCTCGCACGAGTGGAACGGAAATTCGTCGTTCGCGAAGTCGTCGCCGGTCCAATCCCGGGCGAAGGGAAGTCCGTCGATCATCACGGAGTCGAGCGACTCCGCGAGTTCCAGGATCGGGTGCCCCGCCGGGCCGCTCCAGGTGGCCCCCGTCGGCGGCGGAGCGATGGTGGACGCCGAGGCGGTGGATCCTCGAACTCCCGCGATCCGCGCAAGCCCGATGGCCACCGCGCCCAGTCCCGCACCCAGACCGGCGCGCAGCACCTCACGCCGCGAGGGCGTCGCACTCGTTCGGCACCACGATCGAAGGTTCGGAGATGCATCGCTCATGGGAACTCTCACTCCGGTGCCGAGACGACACCTGCCGCCACCACCGCCAGGGTTGCGTTCAAAGCCACGTCGACGAGCGGGAAGATCCAGCGGCAGCGACGATCCATACGGTCGCCCTGCTGGCTTCGGCCGCGCTTGTCCAAGGAACCTACCACGGGATTGATCACCAGCGTCACGCACATCGTGGCGAAACCGAAACACCGCAGGCCTCGGCACGCGACAACCGCGCCAACAGCGGTGAAGTTGCCGCCGGAGGCCAACTGCCGGACGTCGACCTCGCAGCCCTGTTCCGGCGAGAGCGTGGACGTTGCTTGCCGGTACCATCGTGCCGAGGTACTCCAGATGACCATCCGTCACACAGCGCGTCTCAAGCTCACCGCACTCCTCGGACTGCTGCTTGATGGCCGCCCCGGAGGCAATCGCGGTCCCGACGGCAGCCGCGGCCCCGCAGGACTCGGCCGCCGCGTCGCCGGCGATCCCGGGTGAAGGTGTCGATCGCCTCACGGAAGAGGAACTCGAGGATCTGCTTGGGCCGATTGCCCTCTATCCGGATTCGCTCCTCGCCAATGTGCTCGCGGCCTCGATCTTTCCAGACGACATTGTCGAGGCTCATGAAATGAGGAATCGCGGTGGCGATCCGGTCGAGAACGGAGATCCGCAGTGGGACCCGTCGATTGCAATGCTGGCCTCGATTCCCGAGGGCCTCTCGATGATGGCCGAGTACCTCGATTGGACCGCGGCGGTCGGAAGCGCGTATCTGCTCCAGCCGAACGAGGTGATGGAAGTCATTCCGTCGCTGCGGACCGTGGCCTGGGAGAACGGTGCCCTGCGCTCGTCGGAGCAGCAGGTCGTGGTGCAGGAAGGTCCGACGATCATCATCGAGCCTGCCAATCAGCAGGTCATCTTCGTGCCGGTCTACTCGCCGAGCGTGGTCTTCGTGCGCAATCCGGTCTCACCCGTCGCCGTCGGCGTGATCGGCTTCGGTGTGGGAATCACGGTTGGTGCGATCTGGAGGAACAACGTCCACTGCAACTGGGGGGGACGCTGCGTCTTGTGGGGACCCGGCTGGTGGGGACGCACCAACGTCAACGTGAACATCAATAGCAACAGCAACGTCAACATCAATCGGCCCGGTGGCGGCAATGTCAACATCAATCAGCCGGGTGGACGACCGGGTGGTGATGGCAGCACCTGGCGCCCGAATCCGGATCGCATCCTCGATCGCGTGACTCGCCCGTCGCGACCAGGCGGAACCGATGGCGGAAGTCGCCTGCCGAATCGCCGACCCGGAGGTGGTTCGGCAATCTCTGGTGGAGGCTTGGGCGGAGGCAGCGGCTCCGTGCCAATTGCACGACCCGAGAGTCGTCCTTCTCCAAGCCGCCCGTCGGTGGGACGTCCTCCGACCAACCAGCCCGGGGGCGGCAACATCAGTCGACCGGGCGGCCGACCACCCGGGGCTTCCGGTTCGACGGCGCGTCCGAGCCCGCCAAAGGTGCGTCCCTGGGATCGACCGCGCACTCCCTCGGCCGGATCCTCGATCTCGCGACCTTCGGCACCCACGGCACGGCCCGCGCCGCGCCCGAGTTCGCGGCCAAG
>CAYXKH010000230.1:3711-4927 GCA_964465255.1 uncultured Isosphaeraceae bacterium
CGCGCCCGAGTTCGCGGCCAAGCCCGGGGATGTCGCGCCCGAGCGGGTTTAAACCGGGCACCGCCCGGCCGTCCGGTGGACGCCCAGTCGGGGGCGGGAGCGTTGGTGGTGGACGCATCGGTGGCGCGCGCGGACGCTGACGAGCCCACCGGTTCGCACCCTGCACTCGCACGTTCAGCCCTTCAGGAGCCTGATAGTCATGCGGTCATCACGACGCCCCGTTTCACTTCTTCTTCTCGCTGTGGCCCTGGGTCTCTCGGCGGGATGCAGATTCGACGCCCCGCCCGAGAGCCGAGTCTCGTACACGGAGCTTGTCCAGCGCACCTTCGCGTCGCCCGAAGACGCGGTGGTTGCCCTGATCGACGCTGCTCGGGAGGGCGACGTCGATGCCGTGCGAACGATCTTCGGCCCTGATGTCGAAGGCCTGGAGTCCGACTCCGCGGACCGGACCCAGGGCGACCTTCAGCGCCTCGCCGCCGCCTACGACCGCCAACACGCACTGTTTCTCGAGGAAGGAACGAACGGCACACCGCCGTCGGTGACGCTCGCGGTCGGAGCCGATCTCTGGGAGTTCCCCGTGCCCATCGCCCGCGTGCGCGACGGGGCCGAACCGCTCTGGCGATTCGACACCGCTGCGGGTGTGGCCATCGTTCACGCTGCCCGCATCGAGACGAACGAAGCGGCTGCCGTCGACTTCCTGCTCGCGTGCATGCCGGCCCAGTCGCAGTACCGCGACCTCGCTCCGCTCGGCGTGTCGGCCTACACCACGCGCTTTCGAAGCGAGCGCGGCACGCGAAACGGCCTGTGGTGGCCTGAATCGCTGACGCCGCCGGTCTCGCCACTGGGTCCGATGGTGGACGATGGAGTTGCCCGCGCCACCGAGCCCGTCGATCTCGAGGCCCTCAGCTCGTATCGCGGCTATCGCTATCGGATCCTCACCGCCCCGGGACCGGCTGCGGTCAGAAACGGAAGTCCCGACGCGAGCCCGTGGCTCAACCGAAACGGCGATCTGGTGGGCGGCTTCGCGTTCCTCGCGTGGCCGCTGTCCTACGGCGACACCGGCGAGCGGGCGTTCCTGGTGTCGATGGACGGCTCGGTGTGGAGCCGCGACTTCGGCCTCTATGCCGACGCCGCGATCGAGCCGGTGACTTCGTTTGATCCCGGCACCGGTTGGGAGCGCGTGGAGTTCGCTCCCTGACACGAGGCGAACCGTAAG
>CAYXKH010000231.1:0-4892 GCA_964465255.1 uncultured Isosphaeraceae bacterium
GATCGACCTTGATCGGGGTCGGCCGGACGAGTGGAATGGGGGAACCGGGTGGATCGAGGGGGAGCGCACAATTGCGGTAGGAAGCAGGTCCCTTGGAGCGCGCGGGTCGCGCTCGGGCCGGTGATTGGTGTGGCGATTGGCTGCCTGGCCGCGGATGGCCTCGCCGGCCTTCCACTGATCAGCGTCGAGTTCCATCCACCGATCCAGGCGATCGAGGTTGGTGAGATCGCCTCGGTCGGGGTCTATCTCTTCACCGACCGCGAGCCCGTGGCCTTTTCTGTCGCGCAGATCGTGTTCGAGTGGGATCCGCGCATCGTCAAGCTCGCGGGCCTGACCAATGTGGGTGCGATTCCGCTTCTTGTGTCGAGTTTTCCAGCGAATGACCCCGCCGGATACAACGAGTCGGTTCCCCCGCAGGATGGCGACGGGACCTATCTCGCCCTTGCGCAACTGGGTTCGACCACCTTCGCCGGCTCCCGTGGAACGCTGCTGACGACGCTGCGCTTCGAAGCACTGGCGCCGGGGCGGATCTCGGTGGTCGAACCGATTGCTGCCGGCGGACAGACCAAGGTGATCTCGGGCGTCGTGCCCGGCCTCATTCTCACCGGGTCGCTGCTCGGCTGTGTCATTGAAGTCAACTGCTCAGGAGTCTTCGCCGACCTCGACTGCGACGGTGTCGTCGACGGTGCGGACCTTGGGCTTCTGCTCGCCGCATGGGGTTCAGCGGACGAGGATGCGGATCTGGATGCCAGTGGCGTCGTGGACGGCGCCGATCTGGGGTTGCTGCTCAGCGCGTGGAGTTGACCTCCGGCGTGCTGTGCGGTGGGAGGTGGTGCTCGCTCTGAAGGCTGGGCCCCCAGTTGGGGCCAGTTGGGGCCAGTTGGGGCCAGTTGGGGCCGGTTTGGGGCGGGGGAGTCGATTCTCAAACGCGATCTGTCGTGCCGCGCGCCAGCGTGCGGATTGATCCGAGGAGGGAGTGCAGTGGCGTCAGGCACAACGCCTGAACGGGGCGCCACCTGAGTTCGGAGCGCGGCGGTCAGTGCTGACGGGCGCGCGGTTGGTGTGCACGGGGCACGGAAGCTCGATTCGGCATTCACCGATGAACCGTCGATGCGTCACGGCTGTTGTGCCGTGCGCCGCGGGGGCGGTCATCCGACGCCGCGATGCAATCGAGAATTCCTGGTCCGAATCGTTTCAATCCAAGGAGTCAGTCGATGAGACACATGAGACACATGAGACACATGAGACAGTGGATGGACGCACGGTTCACTTCAGGTCGATCCCGAAGCGCAGCGATTCTGGCGGCGGCCGGTTCCGCGCTCGCGCTCTCCGCCCCGCTCTGGGCAGGGGCGACGACCACGAACCTCACCTACTACCCGAACTATCCGGGCCTTCAGGGCAAGGCCCCGCTTGGCGTCGCCGCCGATTCCGCTGCGGGCTTCAGCTCCGGTTCGTGGCAGGCGAACGTGACCGGATCGCCGAACTTCACCAGCATCATTCTCGACCCGATGGCTCTCTTCGGGCGAAACGACATCCTCGTCTCGGAGCTCGCCAGCGTCAGCTACTTCACCAAGAAGGCTGGACTCGAGGGTTCGGTCGACTGGTTCTTTCAGTTCTACACCGACAACTACGCGGGCGATCCCAGCGGTGCGGCCTGGTACGGCCATCGGATCAACTCCGAGCCGTACTTCTCAGGCAGTCTCAACGCCCCAGTCAACACGTGGAATCAGTGGGTGACTGACTCAGGCCCTGACAATCGCCTGCGCTTCTACGACTCCACCGGCAACTACTTCGGCGGCTACACCGATCCGTTCCTTGACGCGTTCCAGCTCCTGACCTATCCCATTGCGGCGTGGAATCTCAACGGCGCCTTTGCGCCAATTGGCGGACAGGAGATCTCCTTCTTCAACCTCGGTCTTGGCACGGGGTGGGCGACGGGGTTCGCCGGGCGGATCGACGGCATCCGCATCGAGCTCATGGATGGCTCGGTGGCCACGGTCAATCTCGAGGACTTCCCGCTCCAGACTCTTGAACTGGTCGCCGACCAGTCCTGCTACACCGGTGGTGTCGGCGAGCTGGTGACGGTGACCGTCGAACTCACCGGCAATGCCTCCGACGAGATCGTCGGCGGCCAGTTCTTCCTCGAATACGACGACACAGTCCTCCAGTTCGTGAGCGCCACGCCGGCCCCCGGCGAGCCCTTCGAGCTCGAGATCTTCGAGTTCCAGACGCCGGGATTCCTGCAGTACGCAGTCGGTGTCGACTCTCCTGATCCGGGAACGACCGGCGATGCCACCATGGCAGTCATCACCTTCCAGGTGCTTGACGACCTCGCCTGCAGCATTGCTGACGCCGTCTCCTTCAGCACGACGCCCTTCCTTCCGACCACGGTGACCGACGAGTTCTCGACGGCGATCTATCCCGACCTGACCGATCTTGCCACGGTCACCTTCGACTCGGTCGCCCCGGCTCTGGTCGTTCCCGCGAACATCCCGATCGAGTGCGACGACTCGACGCTCCCGGCCAACACCGGGACCGCAACGGCGCCCGACATTTGCGACGGTGCCCCGGACATCAGTTACGTCGATGTGATCACGCCCGGCGCCTGCGCTGCCTCGTACACGATCACCCGCACGTGGACGGCCAGCGATGACTGCGGCAACGAGAGCACTGGCGACCAGACCATCACCGTCGCCGACACCACCGATCCGCTGCTCTCCATTCCGGCGGACATCACCGTCTATTCCGATCCCGGCGAATGCTCGGCGGACATCGACGTCAACGCCCAGATCGAGGAGTTCACCGATCCGGTCGTGATCGCACCGGCCCAGGCGCCCGGCGTCTGGTACACCGACCGCTACGCGCCGTTCGGCTTCACCAACGCCTATTTCGACGGCGACGACCGGCTCAAGCACTCAATCAACGCCGCCGACTGCGAACCGTGCCGGCCGGGCGGCTTCAACGGCGCCTTCTACAACACCCAGGGTCGGAAGTACGACACCCCGGGGGCCACGGCGATGTCGATTGAGCTCTACGTCCCCGCGGGCTGGGCATCCACTGGTCGTCGCATGGCCGGCTTCTGGGGCACGGCGTTGAACAGCGGAAATGCGATCTCGTTCTTCCCCATCATCGAGTTCACCAGCACGCTGGATGGTTCGGGCCTGCCCCGCTTCCGGGCGTGGAACGGCGGCGGCTGGAACGATCTCGGGCTCCCCAGCGGCTTCGCATACGACGCGTGGCAGACCCTCGAGTTCGAACTCATCGGCACCGACGTGGTCTATACGGTCGGCGACCTGACACTGACCCTCCCTTCCAACGGATCGGTGCAGATCGGCAACACCATCCTTCAGGGTCACAACAATGTCGCCGGTGTCACCTACGACATCCACTGGGACAACCTGACCGTCGTGGGCGCGCCCAGCGCCAGCGACAACTGCGATCCCGCGCCGACGGTCGTCGGCGTGCGCAGCGATGCGATGGCCCTGACTGATCCGTACCCCGCCGGCGTGACGACCATCACCTGGACCGCCACCGACGAGTGCGGCAACTCGACGAGCCTCGTTCAGACCGTCACGGTGCTCGCGTTCACGCCGCTCGCGGTGGAAGTGGAGCTCTTCGGCGGGATCGATCCGGGACCGTTCACCCGTTGCATCGAGTTCGATCTCGACTGCGGCACGATCGTCACGGCCGAGCTCGTGTTCAACAACGGGATCGGCGTCGGCACGATCGAAGTGCCCTGCTCGGCGAGCGGCTACACCTGCATCACCGCTCGCGATTCGAAGCACACCCTGCGGTCGACCTCGTCGGTCTCCGAGAGTGGCGGCGGGTACGAGACGTCGTTCCTCAAGGTGAGCCTCGTCAATCCGGGCAGTTCTCTGATCGGCGGAAACACCAACGGCGACACCTTCATCGACATCCTCGACTTCGGTGCCTATGTCGGTCAGTACAACACGTCGCCGGGCGCCAACACGCTCTGCGGCCATGTCGGCTTCAACGCCGACTTCAACGGCGACGGAGATGTCGACGTGATCGACTTCTCCTTCATCCAGGTTTCGTTCTTCGAGTTCGACGCTGCCGGATGCTGCCCGATGCCCCTGGCCGGTGGGGCGCAGGCGCAGCCGCTGCGTCGGGTCCGAGTCTCTGACCTTCGTCGCATGGGCTACCCCAACTACGACAAGGCTGATCTGAATTCGGATGGCTGGGTCGACACCACGGACGTCGCCCTGTTCATGGCTGGTCAGTGAGTTCCACGCGGTGAGACTCTGTCTTTCGGGGTCTCCTTGCTCCGGCGCGGGCGAAAGCCCGCGCCGGGGCCTTGCTGGTTGCAGGATTGGTCAGGAGTGCGGGGTGCTGGTCGCCCCATGCTGAACGTTCATCACATCGCGGGAGAGGATTCGATTCATGCGGTTCACTTCATTCGTCGATCGTTCACTCGCCTTCGCGCTCACCGCGTCGGTCGTCACGCTCTGCGGGTCGACCGAGGCGCGTGGCGGAGGCACCACCCTCGAGCTCGCCTTCCCCGACGGGATCGTCTGTCTTGCCCCGGGCGACATCTTCCGGGTTCTGGTCGAAATGTCGGACATCCCTCCGGGCACACCCGCAGCAGGGTTCCAGGCCTTCCTCGAATACGACACCGCGAAGGTGGCGTACCTGACCGGCAACTATCCGTCGGCGCCGTTCGGACTGCCGATCATCCCAATCGCCGGGCCGCTGGGTGAACTGGATCTGGCGGCGGGAGTCAACCAGCCGCTCCTGCAATCGCCCACGATCAGCGATGCGGTGGTGGCCGAGCTCTTCTTCGTCTCGCTCGACGGCGACGGCGACGATGTGGTCCGGTTTCGCGCCAACGCGCCCGGGACGACCATCAGCGCCGTCGGCGGCGCTCCGATTGG
>CAYXKH010000232.1:0-1547 GCA_964465255.1 uncultured Isosphaeraceae bacterium
CCCCCACCCCGCTCCTCCGCCCACGCGACGAACTACGCGGCCCCCTTCTTCTCCACACTCACTCCCAACTGGACGAGGTGGGCCATGGGGCCGTGGGGCTTGGACTTCTCTTCGTCGAGGCGGCGCTTGGCGGCGGGGTTGGCGTAGGCGTTGAAGAGCATCGCCTTCACCGTGCCGAAGAGGCCGCTGAAGGAGGAGAAGGTGTGATTGACGGCGCTGGGTTCGTGGCCGCAGTGCACCATGCAGTTGGCGCACTTCGGATTGCCGCTGGCGCGACCGTACTCATCCCATGTGGTCTCTTCGATCAGCTCCTTGAAGCTGTCGGCGTAGCCCTCTTGAAGCAGATAGCAGGGCTTCTGCCAGCCGAAGACGTTGTAGCAGGGGCTTCCCCACGGCGTGCACTCGTACTCGCGTCGACCCATCAGGAACTCGACGAAGAGCGGCGACTGGTTGAACTTCCACTTGGTGCGTCCCTCGCGGCGATTCGAGAGGATCATCTCGAAGAGCTCGTTGGTCTTGCGGCGATTGAGGAAGTTCTTCTGATCGGGGGCCTTCTCGTAGGCATAGCCCGGGCTGACCATCATGCCCTCGACGCCGAGGGCCATCATCTCGTCGAAGAAGCCGCGGACCGCGTTGGGGTCGGCACCGTCGAAGAGCGTGGTGTTGGTGGTGACGCGGAAGCCCATCTCGACCGCGCGACGAATGCCCTCGACCGCCTTGCGATAGGTGCCGTCGCGACAGACCGCGAAGTCGTGATGCTCCTCGAGCCCATCCATGTGGACCGAGAAGGTGAGGTACTTGCTCGGCGTGAAGAGACCTTCGTCGAGCTTCTCCTTGAGGAGGAGCGCGTTCGTGCAGAGGTAGATGTACTTGCGGCGCGCGACGAGCGCGCGGACGATCTCGCCGATCTCGGGATGAAGGAGCGGTTCACCGCCCGGGATCGAGACCATCGGCGCCCCGCACTCCTCGACCGCGGCGACGCACTGCTCGACACTCAACTGCCGCTTCAGGACATGGGGCGGATACTGGATCTTGCCGCATCCGGCGCAGGCGAGATTGCAGCGGAAGAGCGGCTCCAGCATGAGCACCAGCGGATAGCGGTGATTGCCGCGGAGCTTGTTGCCAAGCACGTAGGTGGCCACGGTCCACATCTGGGAGATCGGGACTGCCATGGGAAGAGCACTCGGGAGGACGGGCCGCCCGCGGAACGGGGGGCGAGGGAGCGAAGGGCCGGGAAGCCTGCATCCGGCCTCCACCGGGGGGCTGGGATGGGCTCCAGGAGCGGCGACACGGACGGGGAATTCGTTGGAAACGGAGCGATCCCGTGACGGGCGGCCATCGTAGCAGTCCGGTCCATGTCCGCGCTTCCCTTCACCATCGCCGCTCACGGCCCCTTCGGCTCCACTGCCTTGGGCACCCCGCTGGCGCGGCTGGCCGAGGCCTTGGGCACGCTCGCGGGTGGCCGTCGAGGAGGAGTGCCGACCGCGCCAACCCAGACCAGGTGCCAGACCAGTCGCGACCAGACCAGGCGCAACCAGACCAGTCGC
>CAYXKH010000232.1:1647-4826 GCA_964465255.1 uncultured Isosphaeraceae bacterium
CCAGACCAGGTGCCAGACCAGTCGCGACCAGACCAGGCGCAACCAGACCAGTCGCAACCAGACCAGGCGGGGCCAGACCAATATGATGGCGCCCGCGTCCGGGGCCCCCGCCTCGGCTCCCGGGGTCCTTCGGTGTGCCGAGTCGCAGATGCCGTCCGACGTGAGCGAATCAACTGACGAGCAACTTCTGGCCGAATCGATCAAGGGGGATCGGGCCGCCTTCGCGACGATCGTCGAGCGATATCGCGACGAGCTTCTCCACTTTTTGATCCGGTTCCTCGGCTCGCGCAGCGCCGCCGAGGATGTGTTCCAGGACACGTTCCTTCAGGTTCACATCTCGGCTCGCACATTCGATCCTGAGCGCCGCTTCAAGCCGTGGCTCTTCACGATTGCTGCGAACAAGGCCCGCGACCACTTCCGACGCAATCAGCGACGGGCCCCGCTCTCACTCTCCAATCCGCTGGGTGACGCGGCTGAAGGCGGCACCTTCGTCGACCTGCTGCAGGCCGATCTGCCTTCTCCGGAAGCGCCGATTGCCAATGCCGAGCGCTCCCGCGTGGTCCGCACCGTGATCGACGCACTTCCCGTGCATCACCGCGAGATCCTGCTCCTCAGCTACTTCCAGCGGCTGAGCTACAACCAGATCGCCGACAGCCTCGAGATCCCACTCGGAACGGTGAAGAGCCGCCTGCACGCCGCAGTGGCGAACTTCGCCGCCGCCTGGAAGAACGCTCGAGCCGCGCTCGACGGGCCGGCCTGACCTGACCTGACCCTCACTCGCCGTCGAGTCGACACCTCGACCGCCTCGCAGTCCAACACCGTCTGCCTTTTTTCTCTGATCCACCATGTCGAAGTCGCCTGATCACACTCCCGATACGACGCTCTGCGCCGAGGATTGCCGAATCCTCGATCTGCTGGCGGCCGGTGGTTTCGACCCCGGCGTCGTCGCCACGCTTCCCGCCGCAGATCGAGCCCGCGCGGAGTGCCTGCTGCGGGCCTTCCGACTGCTCGATGACTACCCACTTGCCGGCGCGTCTTACGACCTCGACGGTCGTTCCATTCCGCCCTCCCCTGCCGACGACGACGCCCTCGTCGACGCGACGCTGGCCCGGATCTCCCTGCACGATCGGTCCATTCGCGACAGCATGCGACTCTCCGGCTCGGCGGGTCCATCGCCCTGGCGGCCGCGGCTTGCCGATCTGCTCACGCTGGCGGCGGTTGTTCTGCTCGGATTCGGAACGCTGGTTCCTCTCGCCAGCCGCGTGCGCGCGTCATCGATGGATGCCGCCTGCGCCTCCAACCTTCGACTCGTCGGATCCGGGCTCGCGGCGTATGCCAACGACAACGCCGGTCTGCTCCCGATGGTCCGCGCCGGTCTGCCCTCCTGGGAGAGCGGCGAGAATCACGACCATCTCGAGCACCTCCCCGATCGCGGCTACTGCCAGCATGGTCATCTCAACTGCCCCGGGCATGGCGGCAGCGGTGCCAGCTACAGCTATCGCGTGATTGCCACTCCGCTCGCGGCTCGGCTCGACCTCGAGCCTTCGCTTGCGGTGGTCGCCGACTGCAATCCGCTCATCGAGCACTTCCGCCGCGGCGGACTCGTCGTCGATCTGGCGATGCCCTCTCCCAATCACGGCGGCCGCGGCCAGCAGGTGCTCTTCGCGAATCTGACCGTCGTCTTCGAGACCACTCCCGTGGTCCGCGACCGGAACGGCAAGGTCGACAACATGTGGCTGATCCGCGATCAAGATGGCCGCGAAGACCTGCGCCGCGGCGCCCTGCCGAGGGATCCGCTGGATGCGTTTCTGAGTCAGTGAGCGGGGAAGGGAGCGGGGGGGCAGGGAGCAGGGAGCCGCAGAGGGTTGCACGACTCGATGCGCGCGCGGGGATGCGTGGCCTCGCATACAGAATTTCTGACAGGTCTGGTCCGGTCCAGTCCCGGGGTTTTGCCACGCAGCGCTCCGGATCCCCGCGCACGTAGCGACGTGTGCAACCCTCTGCGGCTCCCTGCCCCCTGCTCCCTGCTCCCTGCCCTTCCGCTCCGTTGCTCCGTTGACCTTCCTCCTCCGCCCTGTTACCCTGCCCGGCTCGTTTTTGAACGGCCCAGTCGGCCATCAGACGGCCATCAGGCGGTCACCAGAAGGCCACCAGAAGGCCATTGGAACTCTCATGCCCAAGCAGAAGTCGCACAAGGGGTTGCTCAAGCGGATCAAGATCACCAAGACGGGGAAGGTCCGTTTCCGCCCGCCCAACAGCCGGCATCTGAAGAGCAACAAGTCCGGGCAGACCGTCCAGTCCTACCGCAAGAGCCGCTACGCCCGACGCGGCATGATCGGCCGGCTCCAGCTCTTGCTGGGCCGACCGCTGAAGTCGCAGGAGCAGCACATGGCCGAGATCGAGGCGGTCGAAACGATCATTCCCAAGGCTCCGAAGCCCGAAACTCGCGGCTCGAAGGCCAAGGCTGAGGCGAAGGCTGCGGTTGCGACCACGCACGGCCAGAACAAGAGCGGCGGCAAGAAGGCCGCAGCCGCCCCGGCGAAGTCGCCCTCGAAGGCGTGACGTCGGAATCGGAACGACTCGCCAGACGAATCACCGAACGACTCGCGTATCACCACACGAATCACCACACGAATCACCACACGAATCAATGGGCGACGAGAGCGTCGCCACTCACCTGTCCGTCGGGATCCTCAAGCGTCGACACCCATTCGGTGACCGACCTCCGCCGGGCGCTACTTTGGAGTTTGCATCATGCCTCGCGTTCGTAAGGGTGCCGCCAAGGCCCAGCTCCGTCGGAAGATGCTGCGTGAAGCTCGCGGCTACTACGGCACCAAGCATCGTCACAAGCAGCAGGCTCGCATCGCGCTGCTCCGCGCCGGTCGCAACGCGTGGCGCGATCGACGCCTCCGCAAGCGCAGCTATCGCGTCCTCTGGATCACCCGCATCACCGCGGCGTGCCGGATGCGCGGCGCCCGCTACAGCCAGTTCATGAATGCGATCCAGCACGCCGGCATCCTGCTCAACCGCAAGATGCTCTCCGAGATCGCCATCCACGACCCCGTGACCTTCGACCGTCTGGTCGAGCTCGCCGGCAAGGCACGCGCGAAGGCGGCGTGAGGGGCGTTGTTTGAGCGCTCCGTTCGGCCCTCCGGGCCGACACTCGCTTTCGTGGGTAC
>CAYXKH010000233.1:0-4792 GCA_964465255.1 uncultured Isosphaeraceae bacterium
GGCCGCGGGGCGGCGGGGTTTCATGCAACGTCGAGTGGGCTGCGCGGAACGTTCATCGTCGCGCTCTGCGCCGCAGTCGGGGTGGTGGCGATGCATGCGCTTCTCTTTGGGCAGCCCCGCATTCCACCGACTTCGGCGTTCGACTGGCTGCCGATCTCAGCACTCGTACTTCTGGTGGCGGGCGTGCTGACCGAGCTGGTGCGCCCGGGGCCCGTGCGACGCGTGGTGACGATGGTCGTGATTGCGGCGCTTCTGGTCGGCGCGGGCTGGCTCTCGGCGCGCAATCTGATTGCGAACTCGTGGACCGCGGGCCGCGTTCTTGCTGAACTCGGCGGCTTCGTGTGCCTGGGGACAGGTTTCGCCCTGGCGGTGACTCGACTCGGCAGTCGTCCCGGTCCGATTGCACTCGCGTGCGTGACGGTGGCGCTGGGTGTCGCCAGTCAGGCCAGCATCCTCTTCTTCTTCAGTCTCAAGCTCGGGCAGTTCGTCGGAATCTTCGCGGCCTTCGCGGGCGGCGCATTCGCGGCCTCGCTCGTCCTGCGCTCGGTAGCCCTTCCCCGTTCCCTTCTGCTTGCCGCGGGCGCCGCCACCGCCGTGGCGGTCTTTCAGGCACTCCACTTCGGTGATGCTGCGCGGCCCCATCTGACCGCACTCGGCGTGGCCCTGGTGCCGTGGGTGCTTCTCGCTGGGCTCACAGGATTCAGGCACTGGCGCGAGAGTCGCGCGGCTCGCCGGGGCTGAGAGCGGCCGCAGGCCGACTGCCGCGCGGGAATCAACCCGGACTCCCGCGGGAAAGTCAGTCGGCGCGGCCGGGGCCGATCTGTAGCATGGCTCCGTGCCGAGTTTCACCAGCAAGTCGACCCTTGGCGAAGGCGCGACCCGCGACTCCCGCGTTGGCTGGAGCCGCCACCTCGCGGGACACTGGCGTCCCGCACTCGGGAGTGCAGCGGTCATGCTGCTCCTCGCGAGCATGCTCTGGCCCGACCCGGCTGTCGCGGCCGACGCTCCACCTGCCACTGCCATCACCGCCGAGCCCGGCCCGGTGCGCTACGACCGCGACATCCGCCCGCTCCTCTCCGATCGATGCTTCGTCTGTCACGGTCCGGATCAGGCCACGCGCCGCGCGGGACTGCGGCTCGACGAGCGCGATGTCGCCACCGCCGATCGCGACGGCATCACCGCGGTCGTTCCCGGAAATCCTGAGGCCAGCGAGCTGTGGGTGCGGATCCAGAGCGACGATTGGCACGAGCAGATGCCGCCGCCGACGAGTGCGAAACGTCGGCTGAACGATGACGAACGCGAGCTCCTGCGGCGGTGGATCGCCGAGGGCGCGGTCTACGAGCCGCACTGGTCGTTCGTCGAGCCCCTTCGCTCGCCGGTCCCCGCGGTCACCCGCGCTGATTGGCCGCGCACTCCGCTCGACCACTTCATCCTCGCCGAGCTCGAGCGACGCGACGTCTCGCCTTCGCCCGAGGCTGCGCCCGCAACGCTTGCCCGCCGAATCTACCTCGAACTCACCGGGCTTCCTCCGACGCCCGAGGAGCGCGACGCGTTCATTGCCTCCGCCGCGAACTCCCCGTCAGGTGATGCGGTTGCCGCACTCGTCAATCGACTTCTGAGTGACGAGCCCTATCTCACTCGACACGCCGAGCGCATGGCCGTGCCGTGGCTCGACGCGGCCCGCTTCGCTGACACCAGCGGCATCCACATGGACGCAGGGCGCCAGACCTGGCTGTGGCGCGACTGGGTCATCGACGCCTATCGCCGCAATCTGCCCTTTGATCGCTTCGTGATCGAGCAGCTCGCGGGTGATCTCCTGCCCGACGCCACCGACTCGCAGCGAATCGCCACCGGCTTCAACCGCCAGCACGTCACCAGCGACGAAGGCGGTGCCATCGCCGAGGAGTACCTCGTCGAGTATGCCGTCGATCGGGCCTCGACCACCGCGTCGGCCTTCCTGGGTCTGACGATGGGCTGCGCCCGCTGCCACGATCACAAGTTTGATCCGATTTCGCAGCAGGAGTTCTACAGCTTCTACTCCTTCTTCAACTCGATCGAGGAGCCTGGGCTCTACTCCCAGACCCCTGATCCGATGCGGGCCCACGAGCCCTTTCTGGTCGTGCCGACCGAAGCCCAGGCCAAGGAGCGTGCCGCCGTTCGCCGCGAGATCGAAGCAGCCGCGGCGCGGATGGCCACCCTCACGCCTGAAGAAGCAGCGCAGCGGGCCGCGTTCATGCGCGGGGTTCCCGAGACGAGTGGCGTCCGCTGGGCGACGAGTGCGTTGAAGGAGGCCACGTCGACCGAGGGAGCCACGCTTCGAATCCAGCCTGATGGAAGCGCACTCGCGGCCGGCAAGAATCCGGCGAGCGACGAGCATCATCTGGTCGTTCGAACCGAGGAGACCGGACTTCGACTGCTCCTGCTCGAAGCACTGGCCGATCCCACGCTTGCCGGGGGACGATTGGGTCGGGCGCCGAACGGCAATGCGGTGGTCAGCGCAATTGTCGCGGAAGCGATCTCGGTCACCGATCCCACGCAGCGTCGGGCGATCTCACTCGGCTGGGCATGGGCCGACGTCGAACAGAGCGGCGCACCCGGCGAACCCTCCTTCTCGATTGCCAACGTGCTCGACTCGAGTGACGCCACGGGATGGGCCCTCGACGGTCATCGAATCGACGGCGGTCGTGTCGCCCTGCTGCTCGCCGAGGAGCCCTTTGGTTTCGACGGCGGCACCGACGTGCATCTGCGGATCGCCTATCGATCGCCCTACGCCCAGCACGCTCTGGGGCGTGTGCGGGTTCGGCTTGGGGCCATCGACGCTGCGGGCCTGGCCATGCTTCCGCCGGCCCTCGGTCCCTGGCACGTCGTCGGCCCCTTCCTCGAGGAGAAGGGCGTGGCCCTTTTCGACGCCCGCCTCGGCCCGGAAGAAGGACCGGAGGATGGACCGGAAGGGGCGCTGGCGAAGGCATCGCAGCGACTCGATCTCGCTCGCAATTTCGGCGCTGGCAACCAGTACTGGCGGATCGATTCGGCGCTGCGGGACGGACACGTGAACGGGCTCGCCAACGGTCGCAATCTGACCTACGTCGGTCGGCAGATCTACTCCCCCGATGCCCGCGCACTCGAGGTCTCGCTGGGAAGCGACGACGGTCTTCGCGTCTTCGTCAACGGCACCGAGCACTTCAGCCGCAACATCGAGCGAAGCGCCAGGGCCGACTCCGATTGCGCCACCCTGCCACTCGTCGCGGGGCCGAACGCCGCCGTCCTCAAGATCGTCAACACCGGCGGCGACTCCGGGTTCTACTTCCGCACCATCGGGGCCACCGAGTCGCGGGTCATCGAGTACACCGAGACCGGTGCGCTCCGCGGTGACCTGGTCGCCGCGCTCCTCCCTGCCGACTGCCGCAGCCCGGCACTCGAGGCCCGACTGGAGTCGAGCTGGCGGAGCGACTTCCTGCCCGCCGATCGCGCTCGACGCCAGGCGCTTGCCGCGCTCACCGAGCGCAATCGGGCCCTGGAATCGGCCGCTCCGCGCACCATGGTGATGAGGGAACTCGACCTGGCGCGGGAGACCTTCGTCCTCGATCGCGGCCTGTACGACAAGCCCAACCGCGCTCGTCCAGTGGCTCGCGCCGTGCCCGCTGCACTCGGTGCGCTCGCCGACGGCGCCCCCCGCAATCGACTCGGTCTTGCTCAGTGGATCATGTCGGAAGAGAACCCCCTCACCGCCCGGGTCGCGGTGAATCGTCTTTGGGAGATGGTCTTCGGCACCGGGCTCGTGAGCACCAGCGAGGACTTCGGCCATCAGGGCGAGTGGCCCAGCCATCCCGAGCTTCTGGACTATCTCGCCGTCGAGTTCGAAGAGAGTGGATGGGACGTGCGCCACATGCTGCGGCTGATGGTCACCAGCGCCACCTTCCGGCAGAGTTCGGTGGTGCGGATCGAGCTCAAGGAGATCGACCCGTTCAATCGGCTGCTCAGCTTCTACCCCCGGCGGCGTCTCGGGGCGGAACAGATCCGCGACCAGGCGCTTCATCTCGCCGGACTTCTCGTCGAGCGCGCGGGTGGCGCTTCGGTCAAGCCGTATCAACCCGACGGACTCTGGCAGGAAGTTTCGATGCCGGGCTCGAACACCCGCGTCCATGAGCCGGGTATCGGCGACGCCCTCTGGCGGCGGAGCCTCTACACCTATTGGAAGCGGGCGGCGCCCCCGCCGTCGCTGCTCACCTTCGACGCCCCGACTCGCGAGGCGTGCACCATCCGCCGCACCTCGACCAACACCCCGCTCCAGGCCCTCGTGCTCTGGAACGATGTGCAGTACGTCGAAGCCGCCCGAGTGCTCGCCGAGCGCACGCTGCGAGAGCAGGGCGCCATCGACGACGCGTCGCGGATCAACCGCCTCTTCACCCGAGTGACCTCGCGGACTCCTGACGAGTTCGAGCGCACCGCCATCCAGACCGCCCTCAGTTCCTTCCGCGAGCGTTACCGCACCGACCCCGACGCCGCCCTCGCCTTCATCTCCCAGGGCGCCGCTCCTCGTGCCCCCGCAATCGACCCCTCCGAACTCGCCGCCTGGACCATGATTTCAAGTTCACTCCTGAACCTCCACACGACGCTTACGCAGGAATAGGCGGCAGGGAGCAGGAGGCAGGAGAAATTGCAATGGGTTGCACGATTGGATGCGTGCGCTGCGAACCCAGACGATTCGGCTTGGAACTCCGGGCACGCTTCAGATCGTGCAACCCCCTGCTGCCCCCTGCTGCCCCCGGCTCCCTCGCGAGCGAAGCGAGCC
>CAYXKH010000234.1:0-4765 GCA_964465255.1 uncultured Isosphaeraceae bacterium
GTCCCCGCAAGCGCCTCGCCACGACCCCACGGAGCTTCCCATCATGCCTTCCGCACGCGACGCCCGCGTCACCATGCCACCTTCGACGAGCGCCTCCTCCCCGCAGGGCGTCCGTGAGGTGTCGCCCCGTGAGGTTCAGGCGTGGAGTCGGGCCGGCGACGTTCTCATCGTCGACGTGCGCGAGCCTGACGAGCACCGCCGCGAGCGGATCGCCGGCGCCACGCTTGTGCCGCTCTCGCGATTCGAGGCCAGCGCACTTGGGCCAGCCGTGAAGCCCGGGCAGCGCATCGTCCTTCACTGTCGCGGAGGCGCCCGATCGGCGGATGCCGCTCGGCGCTGTGCGGCCCTCGCTCAAAGCGGCATCGAAGTGCTGAGCATGCGCGGTGGCCTCGAAGCCTGGAAGCAGGAGCAACTCCCAGTCGAGGTGGATCGCTCGGTGGCGCGGCTCAGCATCCTCCGACAGGTGCAGTTGACAATCGGCATCGTGCTGCTCGCAGGAGCTGCGCTCGCCTGGTTCGGCCACCCGGCGTTCATCGCCATTCACGCGTTCGTGGCCGTGGGTCTCATCGTCGCGGGAGCCACCGGGACCTGCGCCCTCGCATCGCTCTTCGGCGTGATGCCGTGGAACCGCGGCGGTTCGCGATGCTCCACCACGCGTCTTGCGTGAGTCCATGCACCAACGACGAATCACGAGTCACCAGTCACATTCACACTTCGAAGGAGATTCCCGATGCTTCCCGATGCCACCAGGTTCTACGAGAGCTGGCCCGCTGCCATGACCAAGGTCAAGAGTCGCGCTCCCGAGCTCGGCAAGGCCTTTGGTCCGTTCTTCCAGGGATTGATGAAGGAGAGCACCGAGGGCGGTCTCTCGGTCAAGCACAAGGAGCTGATTGCCATGGCAATCGGCGTGGCAGTCCGCTGCGATGCGTGCATCTACACCCATGTCGAGAAGTGCCTCAAGGCCGGAGCCACACCGACTGAAGTGATGGACGCCGCAGGCGTGGCGGTCATGATGGGCGGTGGACCTGCGTATACCTGCACCTCGCTGGTCGCTGCGGCGCTCGAGCACTTCGAGCAGGTTGGCGCAGCGGTCTGAACCGAGCGTGACGTGTTCCTTCGAAGGAGTCGAGTTCCCATGCATCCATTCTCTGCGACCCGCCGTGCTCTCCTGCAGTTCACCGCCACCTCGTCGATCCTGGCGGGGGGAGTCCTCGCTTCATGTGCCGCGCCGAAGGACACCGCGGCGGCCGATGCCGGATCCTCCGGGAGCCCGACGCCGGCGGTGGGCGAAGTGGCGGCCCAGCCAGGCTCGCTCGAGTACGACCGCAACCAGTGGCTCGAGCTCCTCGCCGCGAACAGCGGCATCCGGCGCACCGTCCGGTTCAGCGAGCAGGGCGTGGACGCCACCACCGAATCGGATGACCCGAAGATTGCGGCGAAGATCATCGAGCACGCCCAGGCCATGCAGGCACGGATGCGGACAGGGGCGCGGGTTCGCGGCTGGGATCCGGTCTTCGTCGACCTCTTCAACAAGCACGAGGTCGTGAAGCTCGAGGTCACGCCCACCGAGCGCGGCGTCACCATCGTCGAGCGCAGCAGCGACGCCGAAGCAGTCCGGCTGCTGCATGCGCACGCCCTGGGTGTGAACGAGTTCGTGCGCTCCGGGATGAAGGCTGCGAGGCGTCCAACCACGCGTCTGGTCGAGGGGGATCCCGTTCCCATCGATGAAGTCGCCATCGGTGGAGTGTCGCAGCGCTTCCTGGTCGGCCAGCCCACTGCGGCGCAGAGTGCCCTCCTCAAGCGCGACGGTGTGGGGATGGTCATCAATTACCGACCCGCACGCGAGAACCCCAAGTACGACGAGCAGGCGGCGGTCACCGCTGCCGGCATGGACTATCGCACTCTGCCTTACGCCAGCCCCGCCGAGCTGACCGACGAACTCTTCGACTCGACCCGGTCGGCGCTGCGGGAGGCGGCGAAGGAGGGTGAAGTGGTCGCCCTCCACTGTCGCAGCGGCAGCCGCTCCAGCACCGCGTGGGTCGGGTATCGAGTGCTCGACCAGAACATTCCAATCGACCAGGCCATCGCTGAAGCGCGGGTGCTCCAGATGCGCGGACCGGAGATGGAGGCGAAGGCCCGCGAGTACGTCGAGCGCCGTCGATCCATCCTCAATCCGGGCGGCTGAGCGGATCGCTGAGGTCAGGTCTTGCGCCGTGCGGCTCCCCGTGCGGCTCCGGGCGAGCCCTTGACCGGCGGTCGCCCGCGACGCGGGGTGCTGCGCTGCCCTCCAGCAGAATGGGGGGCGGAACCGGCAGCAGAACGGGCCTCGGCCAGATCGCGCTGGCGAATGGCGCGAAGGACGGCATCGCGCAGTCGGCGCGGCAGTGATCCGGCTGCCATCGCGGCGCATGCGTCCTGCACCAGATCGAACTCGCGGAAGACGGCGCGGCAGCGGGCGCAGAGTTCGGCCTGCGGAACCTTGAAGCCGGCGGCCACTCCACCGCGGTCCATCGCCGCCATCTTGGCCTTGAGCAGATCGAGGCAGACCTGCTTCTCGAAGATCGGTCGAGGGGCGTCGACTGTCGCGGCGCCGGCGATCATCGCCTTGCGCAGAGCAAGCCGCCCTCGGTGAAGACGGGTCTTGATCGTGTTCTCCGCCAGGCCCAGTGCGCTGGCGACATCCTCGACGCGGATGCCAAGCACCTCCTTCATCACCAGCGGCACGCGCAGGTGCTCGGGAAGGCGGGCGATCGCGCCCTGCACTCGGGCAATCGACTCCGCCCGTTCGCTCTCGTCTTCGCCGCCCTCGGGTGCCGCGGCGATCGCCATCACGGTCGTCTCGCGCCACGGCAGAAGCTGCGACATTGCCGGCATGCGTCGGTCGATGCCGCCCTTGCGCCGCAGCCGCGGCTTGCACGAGCGAGCGGCGATGGCGTAGAGCCACGTCCCCGGATCGGAGTCGCCTCTGAACGTGTGCCATTTGCGAAACGCCTGAAGAAACGCCTCCTGGACCATGTCGTCGGCGTCGGCGCGGTTGCCGCACATCCGCATCGCCAGACCGTGAAGCATCGCACCATGGCGCTCGAGGAGGATGGGAATGGCCTCCGATGCGGGAACGTTCGGGCCGACCGTCGGCGGTGCGGCGGGCGGCCGCTGGGCGGTGGTGCCTCGACGAACGGGTGCATGGGTGGACGTGGCGCGACGAAGAGTCATGGGGCTGAGGAGAGGGTATCGAAGGAGGCCCACTCGAGAGCCTCACGCGGTACCGTTTGGCCCGTGATCCTCGCCCAACTGCTGCTCGTCGTCATCTCCGCGTCGTCATCGCCATCTGCCGCGGCGGTGTCGCCGTCGACTCCACCTGCGGCGACTCCACCTGCGGGGAATGCAGCGCATGTCCCTTCGTCCAATGACGTGGACCACCAGGCGCCGCTCTCGAAGTCTGCGGCGGCGACCGTCGCTCGCGAGCTGGGCGACGCCCGCGTCGAACGGCTGCGCCGCGAACGCGCCGCGGAGATGGAGGCCAAGGTCGTCGAGGTGTCGGGCGCCCGCATGCCGTATGCGACGACCGTCTTCGGCGAGGCTCCCGAGCGCGGACGAAGCCTGTGGATCTCGCTCCATGGCGGCGGCGGCGCTCCTGCGGGGGTGAACGACAGTCAGTGGGAGAATCAGAAGCGGCTCTACCGGCTCTCCGAGGGGATCTATCTCGCGCCGCGGGCTCCTTTTAACGCGTGGAACATGTGGCACCAGCCGCCGATCGATGCCCTGTTCGATCGAGTGATCGAGAACTTCATCGCCTTCGAAGGCGTCGATCCCGATCGCGTCTACGTCCTCGGCTACAGCGCAGGTGGCGACGGTGTCTTCCAGCTCGGCCCGCGCATGGCCGATCGCTGGGCCGCGGCCGCGATGATGGCCGGCCATCCCGGCGACGCCAGGCCCGACGGCCTGCGCAACATCGGCTTCGCCCTTCACACCGGGGCCAACGATTCGGCGTACGACCGCAACAGCCACGCGGTGAAGTGGGGCGAGGCGCTCGACGAGCTCGAGCGGAAGGACCCGGGCGGCTACGTGCATCAGGTCGAAGTGCACGAAGGCAAGGGCCACTGGATGGATGGTGCCGATCGGGTTGCGATTCCATGGATGGCCGGCTTCACCCGCGACCTCCGGGCGTCGAAGATCGTCTGGGTGCAGGACGACGTGACCCACCGGCGCTTTGCGTGGCTTGCGGTCGATGCACCGGTCGCCGGGGCGCGGATCGTCGTTGCCCGTGAAGGGCAGCGCATCACCATCCGCGAGGCTCCGCCGTCGACAGCGCTGCGCATTCGACTCGACGACGAGATGCTCGACCTCGACGCCGAGGTGGTGGTGAGTCAGGGCGGAGTCGAGCTCTTCCGGGGGATGGTCCCACGCCGCCGCGAGGTGCTCGAGCGCACGCTCGAGGAACGCGGCGATCCGCGCGGAGTGTTCAGCGCGGAAGTGGTGGTGACGACAGGGGAGGAGTCGGCTGCGCCGACGGGGCCGTCGGCTGGCGCCGACTCCTGAGGTGTGCCGCCGGCGCGGCACCTTTCTTCGCTCGGCACGATCGACGCGGCGCTGGCTGCGCCAGCGTGGTCGATCGAGCCGAGCGGTTCTTTTGCTTTGTGTTGGTTTTGTTGGGGGGGGGGCCGTCGGCAGAGTCCGTGCGGACGAGGCCATCACAGACACCGCGCAGCGTCGCAACCCCGCGCACGCGTCAGTTGTGCAACCCGCTCCTCTTTCCTCATTCCTC
>CAYXKH010000235.1:0-4742 GCA_964465255.1 uncultured Isosphaeraceae bacterium
ATTCGTTCACGGCGTTGCGTGGCACGCGTTCGCCCGTGCCCGCCTTGCCCGAGCGGAGCGAGTCGACGGGCATCGGGCAGAGGCGTGGAGCGTAACCTGTTCGCATGCGTGTCCTGACGACGGGCGAGTCGCTGGCGGCATTCGGCGGCGGAACCTTTGTTCCGACGATGGGAGCACTGCACGACGGCCACGGCTCGCTGATTCGGCGAGCTCGAGAACTGGGTCGACCGGTGATCGTCTCGATCTTCGTGAACCCGACCCAGTTCGGGCTCTCCGAAGACCTCACTCGCTACCCCCGCACGCCGGAGGCAGACCGGTTCATCGCCGAGCAGGCTGGTGCCGACGTGGTGTTCATGCCCTCGCCCGAGGCGGTGTATCCACCGGGGCTCGAAATCCCGATTCCCCCGCTGCCACCCGTCGCCACACATCCCCAGCTCGAGGACGCCCACCGGCCCACGCACTTCGCCGGCGTCTGCCAGGTGGTGGCGCGGCTCTTTGATCTGGTGCGCCCGCGGATGGCCATCTTCGGCGAGAAGGACTGGCAGCAGCTCAAGGTGGTCGAGGCGATGGTCGAAGCTGCGGGCATTCGCTGGCCCGGTCTGCGGGTCATCGCCCAACCGACCGAGCGCGAGCCCGACGGTCTCGCCATGAGCAGCCGGAACCGCTACCTGCGACCCGAGCAGCGCGACCAGGCGCTGGGGCTCGTCCGGGCCCTGCAAGCAGCGCACGCCGCCCAGCATCCCGCGACCGCCGAGCTGCTGATGCGGGACACGCTCGAGGCGCATGGACTGATCGTCGACTACGCCGTCGTGCGCCATCCTTCGACTCTCATGCCCATCGAGTCGTTCACCGAACCCTCACGAGCCCTGATCGCCGCCCACCTCGAAGGCGTCCGCCTGATCGACAACGCCCCGATGACGGTGTGGCCGTGAGCCAGAAGGGGATGAGGAATGAGGAATGAGGATCCCTCAATCCCCCGTTCCGCCCTCCGCACCAGGCTCAGAATCTGTAACTCACATACGCCCCCAAGGTCAGCGCGGGGTCGGCCGTGTCGTCGGTGAGCTCGCGGCCGTCGCGGTCGCTGATGGTGAACTCCTGGTAGACCGTGACACCGGTGAAGAGATGAACCCGCAGACTGGGGTGCGCGACCCAGCTTGCGCGGAGCCAGAGCGGGATCAACGTGTCCTCGCCGATGCCTTCGCTGATCACGGCATCTTCGGTGAGGCGGAATCGTGAGGTCTCGTAGTTCGCTCCAAAGGCCAGCTCCCAGCTCGGCACGCCGCTGTAGACCAGCTCGATGCCGTCGCGAAGCACCGCGGTGGGGCCGGCCTGGGTCGAGATCCGCAGAACGTCGTTGAGCTTCCACTCGAGCACGAAGGACGGGAAGACCTTCACGTCGTCCTCGATCGGTTGAAGGATGCCGACTCCCAGACCGATGAGAAGCGAATCGCTGAAGCGGTGAGTGACACCGACCACTCCGCCGTACCCGAACGAATCGTCGGCGTCGGCCTGCGCCTCGCCGGCGAACTGGCCGAGCGCACCGACGCTGACGGTCCAGCGATTGGCGAGTTCGAAGTTGAGGATCGCCGCGAGTCCGAGGGTGTGGATGTCACGCCACGGCGCCCGACCCAGCGCAAGATCGCCGAAGGAGTCGTTGCTGAATTCGTAGCGATCGAATCGGTATCCCAGATTCAAGCCGAGACCGATTCGGTCGGTGAGCTCGAACTGGCTCTGCACGCCGGTATCAACGCGAGTCACCGAAACGTCGCCACCGTCGTCGAGGTCGCTCTTGAACTGATAGCGGGCACCACCGGCGACGATGGTGCGAAAGCCCGGTCGCTCGTCCGGAGGCGCGAGCAGCGAGTTCGCGGCAGTCGAACCGGATTGGGCCTTCCCGGACGACGCCGCCGGGCTTGTGCCGGCAGGCGCGGGGGTCGAGGCTGCGGGAGGCTCAGACGTCGTCGTCTGGGCTGCCGCGGCGCTCGCCAGCAGCGTCCCGACGACCGCCGTTGCAACGCCCCCCGCGAGCAGTCGAAGGGCGCTCGCCGGAGGCGACAGAATGTGAGAGAGAGAAGAGCCGATTGCCGTGCGATTCATGGGCCGAGCGTATGCCCGACACCTGTCGCTTCGGCACTGGCCGCCTGGACCTCAGGACGGGCCGACCGACGCTGCCTTGGCCAGCGGCGACTCCTCCGTCGCCGCCACCGTTCCGCACTCCGGACAGATTCCCGAGTGCAGGTCGAGGAGCCGGTACCCGCACTTCGCGCAGCGCGGATCGGCAAAGCACAGGAGGAAGATCAGACCGCACCCGATGCAGCGCGACTCGCCCGTCGGGGCCTCCTGCTGCTTCTGGCAACGTGGGCACGCGAGTCTCACCGCGCGGAGCTCGCTGAGCGCGCTCGATTGGGTGATCAGCATCCGGCGCCCGAAGGCCATCAGGACGGCCACGGCCAGAGCGCTGCAGGTCGTCACGATCGCAGACGCGGCGAACACCCGGGTCATGAACGCACCGGGCGACTGTTGATCGAATCCGCGGGTGTCGAAATTGATCACCAGTGCAGCGACCGCCGTGACCAGGATCGAACCGGTGGTCACGCCGATCATCCAGCGATGGCCCTCCGCAAGCCGCGCCTGCACCACGAGGTTGATGGCGGCGACGGCGACGCTGACGATGAGAAACGCCCAGAACCACATCAGGTCGATGTCGGGTCTGCTCCACTGGGCGTAGAGGCCGAGGGCGATCGCGACGACGCCGGCGACCACCCCGATCCACCGCCATCGACGTTCACCCGCTCGTCCGATGAGGCTGAGACAGATCGCGGGGCCGGCCCCGGCGATGATGTTCGCGCTGATTGCGCACTCGTACCAGAACGAGGCTCCACCCCGCCACGGCTCGAACCAGATCGCCAGGATCCAGAGCGTGAACACGAGGGCGGTCAGCACGATCCCCACTCGACCGGCGATCCAGCCATAGGGCTTCTGCAGGAGCGGGAGGAACGCCATCGCAACCGCGGCGCAAGGGATGTAGACCAGCGTGGATTGGAAGAACCGCCACTCGGAGGTGAGCGTGATTCGCTCGATCCAGATCGAGATCGCGGCCAGCATGAATCCAACGACGATCGCTCCGAGAGCGGCGATGCCGACGACCCGCGACTCCTGCCGTTCGAAGCGGCGGGATGCAGGAATTGCCAGGGCAATGGCAATCGCCGCAACTGCGAGGGTCGCCGCGATGCGCCCGATGATCGCTTCGTTTCCCATGAAGATCGCCGCAACGCCGACAACGGCAGCGAGTCCCAGCACGGCGAGCATGGCGTGAAGCAGTCGGCGTTGTGATGTCATGGAGATTCCGAAGGAAGGAGTGAGGCGACGAAGCGCTTCCTTGGGCGGTCGCGTCGTCACCCTCACGGCCAGACGAGCACGATCGCAAGCGCAACGAGAACGTGAATCCCAAGCCACGCGGTCGCCATCCGGCCGAGCGCCCGAGTTCCGAGCGCCCAGATCATGGCGGTCTTGAACGCCGCGTTCGCAATCGAGGCGATGAGCACGGCGCGCCAGGCGACATCGGCGGGCAGCGTGCCGTCGGTGGCCAGTCGTGTCGAGGAGAGCGTGATCGCGTCCATGTCCGTCGCCCCGGAAAGCAGCGCGATGACATAGACGCTCTGATCTCCGAAGTGCTCGCGGCCGGCGGCCAGGGCCAGCAGCACTCCGGCGTAGAGGACCGCGAACCAGATCGCCACCTTGAGCTCAGCCGGATTTGAAGTGACCGCGTCGCTTGGCGACTCGGTCCTGACCCGCAGCCACGCGAAGAGTGCCAGAATCACGACTGCCGCGCCGGAGACTGCAATCGGCGGTGCCATGACCCTGAACACACCGGGTCCGACGACACCGATCTCAATCAGCACCCGAGCGTGCAGCACGGTCACGGCGAGGAGGATCACCAGCATGGCCATGCGCTCGAGGCCGGCACCGGCTCGTGTCTGCCGAGCGAAGCCGACTGTCGTTGCGGTGCTGGAGACGAGGCCACCAAGAAGTCCGGCGACGATCGTGCCGCGGTGGCTTCCGATCAGTCGCTGGGCCAGGTATCCGACGAAGGAGACCCCGACCACGAGCACCACCATGAACCAGATCTCGCGCGGGTTGAGGACGTCGTACGGCCCCATGGTGCGATTGGGCAGGATTGGAAGGATCACCAGCGCCACCAGCGCGAGTCGCATGATGCCGCGGACGTCCTCGTCGCTGAATCGATCAAGGACGCCGCGCAAGACCGGCTTCGCCTGGAGCAGGACCGCGACGCCCGCGCCGACGATCACCGCCACTTCGCGGGGACCGGTCACGAGCACGGCTCCGACGGCAAACATCACAAGGATGGCAATCTCGGTGGTGATGCCGGGGTGATATTGCTCGCGCCGCGCCGCCATCAGGTTCCCGATGACGACGACCGCTGCGAGCGCCGCGAAGCTCCCGGCGAAGACCCAGCCCCCGAAAGTCTGCGACAGCAGCGCGCAGAGCACGCCGAAGACGGTGATCAGCGGAAACGTGCGCAGCCCTGCGAGCCGCGAGTCGGCTCGCTCCCGCTGGAGGCCCACCAGCAGCCCCAGCCCCACGGCGAGCCCCAACGCCTCGATCGCGTGAGTCAGCACGGGCAGATGGTAGAGGCAGGGAGCAGACCGGCCGCTGCGCGGCCTTGTAGGAAGCAGCAGAGGGTTGCAGGACGTGAGGCGTGCGCCGAGAGCCACACCCCG
>CAYXKH010000236.1:0-4713 GCA_964465255.1 uncultured Isosphaeraceae bacterium
CCAGCTTGGGGCGCTCGCTCCGCTCGCGGAGGGAGCAGGGAGCAGCAGTGGGTTGCACGACTGAATGCGTGGGCAGAGCGGCTGCTCGCTTCGCGTGGTGCCTCTCACTCCGCCGACGTGTAACGCATACCCAGCACCGAGGCATCGCCGCCCCAGATGCGAACCCGCAGTCTGGCGAGCAACGTGTCGCTGCGATTGACGAGCAGCACTGACTCTGCGGGCTCGATCAACCGAGAAGCCTGCTCCCCGGGGGCCAGCGTGGTCACCACGCTTCTGCCGCCATCGACGAGAGGCGTGGCAATGTCGACGGGAACGTCCCCCTCGTTGACGACCGACACGAAGAACCCACTCTTGCCTGGCCGCCTCCAAGAACACACATCTGGCGTGGCGGAATCTGCAATCCGCTTGTGAGGTCGGGAAGACCGCGGTACCCCACTGCGGCCGCACCATCGCTTCCGGGGATCGACGGATCTCTCATGCAGCCACCGACACCGGACAAGGCGAGGCCGAGGATCAGGAACACGAGCGACGCATGAATCGCGGATCGAGACATGCTGCCGCGTTCGATTCGGGAACGACTGCTGGATTCACCGAGGATCTGCAACACCACAGGAAGACGTTCCACGAGGGATCGCGGAGCCGCAATGGGTTGCACGACTGAATGGGTGCGCAGGGTGTCGCATCCCCGCCCACGTGTTCAGTCGTGCAACCCACTGCGGATCCCTGCCCCCTGTCTTTGCTTCCGCGAGCGAAGCGAGCGTCCTACGTCGTGTACTCCGCGTTCACGCGGACGTACTCCTCGGTGAGATCGCAGGTGAAGAACTCGTCGCGGCAATGGCCGAGGGCGAGGTCGATCGAGATGGCGACGTGTTCGCCCTTGAAGATGGCGCCGCGCTGCGCGGCGGTGATGGCCACCGGTCCGCCGCGGGCGTAGAGCTCGACGCCATCCGCCTGCACCCGCACCGCCGCGAGGTCGACGCGGGCGCCGCTGCGACCGATTGCGGCGAGCAGCCGGCCCCAGTTGGCGTCGCCACCGGCGACTGCGGTCCTGACCAGCATCGAGGTGGCCACGGTGCGGGCGACGCGGAGCGCATCGGGCTGATCGGTGGCGCCGGTCACTTCCACGTGAATCAACTTCTTCGCCCCTTCGCCGTCGCGGACGATGGCCATCGCCAACTGACGAAGCGCCTCGGCAATCGCCTCGCCGAGGGCTCCGCGGTCATCGTGCCCGGAAACCCCGGAGGCCAGGGCGAAGACCGCGTCGTTGGTCGAGGTGTCGCCGTCGATTGAGATTCGATGCACGCTGCGCTCGCAGGCCGCGGCGAGGATTGCCTGGAGCGACTCGGGCGCCGCGACTGCGTCGGTGAGCAGGGCGACGATCATGGTCGCGTGGGGGGGCGCGTGGGGGACCGCCGGCGCAAGATCGGGGTGGATCATCCCCGCACCCTTGGCAATTCCAGTCACGCGGAAGGGAGCGCTCGACGTCCCCGCGTCGATTGAGACGATCTTGATCCGCGTGTCAGTGGTCATGATCGCCTCGGCGGCGCGCACCAGACCCTCGGCATCGGCACCATCGACGAGCGCGGGGATTGCGGCCTCGATGCGCTCGATCGGAAGCTGCTGACCGATGACGCCGGTCGAGTTGACGAGAACCTGGGTCGCGCTGCACTCCAGCCGGTGCGCAAGAAGAGTCACCGAGCGCTCGGCGCGTGCCATGCCTTCAGCGCCGGTGGCCGCGTTGGCACACCCGGCGTTGATGAGGAGTGCCCGAATGTCGTGCGCCGACGCAGCGAGGTGCTTGGCGGTGATCTCGAGCGGCGCCGCCCGAACCAGATTGCGGGTCAGCATCGCCGCGGCCGTCGCTCCCTTGGGGGCGCGGATCAGCGTCAGGTCGGGCTTGCCGGAGGGCTTGATGCCGGCCCGCACGCCGTTGGCGAGAAACCCCGCAGGACAGGCAATCGGTGCCATCGAGTCAGCTCCGTCCCGTTCGAGTGTCGCTGGCGCCCGCCGACGTGTGCGACGACTGGGCCGCAGAGTGAGGCCCCGGCTTCACCCCCGCCTCGAGCCACGACTTCACTTCCGCAATCGCCGTCGCCACTCGATCGAGTGCGGTCCCGCCGATCACGTCGCGCCGGGCGATGGCCGACTCGAGGACCAGAGCCTGATGAACACCCTCCGGGATGCGCGGATCGATGGCCCGCATGGCCTCGAGGGAGAGATCCTCCAGGGCCACCTTCTTCTCGATTGCGACGCGCACCACGCGACCGACGACGTCGTGCGCTTCGCGGAAGGGGACGCCGGCGCCGACCATGCAGTCGGCGAGCTCCGTGGCGTTGCTGTAGCCACGCCCCGCGGAGTCGCGGCAGCGGGCCGCGTCGACGGAGATCCCGTCGATGATCGGGGGCACGATGCGCAGACACATCGAAAGATGGGCCATTGCGTCGAAGAGCGGCTCCTTGTCCTCCTGGAGGTCCTTGTTGTACGCCAGGGGAAGTCCCTTCAGGACCGTCAGGATCGACATCAGCGCGCCCACGATGCGACCGCTCTTGCCGCGCAGCAGTTCGGCGGCGTCGGGGTTCTTCTTCTGCGGCATGAGCGACGAGCCGCTGGTGACGGCGTCACTCATCTCGACCAGTCGAAACTCCTGGCTGCTCCAGATGATGAGGTCTTCGGCCAGGCGCGACAGATGCACCGAACAGAGGCTCGACGCAGCAAGAGCCTCGACCACGAAGTCGCGGTCGCTCACGGCATCGAGGGAGTTGCGGGTCGGCGAGCGGAAGCCGAGCTCGCCGGCCAGATGCACCCGATCGATTGCATACGCGGTGCCGGCGAGCGCGCCGCTGCCGAGCGGGCACTCGTTCAGCCGGGCGCGACAGTCGACGAAACGGCCGACGTCGCGGCGGAACATCTCGACGTAGGCCAGCGCCCAGTGCGAGAGCAGGATCGGCTGACCGTGCTGAAGGTGGGTGAGACCCGGCACGATCACGCCCATCACCCGCTCGGCGAAGCGAGTGAGTGAGGCGATGGCCCTGTGCAGTTCGGCGATCTGGCCATCGACCGCACTGCGGGTCCAGAGGCGGAGATCGGTGGCCACCTGATCGTTGCGGCTCCGACCGGTGTGGAGCTTCCGCCCGACGGCGCCGAGTTCCTTGACCAGCCGCGACTCCACCCATGAGTGCACGTCCTCTTCACCGCTCTTCCGCACCGCGTCCAGATCCTTCGTGCCCGCCTCCCCTGCTGCGGCGAGACCGCGGTCGAGCGTTGCCCGCTCTTCGGCGGTGAGCACGCCACACCGCTCCAGCGCCCCCGCCCACGCCCGCGAGCCCTCGACATCGGCGGCAAGGAGCGTGGCGTCGAATGCGATCGAGTCGTTGAACTGCCGAAAGAGCGGATCGCTTGCGCCTTCGAAGCGCCCGCCCCAGAGAGATTGAGTTGGGGAAGCAGTGGTCATGAGAAATCAGTCAACCCGACCGTGCGCCACTCCCGCCGCTTCCATCTTCTTCATCGCGGCGATGCGGCTCGGAAGGGAGAAGAGACGGATGAACCCCTCCGCGTGCTTCTGGTCGTAGACCTCGTCGCGCCCGAAGGTCGCGAAGTTCTCGGCGTAGAGGCTGTTCGGCGAACGACGGCCGACGGTCCAGGCCCGACCCTTGAAGAGACGCACCCGCACGTCGCCGGTGAGCGGCTCGGCCAGCGACTCGACCGCGGCGCTCATGGCCTCGCGAAGCGGCGTGAACCACTGTCCGTAATAGACGAGCTCCGCGAAGCGCAGGCCGAGCTGCTCGCGCCAGTGGAGACTCTCGCGGTCGAGGGTGAGTTCCTCGAGTCCGCGCAGGGCCTCGACCAGCACCGTGCCGCCGGGCGTCTCGTAGCAGCCGCGGCTCTTCATGCCGACGAGTCGGTTCTCGACGATGTCGACGCGACCGACGCCGTGCGGACCGGCGATTGCATTCAACCGCTCGATGAGCGCCTCGGGCGACATCGGCACGTCGTCGATGGCTCGGGCCCGACCGTGCTCGAAGGAGACCGTCACCTCGACCGGGCGATCGGGAGCGTCCTTGGGATCGCGAGTCAGCATCCAGACGTCGTCGGGAGGGGCGCTCCAGGGATTCTCGAGGCCGCCGCCTTCGTGGGAGATGTGCCAGAGATTCCGATCGCGGCTGTAGATCTTGGTGCGGCTGGAGGTCGTCGGGATCTTGTGCTTGGCGAGGTAGTCGAGCAGTTCCTCGCGCGAGCGCAGGTTCCACTCGGGATGGCGCCACGGGGCAATCACCTGGAGATCCGGAGCCAGAGCGGCGAAGGCGCTTTCGAAGCGCACCTGGTCGTTGCCCTTGCCGGTGCAGCCGTGGGCGAGGGCATCGGCCCCGACCTTGCGGGCCAGATCGACCTGTCCCCGGGCGAGCACCGGTCGTGCAATCGAGGTGCCCAGCAGATAGCGGCCTTCGTAGAGCGCTCCGGCGAGGATCGTCGGATAGACGAACTCCTCGACGAACTCGCGCCGCAGGTCGACGACTTCGCACGAGGCGGCGCCGGACTGCATGGCCTTCTCCTCGACGCCGGCGAGCTCGTCGGCGCCCTGCCCGACGTCACCGACGAAGCAGATCACTTCGCAGTCGTAGTGCTCCTTGAGCCAGGGAACGATTGCGGACGTGTCGAGACCACCGGAGTAGGCGAGGGCGATTTTCATGGGGGGATCAGGAATGAGGAATGAGG
>CAYXKH010000237.1:0-4691 GCA_964465255.1 uncultured Isosphaeraceae bacterium
CGGAACGGGCCGCATCGGAGCGGAGCACGCCCGCGATGCTCGCTCGGGCGCTGGACCGGTGGGACAACGAGGGCGGGCACCCGGACCACCGAAGGAACTCAACCGCCGCTCCATCACCCGAAGGTGCTGTGGGGGCGGGGCGAGGGGATGGAGTGCGGCCCGATCGAGACCCAACGTCCGGTCCGCAGTCTGTCGGGTGAAGGCGGAACTTGAAGCCTGCCGACCAAAGCCCCGCAAGCCCGATCTTCCATGCGACTTCCGCGATGTCCTCCCGGGGGCATCGCGGTCTGCGATGTGGATGGCGGGCCGGAGATCACGTCAAGAGTCCGACGAACAAGTAGAGCATGGCCGCGACTCCCGCGGCCGCGAAGTTGTATGGCGCCGCATAGCGCAGGTACTTGGCGTGGTCCGCGTGAGCGACGTTCGACGACATGTTCGTCATTCCCGCGACAGGGGAGGTGACATCACCGAACGTGCCACCGGTGATGACGGCGGCGACACAGAGGGGGACGCTGGCGCCGACAGTCACCGCCAACGGAATGGCAAACGGCATGATGAGGGACGCGGCACCCCAACCAGACCCGATGAAGTACGTGACCGTGGCCGAGAGGATGAAGATCGTCACCGCCACGCTCCAGACCGGCAGAGAACTTCCCACGAGCTGCTGGATGAACACGTTCAGCCCGAGCTTCTGCGCCACCGCGGCCAGCGGCCAGGCGAGGGCGAGGATCACCAGTGTCGGCATGATCTCGTTGGCCCCCGAGATCAAGTCGGGGATCATGGCCTTGAGGCCGTACTTCTGGAACGCGTAGAAGATCACCGTCACGAAGACCGAGACGAACAGTGCGACGAGCATGGCCCGGTTCGGTTCAGTGTTGGCGATGGCTTCGAAGAGAGAGGCGTCCTTTGACCGCTGGTACCCGAAGAACCAGAAGAAGAAGATGCTCAGTCCGATGACCGTGAGCATCGGCACGATGAGATTCACGATCCGCGGCGTGATCACGGGCACCATGGCGTCCATCGCCATGTGCATCTTGGCGGGAGGCGCATGGGGCGTCGAAGCCGCCTGCGGGTCACTTCCGCGTCGGCTGGCGCGGAACATCGAAAGAAACGTGATGACGATCACGGCGATGCTGAAGAACTGAAGCGGAATGGCCCTGAGCCAGACGGAATAGGCGGTGGTCTGATCGGCCACCCCGGCGCTCTTCAAGCCCAGTCCAATGATCGCAAGGTTGAATCCCACATACGTGGTCGCGATCGGAATGAGTTCCACGACCGGGCTGGCGGAGTTGTTGAGCATGAAGGCCAGTCGCTCGCTGGGGATTTCCTTCTTCTCCGCGAGCGGGCGGGTGATCGAGCCGGCGCCGATTATCCGGAATCCGCAGTCGATGAAGGTCACCGGGATCAGCGCCCAAAGCAGGTAGAACACACCCTTCTGGGTCTTCACACGTTTCTCGGCCAGCGCGGAAAACGCCTGGATGCCCCCCGATTTTTTGACAACTCCGATCAGACCGCTGAACAGGTACAGGAACAGGAGAACCTGAAGGCTGTCCTTGTCCGTGAGCGTGGCGACGATCTGATCGACAGCCGTCTCGAAACCACCGGTCACTCGGTGATCGAGCAGGTATCCACCCACCAGCAGACCAACAAGAAGGGACGGGATGATCCGCTTGGACCAGATCGCGATGGCGATCGTGAGAAGCGGGGGCAGGATGGAGAGCCAAGGCGTGGTCGTCACTGGTGGGCGCCTGAGTGGTTGGTCGGACCTGCGTGAGTGTCGATCGCACTCGGTTCGGTCAACGGCGGCGGCAGCGTGTGTGGTCGCAGCGCACCCTCGGGAGGATTGGGCGCGCCGGAGCCGTCGCCCGCAATGCCCGCCGCTCGCAGCGCGTCATCGGTCGCGAGGGAAGCGAGGGTGCCTGGAGGGGTCTGGTACCACCCCGGATCCTCGTCGTAGCTGGACAGTTGCTCGCGTACTTTGAGGATCGTGAACATCCCGCCCATGGTGATCTCGTCGTAGGGACCGATGCCACCGACCATCGGGATGCTGTTGGGCGGGACCGCCATGCCCATGTCGGTCATTCCGCCCATGCCCGCCTGGCCCATCGACATGTACTCGGGCAGCAGCGAGCGGACCTGAGTGTCCAGACCCCGCGTATCGACGCCGATCATGTTGGGCAGCCCCTCACCCATCTGGTTCATGACGTGGTGGGTCATGTGGCAGTGCATGGCCCAGTCGCCGGGGTTGTCGGCCGTGAACTCGACGGTGCGGGTGCTGCCGACCGGGACCAGAATCGTCGTTTCGGGCCAGCGTCCGGCCTCGGGAATCACGCCACCGTCCGTCTCGGTGACGGTGAAGGAGTACCCGTGCAGGTGAATGGGATGGTGGTTCATTGCGCCGAGGTTGCCGATGCGGATGCGGACCCGGTCGCCCTGCTTCACGATGAGCGGCTGCGTGCCGGGGAAGCACTTGGCGTTGATCGTGAGCACGTTGAAGTTGATCATCTCGTTGGGGTCGGGACGGGAGGCGCCCGGCTCGATCCGCCATTCGTGAATGAGCAGCGCGAAGTCCCGGTCAGGTCGCGGGCCTTTGGGCTGCCGCGGATGGATGATGAACAACCCGGTGAGACCCAGCCCCATCTGTGTCATCTCGTCGTGGTGGCTGTGGTACATGAAGGTGCCATGCTGCACGAGCGGGAACTCGTACATGAAGGTCTCTCCCGGTTGAATCGCTCTTTGCGAGAGGCCGCCGACTCCATCCATCCCGCTGGGCAGAAGCACGCCATGCCAGTGGACCGTGGTCGGCGCGATGAGCTTGTTGGTGACGAAGATGCGGACGCGGTCGCCCTCGACGGCCTCAATCACCGGGCCGTGCACGCCGCCGTTGTAGCCCCAGCAGGTCGCTCGAAGGCCTGTCGCAAACTCGTGCTCGACCTCCTCGGCGACGAGGTGGAAGACCTTGACGCCGTCCACGACCTTGTACGGGAGGGTCCAGCCGTTGGGGACTGCCACCGGCGTGTACTCCCTCCCGGGTTCGCCCGGTCGGACCGGTGCATGATCCGGCTTGGGCGGGTCGGCCGCCGGGTGCTGGTGTTCGGCGTGCGGGGGCTGCTGAGCGACGGCGCGAGCGCCCAGCAGGATGGCGCCTCCAGCCAGAGCCCCCGTGGCCAGCATGTCGCGCCGCGTCAGGCCCGAGGCGGAAAGTCTGGAGATGTCATTCTTCGTGTTCATTGTTCGGAAGCCTGCTGCTGATGGTCACTCGGGAGTGGCGATGGTTGTGCCGCCCGTGTGGCGGTGCTGGAGCGGACGCCCCGGTGCTTCTCAAAGGACGCGGTGCGATCTCGAACCTGGAGACGATGGGCCCGTGCCTTCGAGGACTGTCAGTCGCCCGCCCATGATCTGTTCAAGCCTGGTGCGGGCGACCCAGTAGTCGCGCAGCGCCTCGATGAAGCTGGCGCCCGCTTCAACCTGGTTCCGCTTGACCTGGAGCAATTGGAACGTGGACACCTGCATCCCGTTGTACTGAAGCTGCGTCTCTTCCACGATCCGCTGCCGCAGCGGCAGGATGACCTCCTGGTAGTAGCGGGCGCGGGCGCGGGCCGAGAGCACCACGCTGTGCGCCGCCCGCACCCGCGATCGGACTTCCACCGCGCGGGCGTGATAGCGCTCGCTCGCCTGCCGGAGCTGCGCCTGAGCCTTGCCGACTGCGCCCTGGCCCTGGTCGAACAGCGGAACGGGCAAGGAGAATGATGGCCCGACGGACCACGATCCGTCACCATCACGCTCGGCCGCGACGCCGACCTCGGTGTCGGTGAGCCAGCCGAACGGCTTGGCGATGCCCAGCGCCCTTGCCGCGATCTCAATCTCGCGGCGTGCGATGCCAAGGTCAAGGCTCTGCTCGATGGCCCGGCGCTCCACACTCTCGGGACTGGGATCCTCGGCGGGCAGGGACGGGAGCATGGCCTCGGCCCGCCAACTGGTCTGCCCCCCCCACAGCCCCATGAGCGCATTCAGCCGCTCGCGTGCCTGAACCACAACCTCCTCGGCCAGGGCCAGATCGACTCTGGCCTGTTCGTACAGATCCTGCTCGTTGAGCACATCGAGTTCGCGGGTGTTGCCGGCGGCGCGCAACCGCCTGGCGAGTTCGAAGGATGCCTGCGTTCCTGCCAGCACGGTCGAGCGCATCTCCCGGGCTTGCTCTGCGGCCTGGTACTCGTAGAACGCCGAGCGCACCTCACCGGCCATGTCCACGACCACGGCCGTGACATGAAGTTTGGCCGCCTCGAACGCGGCTTCGGCCCGCCCGGTGCGCAGCGGCGCATACAAGAGGCTGACAAAATCCTGGGCCAGGTCGAGCACGACGGTGGTTCCTCCGCCGCTGGTGGCGAATCGCACCTCGCCGCTGAAGACCGGGTTGCGGAGCAGCCCGGCCTGCACGACGTCCGCTTGGGCAAGGTTGAGTTCCTCGTAGACGGCCTGGAGTTCATGGTTGTTCAGCAGCGCAACCTGCACGGCCTGGTCCGCGGTCAGGCTCTGTTCCAGCAGCGAGTTCACCGCAGCGGCGGCCTCGGCGTCCTCCTTCGAACCGCTGTTCCAGTGAACCTTCATGCCCGTGCGATCGGCGACACCCTCGCGCACACCCCCGGCATCATCGAAGCCCATGCCGGGCTTCATCGCGGCGCAGCCGGTCA
>CAYXKH010000238.1:0-4691 GCA_964465255.1 uncultured Isosphaeraceae bacterium
ATGAGCAGGGCGAGGAGCATGACGAGGATGATCAGGCAGATCCCGGAGGCCTCGAACGGGTGGTAACCGGGGCGGGGGATGCCGGTGAAGACGCTGTAGTCGAAGAGCGTCGAGGCAATCGGAAGGAGCGCCGGAATCACCGCGGAGTAGGCGGTGATGCGCCAGAGATGGACCGGACGCACCTTGGCCCGACGAAGCGAGACGGGAAGACAGATGAACGTGAGCGGCATCGCCAGGGCGGTGAATGCGGTCATCAGGAACACCGTGCCGTCGTGCCGCAGTAAGCGGGGATTCAGTCGCTGGAGTTGAAGCGAGAGGATCTGAGAGGTGTCGAGCACGCCCGGGGACGTCTGGAATTCGACGCGGCCCCCGGGCCCCGGGATGGGGTTACGCCGTCCGAAACTCCAGCGCCCGTTTTCGATCTGTATGCCAATCGGAACCCAGCTGTAGGAGTGGTAGGAGCGGCGTGGTCTCGAGATGGCGTGCCGCAGCTCGAGCGGCGTAGGCCAGATCGGCGTCCCCCACGAGCCGGCGGGAGTGGTCGGGCCGCCGGGTCGAATCGGGGTCCAGGGCAGCAGCAGATGGATCACCAGGGCCTCCGGAACCGATGCGGTGGTCGGGGGCGTGGCCGAGAATCCGATCTCGAAGATCAGAATCGCGGCCAGGATCGTCCTGAAGGTCTCGGCCAAGGCCCACGGCAGCAGGGCGATCACCAGCACATGCACGGCGAGGCGACTCGAATGCACCGGGCGGTGCATCGGCAGCGCCTTCCAGAAGCGCCGCGGTCGAAGCATGCGCAGCGAGCCGGCGATCACGGCTCGAGGAATCCCCCATCGCGAGACGTATTCGGTCGACCATTTCGGCGGGGCGCGATCGCGGTTGAAGAGATCGCTCCAGCAGAACTCAAGTCCGCACTCGGTGCAACGACCATCAATGGGACAGGCCTCGGTCCAGCCTTCGCACTCCCCGCGCACGTCGTACCCGCAGCGCGGACAGCGGATCTCGGCCCCCGACCGAGACATCACTCCTCCTCGCGGCCGCGTGCTCTGACTCGACGGGCAAAGACGCTCATGATCTCGGCGTAGAGACGATCCTTCAGGATCGCGTCCTCGTAGCCCGCGTCGATGTTGGGGTTGTCGTTGATCTCGATCACGTGGACGTTGCGGCCGATCTGCTTGATGTCCACCCCGTAGAGGCCGTTGCCGATGAGACTCGCCGCCTTGAGCGCGGTTCGCATGACCTTCGGCGGCACCAGGTCGATCGGGACCGCGTCGACCTGGCCGAACTCGCTCTTGCCCGGTTGATCACGGCGCACGATCTGCCAGTGCTTCGGGGCCATGTGGTAGCGGCAGGCGAAGAGCGGCTTGTCGTCGATGATGCCGATCCGCCAGTCGAAGTCGGTCCGCATGAACTCCTGGGCGACGATCAGTTCGCTGGAATCGAGCAGACGATCGCATTCGCGTTCCAGCTCCTCGCGCGAATCGACCTTGACCACGCCGCGGGAGAAGGCGCTGTCGGGCTGCTTGAGTACACAGGGGAAGCCGAGTTCACCCTCGATCCGCGCCATTCCCGAGCGGTCGACGACCAGCGTCTTGGGAATGCTGACGTCGTGGCGGGCCAGGGCCTCGGCCATGAAGACCTTGTTGGTGCAGCGGACGATCGACTCGGGATCGTCGATCACCACGACGCCTTCGGCCACCGCTCGGCGGGCGAAGCGGTAGGTGTAGTGATTGACGGCAGTGGTGTCGCGGATGAAGAGGGCGTCGAACTCGCCAAGAATGCCGTAGTCCTCGCGGGTGACGAAGGTCACATCGAAGCCGGCGTCTTCGGCGGCCTGCTCGAACTTCTTCAGGGCCTTGTCGTTGGACGGTCCGCTCTCGGCGGCGGGATCGTGCAGGATCGCGAGGTCGTACTGGGCCTGCTTGCGACGAGTGCGATTGGGCTGACGACCGGTGAAGTATTCCGCAGCGACCTGATGCACGAAGGCCTTGTGGGTCGCCGGAACTTCGCTGAGCGGCAACGGGCGCACGCTCGTCAGCCGCCAGCGCTCGCCGTCGGAGATGAAGTGGGCCCGCAGGAGCGGCGCGGGGAAGAGATTGAAGATCTCCCGCCCGAGCTTGTTGTAGCGCTCGGCCAGATTGCGACCGAAGTAGATGCTCAGATCGAACTCGCGCCCGGTGATCCGCGCCAGGTTCTTCTGGACGAGCTCGTCGAGGTCTTCACCGAAGGCCCGGACGATCCCCGCAGTCTTGAGATCCTGCACCGTGACCACGCTCGGCAGCGGACGATGTCCGCGGGCCGTGGCCAGCAGCGAGACGTAGTACCCGAGGCTCTGGTAGCGATAGCTCTCGCAGAGGTTGAAGACCTTCGCATGGCGCATGGCGCTCCACGAGCTGTCGGTGAGGTAGTCCCGGCTGGAGACGACCTGCACACCGGGGATCTCGAGCGACCAGTCACTGGGGTCGTCAACGACGACGATCGATGGCATGGGGTTGCAGGGTACCGGCGGGGGGAGCGGATCGGGCGATGGTGCAGCGTTGAACCGCGGGCGGTGGTCCTCATCCTGCGCCAGTTCGGGCTGTCGCGACGGGTTCATGGGGGGCGGGTCAGGATCAGCAGGTTGCCGTCGTAGGTGATGATTCCCACCAGGATGGCGCAGAGCAGGCGGTGGATGTCGACGGAATAGTGCCGACTTTGCGGCCGGTCGCTCGGTGAGGCGGTGGCCAGCGAGAGGGGATCGGCCACGAGCACCTCTCGGGCCTCCTTCTGATAGCCGCTCAGGATCACGAAGTGACCGGTGGGCTCGCCGAGAATGTCATCGAAGGCCAGTTTTCCGGGAGACACCTCGATCTCCCGGGCCGAACCGTAGAGATAGGTGGCGCTCAGCCCGGTGAGGATTGGAATATCGCGGTTGAGGTACCGCCGCAGGAGATCCGTGGTGAGGTCCTCCTGGGCGACTTCGCCGCCGAGTTCGAGATATTCGAGATAGGCGTCGATTGCGGTGCGCAGCTTGGGTCGGGTCTTGGCAACCCGCTGGGCTCGCAGCCGTTCGACGAGCTTGCCGCTCTCGGCGACTCGGGTGTGCCGCTCGTTCGCCGCGGGCTCGAACCAGGTGGGATCGAAGATCCGCAGGTTGAAGACGTAAAGCCTCGCCTTGAAGCCGTATCGAAGGGCGTGGCGGCCCAGGTTCACCGCCAGCGTGCCGCCGTCGTTGAGCCTCGGCGTCTCGCGAATCACGGTCTCGAGCGGGAGATCGAGGCCGTGGTAGCGATAGACCGCGTGCAGACACGTCGGTCCGCACGTGAGGTCGTCGGGCTGCGCGTGCAGGTCGAGGGTGAGGCGGCGATCCACGGACACTCGGAGCAATGTACTCTGTCCGGCATCCCCGCCGCCACGGTGGCACGTTCCGGCCAGCGCGACGGCGTCTTCCAGCCTGCCGGACACTCTCGCAATCTCGCAAACTCCAATTGAGGGGCTGGCATGAAGATCGGCGTCGTGTGCGAAACCTGTCCCGGCGAAGCGCGGGTGGCCCTGACGCCTGCGGCGGTGACCTTGCTCGGGAAGTTGAAGTCGACGGTGATCGTCGAGCGCGGCGCCGGTGTCGCGGCCGGGTTCACCGACGAGGCCTACACCAGGGCGGGGGCCTCGCTGGCGTCGCGCGACGAGGTCTTTGGCGACGCGGCCCTGATCTGCCAGGTCCGCACCTTGGGCGCCAATCCGACTGCGGGGCGCGACGACCTGCCCCGGATCCGCCCTGGACAGGTGCTGGTCGGTCTCGCCGAACCGCTCACGGCGGCTGAGCAGTCGCAGGCGATTGCCAGAGCCGGGGCCACGCTCTTCGCTCTCGAACTGGTGCCGCGGATCACTCGCGCCCAGTCGATGGACGTGCTCTCCTCGCAGGCCAATGTGGCCGGCTACAAAGCGGTGCTGATCGCCGCGGCGGCCATCCCCAAGTTCATGCCGATGTTCATGACCGCGGCCGGCACCGTCACCGCGGCCCGGGTTCTCGTCCTCGGCGCGGGTGTGGCCGGACTTCAGGCCATCGCCACCGCCAAGCGGCTTGGAGCCATCGTCAGCGGCTACGACGTGCGCAGCGCGGTGCGCGAGCAGATCGAATCTCTCGGTGGCAAGTTCGTCGACCTGTTTCCGGAGGCCGCTGCCGGTGACGGCGAGGGCCAGGGCGGCTACGCCAAGGCGATGGACGAGGCCTTTTATGTCAAGCAGCGAGAGGCGCTGGCCAAGGTCTGCGCCGAGCAGGACGTGGTCATCTCGACCGCGGCGGTGCCGGGACGGCGCTCGCCGCTTCTGATCACGCGGGCTGCGGTCGAAGGCATGAAGCCGGGCTCGGTCATCGTCGATCTGGCCGCGGAGCGCGGCGGCAACTGCGAGTTGAGCCGTGCGGATGAAGTCGTGCGGCATCAGGGTGTGGCCATCTTCGGGCCGACCAATCTTCCCGCGACCGTCCCGCACGACGCGAGCCAGATGTTCGCCCGCAACGTCGTCGCCTTCCTCACCCCGATGCTGGCCGATCCCGAGACCCTGACAATCGATCTCGACGATGAAGTGGTTCGCGCGTCGCTGGTGTGTCGGGAAGGGGCGATGGTGGCGCCGCGAACGCCGCAGCCAGTTTGAGCGCTCCGTAGCGGCCTTCGGCCGGAGCGGTTTGAGCGCTCCGTAGCGGCCTCCGGCCG
>CAYXKH010000239.1:0-4657 GCA_964465255.1 uncultured Isosphaeraceae bacterium
TTCGAACCCCGGGCGATCGTCTACTTCCTCGAGGACTTCTTCGGCTTCTTCGCGACCTTCTTCTTGACCGACTTCTTGGCCGCCTTCTTGGTCGCGGCGTCTGGCTCGCCGCGTGCGGCAGCGACGGCGGCCTCGGCAGCGGAGATGGTCCGCAGGTCGGCCGCGTGCGAGCGCTGGAAGGTCTGGATGTCGTTGAACTTGCCGCCGGCGTCGCGGACGGCGTAGAGCTTTGTTCCGGTGCTGGAGCGGTGGGTGGTTCGTCGTGGCATGGGTCGATCCTGCTTCGCGGCGACTGTCATTTGAGCGCTTCGTCGAACGTTCGACGCCGATACCCCGGCCGGGGCGCGTGGTCGGAGGCCTCCGAGCCGTCCGTCGTGTCGCCGAACGACGACGGTGGCGAGCAGACTACCGCGAGAACAGAGTCGCCGCCGCGCCCGCCTCTCGGGCCGGGTGGGTGAGTTCTCTTCGGACTGCCCCTTGCGTCTCGACGGGCGCGCGGGAAGATGCCCGGGTTTCGTCGGGAGAGTTGGAGAGAGGACGTCGCCCATCATCGAGTGCGATCGATGTCGGGACTGGGAGGTCTTCGATGGCAACCGCAGAGCAGCTCCTGATGCTGAAGGGTGGCGACCTGGTCAGTCTCGGTCCCGAGGCGACCGTCAGCGACGCCGTCGCCCTGATGCACGCACGACACATCGGCTCGATTCTGGTCGTGCGCGCGGGGGAGATCGCGGGGATCTTCACCGAGCGCGACCTGCTCGAGCGCGTCGTCGCCTGCGAACAGGATCCGCATCAGGTGCGGCTGGCCGAGGTCATGACCAGCCCCGTCGCGTGCGCGGCCCCGCATACGTCGCTCGATGAGATCCGACTGCTGATGCGGGAGCGGTTCCTCCGGCACATCCCGGTCATCGACGGCGCGCAGCCCGTTGGAATGATCTCGATGGGCGATCTCAATCGGGCGGAGGCACTGGTCGAGGAGCGATCGATCGTCTGGTTCGGCGTGGCCTCGGTCGTCGTCGCGGGGTGAGGCCATGCATACCTCGGTACGACACCTCGGTCACGAAATGGCTCCGCTACCATCGCCCCGTGGAAGTTCGACCCGTCCATCTCGAACTCAAGCGCGACGAGTCGCTCACCGTCGACTGGTCCGATGGCGTTCGCAGCGTCTATTCGATTGCCCATCTGCGGCGCTTCTCTCCCTCCGCAGACGCTCGTCATCTGCGCGAGCAGATGGCCAGCAATCCGCTCACCGTGCTGCCTCCTTCGCGGGGCGACGGGGGCCCCTTGCGGGCCCTCGACATCGAACGAGTGGGCCACTACGCCGTTCGCATCCGCTTCTCCGACGGCCACGACACCGGAATCTATTCCTGGCCGTACCTTCGCAGCATCGATCCGGCCCTGCCGGCGACGCCCGCGCCTCATGATCGGCGTTCCTGATGCGAGTCGCCCTGATTGCCGATGAGGTTCTTCTTCACCGCGAGCAGGCGTCCCTCAACCGCCAATGCATCGCCCTGCTCGACGCAGGCGTGCAGCTCGTGCGGATGGTCCCGTCGACCTTCGATCCTCTCGGAGCGAACCCGCTCGAACGCGAGCTGGGCCTGGTGCCGCGCATCTCATACTCGAAGGGTGGACCAATCTGGCTCCGCCCGTCGCGCCGCGCCGCCCTTCTCTATGAGCTCGATCGGCATGCTCCCGACGTGATCCACGCCAGCGGAGCGTCGACCTTTGCGCTTGCGTCGGATCTCGCCCGGACCCTGGATCGCCCACTCGTGCTCCAGGCATGGTCGAGCGCCGACGTCGCCGCAGTTCCACGCCACACTCGCACGACCCCCGCCATCGCCTGCGTGGCCCCGACCGCTCCGCTGGCAGCCCTGCTCGGGACTCGAGTCGACCCTGCCATCGTGCATCACATCGCAATCGGGGTGGCGGTGCCACCGCAGCTCGCAGTCGACGCGCCCGCCTCCGACACCGGAGTGGATCTCGTGGTGCTCACCGAGGGGCTCGATCCGGAGTCGACGGACCTTTGCTTCGCCGGGCTGCAGCGCGCCATCGCCCAACATGCCGAACTCCACGCAGTCATCGAGATCAGAGGACCACGGAGCCACGACACCTGGCGGAGCCTTCGCCGTCACGGGCTCCTCGAGCTCACCACCTCGATTGCCGACGCGGCGCCGCTGCGGCAACTCGTCCTCTGCTGCCATGTCGTGGTGACTCCCGAGCGGGCCGGAGTGGTGCGCGGCCTGGTGCTCGAGGCGATGGCCGCCGGCATCACCGTGATCGCCCGCGCCGATTCGATGCTCGACATGATCGAGCCCGAGCGCACTGCCATCGTGGTGGGGAGCGCCGGACCGTCCGATGGGGGTGGCGCCCCCTCCGCCGAGCGGTGGCAGGTCGCCTTCGAGCGGGCGCTTGGGAGTGGCGAGGATGTCGAAGCGATCGCCCGGGGGGGCCGGGCGCTGATCGAGCGGCAGCACCGCTCCTGCGATCACGCGGAACGACTCATCGATCTGTACGAGCGCATCGGGGGGCCGGAGGCCCTGCCGTTCCCGGGCGCGGTTCGCCCCGACTGATCTCCGCGGCTCGACGATTTCTTCACGAGATGGACTGAACTGCCCTCCGGGTGCCGACGTACCAGTGCCATCACTTCGATGGCCCTCTCTCCTCTGCTCCGCCGAGCTTCAAACCTCGGCGGAGCATTCTCGTGTACCGGCGCCGCCGCGCTCTGGAAGGCTCGCTCGGTTCGATCAAAGGCCGATCCCTGGCCGCCCGCGCCGTCGCGGGCTTGACCACCCGTTGCCGCGACGGTCCAATCTGACGGAGTTCTCGGCCGCCTCGTGGATCGAAGCAACCGAGATGGTTCCGGTGGGTCTGGTCCCGCCGGCCGACACGACTATCGACGCTCGCTCTTGCGAGTTCCTCGGTTGGCCCGAGGCAGGATTTCAAAAGGATCGACACCATGAAGAAGACACTTTTCGGCTGCGGCCTCGCGTTTGTCGCCAGCACTCTCCTCGTCGGCTGCGGTGGCAGCAGCACCACGCCGGACGGTCGGGCCATCAAGGCCAAGCCCGCCGCGGCCGATGGCGAGAAGATCCAGTCGCCCGATCAGGCCGCCAGTGACAGCCTGAAGCAGGACGAAGGCGCCGGCGCCAAGAGGAAGTGATGCGAGCGCCCTCGCGGCGCGTCTGAACCGACTCCGCTGGAACGACCCGAGGCACGCGCCTCGGGTCGTTCTGCATGGAGTCGGCGAGCGGCATGCCTCGCGGCCCGCGAGGCAAATGGAGTCGCTACGCTCCCGGCACCATGAGTTCGCTCCCCGCCTCGGCACCCTTCTCCGTCGACTCGCTCATCAGCCAGCGGGCCCTCGCCATCGACGCCTCCGGCATCCGCCGGGTCTTCGATCTGGGCGCAAAGCTCGCGAATCCGATCAATCTCTCAATCGGACAACCCGACTTCCCAGTGCCCGAGGCGATGAAGGATGCGGCCATCGCCGCAATCCGCGCCGATCGCAACGGGTACACGGTGACGCAGGGTGTTCCCGAGCTGCAGCACGCCATCTGGAACCACCTGAACAGCACGCTCGGCTGGTCGGGTCCGCACGACGACCTGGGGCTGCTGGTCACCTCGGGAACCAGCGGCGCGCTTCTGCTGGCCTTCCTCGCGCTTCTGAATCCCGGTGACGAGGCAATCGCCGCCGACCCCTTCTTCGTGATGTATCCGCAGCTCGGGCCGATCACCGGCGGGCGGGTGGTCCTCTGCGACACCTATCCCGACTTCCGCCTCACCGCCGAGCGGATCGAGGCGAAGATCACGCCGCGCACCAAGCTCGTCCTGCTGAACAGTCCGAGCAATCCCTGCGGCGTGGTGCTCTCGAGCGACGAGATCCGCGACATCGTCGAGCTGTGCCGGCGACGGGGGATCCTGCTGATCTCGGACGAGATCTACGACGAGTTCGTCTACAGCGACGCCCGCGAAGAGGGTCGCTTTCCAACTCCGGCGCGGATGACCGATCAACTGCTCCTGATCCGCGGATTCGGCAAGAGCTACGGCTGCACGGGATGGCGCCTCGGGTACGTCACCGGACCCAGGCGACTGATCCAGGAGATGGCCAAGCTGCAGCAGTACACCTTCGTCTGCGCTCCTTCGATGGCCCAGCTCGGCGTGGCCAAGGCCTTCGACGTCGATCTTGGGCCATTCGTCCGCAACTACGAAACCCGGCGCGATCTGGTGCTCGATGCCTTCAACGGCGTGGCCAATGTCGCCCGACCGGGTGGCGCCTTCTATGCCTTCGTCGAAGTGCCGAGCCGGCTCGGGCTCAGCGCCAGCGACTTCGTCGAGCAGGCCATCGCCAACAGCGTGCTGGTGATCCCCGGAAAGGTCTTCAGCAGGCGCGACACCCATTTCCGCTTGAGCTACGCCGCACCGGAGCCGACCCTTCGCAAGGGACTCGAAATCCTCCGCGGGCTGATGGGGTGACCTAGAAGCCCGCCGGCCCAAACCCGCGAACGCCCGCATGAACGGTCGAACGCAGGTGCGACCCGTCAGGCGCAGGGACGAACCCACGAAGGCAGCTACGAACCGTCGCACGCAGGTCCGAACCCGCAAACGCGAGTACCAACCCGCGAAAGCGAGTGTGCGGCCGAAGGCCGCTACGGAGCGCTCT
>CAYXKH010000240.1:0-4651 GCA_964465255.1 uncultured Isosphaeraceae bacterium
TCTTCATGGCCAACGCCGGCGGCGCCTGGGACAACGCCAAGAAGATCGTCGAGGTCGAGATGAAGATGAAGGGCACGCCGCTCCACGCCGCGACCGTCGTCGGCGACACCGTGGGCGATCCGTTCAAGGACACCTCCTCGGTGGCCATGAACCCGATCATCAAGTTCACGACGCTCTTCGGCCTGCTGGCGGTCGAGCTTGCGGTCGCCCTCAACAACCCCGGATCGCACGGCGGCAACATCGAGCACTACACCAGCACGGTGACCCTGATCGGGTCGGTGGCGTGCCTCGCGGTGAGCATGCTCTTCGTGTGGCGCAGCTTCTATGCGATGCGGATCAAGTCGGAGTAGGAGTCCGCTCGCTTCGCTCGCGGGAGGAATGAGGAATTGGGAATGAGGGACCGGGAGACGGTCCTGAATCGGTGATGAGTATCGGAGCGGGCTGCGTGGGCGGCCCGCTCCGTTCGTTTTTGGGAGGGGCAGAGTGATTTCGCGGCGGATGCGGGGCGGCGTGGTGGCGGCGATATCGTGTGCGCTTGTCGCGCCGGCGCGCGCTGGAGTGCCTCTGGAGGTTCCTCACATGTCGTCCGTTCCCACCATCATGGGCGGCCTCTTCACGGTGGCCGTGATCTTCGGACCGGGTCTGCTCCTTCTGATTCTCGGAATCCGGGGGCGGCTCATCCTCGACGATCCGCGCTGCGCCAAGTGTCGGCACGATCTCAAGACCTTCGGCGAGCGTCATGCGAAGTGCCCGGAGTGCGGGGCGAGTCTTGGACGCCGAGGAGCGGTGGCGTTTGGAAGCAGGCAGCGGCGACCGGTCCTCATCATCGTCGGCGCGGTGCTGATGGTGCTGGCGCCTCTGGTGATGGTCGGGGCGTCGCTCTTGATCGCCCGACCGGCGGTCGCGCAGGCCGCAGCGGCGCGGGCCGCGCAGGGCCAGGCCGCCGCGGCGGCAGTGGTCACCTGGGCCAGCGTCTCCAACGGCCAACTCGCCGCCGCCGTCCCAAGCAGCTTGGGGGATGGAATGCTCTTTGCCGAGATCAATGCCAGGATTCGGGCGAAGGGCCTGAGCGAGTCGGAGCTCGGAGACGTCGTCGAGTCTTTCATCAGAGCCTTGCCCCCGGACTTTCCGCCTGCGCACCGATTCGCGGTTCAATCCCGCAGTGAAGCACTGATCGCTTCGCTCGTGGGCCATCCGGCGCTCAGCCGTGAACAGCGCGAACGGCTGGTGCTGGCCTGGACCGGTCCCACTCCGGTGGCGATGAGATCTCGGGTTCGAGAGGACACGACCGCGGTCTACTCGTTCTATGGGGTCGGCATGCCCAGTGTCGGGCTGAATCGCGTCATGCGGTTCAAGGAGGTGCGAGTCGACGGGGTCCCCGTGGTCCGCGAAACCCCGGCAGCGCCCCGCACGACTCGTGAACGGCGCGATCTTCCGCTTCTCGCCCCCGGAACGCACACCATCGAGTTCGAGGTGGAGTGGGTGGCGATCGCCGGTGAGATCTTCTTGCGCCACGACCCTTCGGCTGTAGCCAGCTTCGGATCGGGAGCTCAATTGATGTCGTCAGGCGACGCCATGAATTCGCTGCCCGAGAGCAGTCCGCTCTTTGAGCGGCTCGACGCCATCCCCGATCCGGCATCGGCACTGAATCGTCGTGTGGCTCATGGAACCGAACTGGTCACGCACACCCTCACCGTCTTTCGACATGGTGAGCCGGCGGTGACGCCAGTCGTCGATCCGTCACTTCGAACAATGGTTCGCGACTCGTTCACGGTCACCGAGGCCGAAGTGAGCAGGCACGATGACGGTCGGTGTCGACTCCGAGTGCAGGTGGCGTTTCGAGTGCTGTTTGAGGTTCCCTTGGCAATCCGCGCGCGGGTCGAGATCAGAGACCGCACGTTTCGTTCGTCGGTCGGAACCGCCTGGTCGGAGGGACGCTCACTGCTCGGCGGAGAGACGCTGGTGCTCGAGGAACCGTTGGACGATCTCGATCCGAAGATCAGATACGTGCGAGTCGTCATCGAGCCGGCCCTGTCCGACGTGCGGCTTTCGCTTGACTTCGATCGCGCCTGGGGCGAGGAGATCGATCTCGGCAAGGTGCCGGTCAGGCGTCTTGATCTCGAGTCGGCGCCCGCTCGAGAGTCGGGCCAGAGCCAGCCATGACCCAGCCGTGGGTGATGGGGCCGATCGGGCGCGCTCTATCGTCGGCGACGATGAGTGACCTCTCTTGCGACAAGTCTCTCGGTCAGTTAGGCGAACGAAGTCCCGAAGGCGGCCTCGCCCTCGAGCATGCCCTTCACGCGGTGATTGCCGATCTCGGCGCCGAGACCGGAACCATTCATCTCCTCGACGCCGAAGGGGTGCTCGTGCTTCGCGCCGCCCAGGGCATTCCCGCGGCGGTCCTGGCGATCGTGGCGCGCGTGCCGGTCGGCAAGGGAATGGCCGGTCTCTCCGTCGAGCGCAACGCCGCGGTGAGCGCCTGCAACATCCAGACCGACACCTCGGGCGAAGTCCGACCCGGCGCTCGCGCTACCGGCATGGAAGGTGCAATCGTGGTCCCGATCCGCGCCCCCGATGGGCGGGCAATCGGCGCCCTCGGCGTGGCCAACCGCAGCGCCCGCACGTTCAGCGAGGACGAGATCGCAAAGCTCCTCGCAGCGGGCGAAGCAATTGCGGCGCAGCGGGCCAGTTGAGCGCCGATCCGTACGAACACCGAAGCTCCGCGGCGGCTGCCGAATTGGCTGCCGGAGCCGCGGCGGCGGCGCATCGTGCTCCACGGCCGAGCCGCCAGCCTGTCGCCGGGCTCTGGGCAGACCTCTTGAGGGGTTTCCCGCAGTCCTGTCGCCGAGCGCCATTTGCCACATCGGTAACAACTCTTTGTGAACGCGGCCGATGCAATCTCCGTAGAAGCCTCTGCGTTGAAACACTGACGAGGGAAGGACGACTGCCCTCGAGTGAACACACCGAAAGGACCTCACGCCATGACCGGTTCCTGCAAGCAGCACGCCGATGAGCTCGATGCACCCCCGCACGCGAACGACCGGACTTCCGCAGATCACTGCGCCGGTCTCGAGCGATCCACCACCGCGATGGGCACGACCTTGACCGCGACCCTCAAGCGCCGTCGAGTCTCCGCCGTTGCGATGGTGGCTCTTGGTGCGGCCACGCTCGTGCTGTCGAGCGCCGGAATCACTCGGATGGCTCTCGCCAGTCAGCCACCGCAGCCCGATGCCGAAACCACTCGGGCAATCGAAGCCGCGAACTCGATCTCCCGCGCCTTCCGTCATGCCGCGAATGCGATCCGCCCATCGGTCGTCAACATCGACACCGTCAAGCGACAGACCATCCCGGCGGGCCGCGAGGTCCCCGGAGGTCAGCAGGGCATTCCTGAAGAGCTCCGTCGCCGCTTCTTCGGTGGCGAGGCCCCGCAGCAGTTCAACCCCCGCGGCGGCCGTGCTCCGGAACTGCGCGGCCAGGGCAGCGGCGTGATCATCGGCAGCGACGGTCTCATCGTGACCAACAGCCATGTCGTCAACGGCGCCGACCAACTCACCGTGCGTCTCGATGACGGTCGCGAGTATCCGGCGACGGTGCTCGGCGCCGACCCCGAGGCGGATCTGGCCCTCATCAAGATCGAGGCCAGCGATCTCACCGCCGCCACCTTCGGCGACAGCGATGCCCTTGAACAGGGCGACTGGGTCGTCGCGGTGGGCAGTCCCTTCGGGCTCGAGCACACCGTCACCAGCGGCATCGTCAGCGCCACGCAGCGCAGTTCAATCGGCGTCTCGCTCTACGAGAACTTCCTCCAGACCGATGCAGCCATCAACCCCGGCAACAGCGGCGGTCCGCTGGTCAACCTTCGAGGCGAGGTGATCGGCATCAACACCGCCATCCGCAGCCAGACCGGCGGCAGCGACGGCATCGGCTTCGCAATTCCCTCGCGAACCGTGCAGATGGTCGCCGACGGACTGAAGAACGGCGGTGTCGAACGAGGGTTCCTGGGCGTTCGTCCGCAGCCGCTCGATCAGGAGCTGGCCCGCTCCTTCGGCTACGACGGCCGCGGCGTCTTGATTGCCGACGTCACCGAGTCGACTCCGGCGCACGACGCCGGGCTCCGCGACGAGGACATCATCGTCAGGATCGACGGTCGACTCGTCACCACTCCACACGAGCTCATCAGCACCGTCGGCAACATGATGCCAGGCACCAAGGTCAAGCTCGAGATCTTCCGCGAAGGCAGGACCGAGACGCTCGATGCGGTTCTCGGCAAGCGACCGACCGAGCGAGTCGCCACCGGACCGGTCCCGATGACCCCCGAGGCACCCGCCTTCGACGCTGTCCGCGAGCGCCTCGGAATCGACATCGCCGGTCTCGACACCACCGAACGCGCCGAACTCGGCGTGCGCGGCGGAGCCAGAGTCATGGCCGTCGCCCAGGGCTCGCCCGCCGCAGCGGTCGGAATCGAACCCGACGACGTGATCATCGCCCTCAACCGCGTCTCGATCGACTCGCCGGAAACGCTGGCCAGGGCCATCGGCTCCATGACTGCGGAACAGCCGCTGCGGCTGCGCGTCCTCCGCGACGGCGTCGTCAGCGTCGTGCTGGTGCGGTGACGCCCGCGCGGGCCACTCGCCAGAACCTCAACCCCAGA
>CAYXKH010000241.1:0-4633 GCA_964465255.1 uncultured Isosphaeraceae bacterium
TCAAATCAGCACGCGCCCGCTCAGCCCGCCGGGCTTCGCCCGGCGCGGCGTACGAGAGCGAGTGTGCGGCCGGAGGCCGCAACCGAGCGCTCAAATCAGTATCCTCTCCGCATGCGTTCGCCACATGTCCTTCAGCGTTGCTTCCGCACGCTCGCCCTCGCTGCTCTCACCTCGACCTCGTTGCTCACAGCCTCCGCCGCTGCCGACGAGGGCATGTGGCTGCTCACCCGCCCCCCCACCGAGTCCCTTGCACAGAAGTACAAGGTCACTCTCGATCCGGCGTGGCTCGAGCGCATGCAGAAGTCGGCGGTGCGCTTCGAGACCGGCGGTTCTGGCTCGATCGTCTCGCCTGACGGACTGGTGCTGACCAATCACCACGTCGGGAGCGACGTCATCGACGCTCTGGGCACCAAGGATCGCAACCTGCTCGAGGACGGCTTCCTGGCGAAGAACCGCGGTGAGGAGATCCCCTGCCCGGATCTCGAGCTTCGAGTGCTCTGGTCGATCGAGGATGTGACCGACACGATCAACGCCGCGGTGCCGGCGAATGCCGATCCCGGCGCCGCCTATGCGGCGCGGCAGCGGGCCGTCGCCGAGCTCGAGAAGACCTCACAGGACACCACCGGACTCGTCAGCGAAGTGGTCACGCTCTTCCAGGGCGGCCGTTACCACCTCTACCGCTCGAAGCGCTACACCGACGTGCGCCTGGTCTTCGCCCCCGAGTCGAGCGCCGCGGCCCTCGGTGGCGACGTCGACAACTTCGAGTTCCCGCGCCACGCCCTCGACATGGCCCTGTTCCGAATCTACGAGGACGGCAAGCCGCTGCAGACTCCCCAGCACCTCGTGGCCACGCCGAAGGGCTCGAAGGAGGGTGACCTCACCTTCGTCTTCGGCCATCCCGGTCGCACGCAGCGTCAGCTCACCGCCGACCACCTCCGCTTCCTTCGCGATCACGAAGGTCCGACGATCCTCGACTGGCTCTTCCGCCAGGAGGTCGAACTCACCGCCTTCGCGGCTCGCGATCCGGCCTTCAAGCGTCAGGCCGAGAGCGATCTCGGCGGCATCGCCAACGGGCGCAAGGCGCGACTCGGCATGCTCGACGCCCTCCAGGACCCGACCTTCTTCAAGGCCAAGGTCGACGCCGAGAATCGTCTGATGGACGAGATCGCCGCGAACCCGCAGTTGAAGTCGCTGGGCGAAGGCGTGCTCGAGCAGATCGCCGACTCGATTGCGGCGTATCTCCCCTTCTTCGAGCAGCACCGGATCATCTCCGATGGCCGCGGCGCCAGTCGCCACTTCCGGCTCGCCCGCCAGCTTGTGCGACTGCTGGAGGAGAAGGCCAAGCCCAACGCCCATCGACTCCCCGAGTATCGCGACAGCAATCTCGCCTCGCTCGAACTCGAGATCTTCTCGCCCGCGCCGATCTTCGCCGAGGTGGAAACCGAGAAGATGGCGATCTGGCTGTCGACTCTCGCCCGCGTCCTCGGTGGCGATCATCCGCTGGTCCTCTCGACACTCGCCGGCAAGTCGCCATCCGCACGCGCCGCGGAACTGATCTCCGGCACGCAGGTCGCGAAGGTCGACTTCCGCAAGCGCACCGCCGAGGGTTCCCGCGACGCGCTGGCCACGAGCAGTGATCCGATGCTGGCCCTTGCCCGCGATCTCGACCAGCTCGCTCGTTCGCTTCAGCTTCGCTACGAGAACGAAGTCCTCGGCCCGCAGCGCGAGGCCTACGCCCGTCTGGCCAAGGCCCGCTTCGCGGTGCAGGGTGATCGCGAAGCACCCGACGCCACCTTCACACTGCGGCTCTCCTACGGCCCGGTCCGCGGCTACGAGGAGAACGGCAGCACCGTGAAGCCCTACTCGACGATGGGTGAAGCCTTCGCCAAGGCCGCCGCCCGCGGCAATGCCGAGCCCTTCAATCTGCCGCAGCGCTGGCTCGATCGCAAGGAGATGATCGACCTGACGACGCCCTACAACTTCGTCGGCACCGCCGACATCATCGGCGGCAATTCCGGCAGTCCTGTGGTCAACGCCGACGGCGAGCTGATCGGACTGATCTTCGACGGCAACATCCAGAGCCTCTCCGGCGACTACGCCTACGAGGACACCGTGGCCCGCGCGGTCGCCGTGGACATCCGCGGCATCCTCGAGTCGCTTCGCAAGATCTACGACGCCGGACATCTCGCCGACGAGATGCAGGGCGTGACCAAGGGCCGCTGAGGCCACCCCTCGTCCTTCCCTCCCCTTCTCTCCCGGACTCCGCGAATGAGCTACACGCCCACCGATCAGTCGCCGCCGCAGCCCACCGGAGCGGCTCTTGCCGCCGCCCAGTCCTGGCAGCCGCCGGGCCTGTTTCTCCTCTTCTTCGTGGAGATGTGGGAGCGATTCTCGTACTACGGGATGCGGGCGCTGCTGGTGCTCTATCTGATCGCGACGGTCCACGTGGGCTTCAACCTCACGCTCGCCGACGGCAGCAGCATGGCCCTCGAATCGAGTGCGCGCGTAAGGGTGACCCTCGCGACCGGTGCAGTCGTCGAAGGCGAGATCGTCGCCAGCGACGCCAACGGCATGACCATCAAAGGCGAGACCAAAGATGGCGACAAGACCATCGAACAGATCACGCAGGTGGCTCAGGGCGACGCCACGTCGGTCGAGGTGGTGAATCACTCCAACGGTGGACGCGGCTGGGCCACGGGTGAGGCCACGCTTCTCTACGGCTGGTACACCGGCCTCGCCTATCTGCTCCCAATCATGGGTGGACTGATCGCCGACAAATTCATCGGAACCCACCGCTCGATGCTGGTCGGCGGCATCTCGATCGCTCTCGGTCACGTCGCCTTGGCCGTCTCGGGCTTTGGCGAGTGGGCCAACGACGCCGTCGGCCTGGCAATCTTCATCGGCGGCCTGGCCTTGATCGTGATCGGCACCGGCCACTTCAAGCCATGCGTCTCGGTGATGGTCGGTCAGCTCTATCCTCGGGCCGACGATCCGCGTCGCGAGGGCGGCTACTCGATCTTCTACATGGGCATCAATGTCGGCGCCTTCATCTGCGCCTTCATCTGCGGCACCCTCGGCGAGAAGGTCGGCTGGCACTGGGGCTTCGGCGCCGCCGCGGTCGGCATGGTCCTGGGTCTCGTGATGTATGTCATCGGTCGTCCGCGATTCCTTCAGGGCGTGGGACTGCCGCCGGAAGGCAAGCCCAACATCTCGATTCCGCTCCTCGTGGGGGCGGTGATTCTGGCGACGGCCGTGGGCTTCTTCTTCTACGAAGGCGGCTTCACCTGGCTGCGCGGCATGATGACCCGCACCACCGACACGCTGGGCTACGGCTGGACCATCGCCCTGATTCTTGCGGCGATGCTCGCTCTCACCGGATGGCTCCTCAGCGCACAGGATGGTCCGGATCGCCCGAAGGTGCTGGCGATACTCGTCTTCATCCTCTTCAACACCTTCTTCTGGATGGCCTTCGAGCAGGCCGGCTCGACGCTCAACGTCTTCGCCCTCGAGAACACCAATCGCAGCATGGGCTCGTGGGAGATGCCCGCGACGTGGTTCCAGTCCGTCAATCCGCTGCTGATCATTGCGCTTTCGATTCCCTTCGCCCTGATGTGGCCCTGGCTTGCCAAGCGTCGCATGAAGCCGAGACAGGCCGGCAAGATCGGAATCGGCCTGATCCTTCTGGGCATCGGCTACCTCTTCATGGTCTTCGGCGGCGGCGCCGCCTCGACCGGCGTCAAGGTCAGCGTCTTCTGGCTGCTCGCGACCTACTTCTTCCACACGCTCGGCGAGCTCTTCCTCTCCCCGACCGGTCTGTCGTTCGTCACCAAGACCGCACCGCTGAAGTTCGTGTCGCTGCTGATGGGCATCTGGTTCCTCTCCAGCTTCGCCGCGGGCGTTCTCGGCGGCTTGATCGGCAGCTACGTCGAGAAGGTCGACAAGGGCGAAGTCACCCTCCCCTGGACCGGCGTCTTCGGCGGCCAGGGCGACTTCTTCTTCCTCTTCGTCCTCTCCTCAATCGGCGCCGGAGTGCTGTGCATTGCCCTGGGGCCGATCTTGAATCGGATGTCGCGCGAAGCGTGAGGCGCGTCGGCTGCGTCAAGCTTCGCGTCGGCTGCGCCGACTCCTGGGGTGTGCCGCGTGCGCGGCACCTTCTTGAGGCCGGAAGTGCCGCCGACGACGGGGGACGCACGAACTCGTGATGCACGTGAGCGGCGGCATTTCCGGCGATTCAGTTGGGGGTGCCCGGGCGTGCGTACTGGGACGGTGCGCCGAGCCCCAGCTCGGTCCCAGGTGCGATCCCCGTGCCCTCCGTGTCCTCCGTGTCACGACCGCTCTTCTCGCACGGCGGCTCGCGTCGTCGTTCGTCGAGCTGGGGCTCCACGGTCCGAGGCTCGACGGTCCCAGGGGGGCGGCGATGCGCGAGCTGGGTTGGATGCGTGGAACTCAGCGAGCTGGGGCTCGGCGAGACGCTGGTACTCGCAACATCCGTGCACGTCGACCATGCTCGCCAGACTTTCGTCACCTCGCGTGCAGGAGGTATGGAACACGGAGGACACGGAGGTCACGGAGAAGCAAGCGAGCGAGTGTTGTTGGTGAACGGACACGATTGGCTGTGATGCCGGCATCACGG
>CAYXKH010000242.1:0-4630 GCA_964465255.1 uncultured Isosphaeraceae bacterium
CGAGCTGGTGCTCGGCGGTCCCGGGGGGAGTCGAGCTGGTGCTCGGCGGTCCCAGGGGGGCATTTTCGGCCTCAAACAGGTGCCGCGCGCCCGGCACACCTCATGAAGCGGCGGCGCAGCCGACGCTGAACTAATCGGCGGAGCCGATCCCGTTCTCCGCAAACTCAACCACACTCTGCCGGCCGGTGATCACGAGTGCCTGCGGCGGCTCCAGCGTGATCTGAAGCGTCTCGCCGTTCACCCACAAGAGGACCGAATGCTCGCGGGTCGAGCCGAGGAGGAGGGCGTTGGTCTCCTGGCGGGCGATCACGGCGCGGCTGGTGTGAAGGTGCGTGACGGCGGCGTTCGAGATCGAGGTGGAGACCAGGGCCACACCGAGGGCGAAGAAGACGATCGCGCCAGAGAGCCAGCGGAGCCAGCGGGGGATTGCCAGGCGGAGCACGAGGATCGCCCAGAGCAGTGTGGCGAGGGCCGCGAAGAGATCGAGCCCGGCGATGGCGAAGAGCTCGTTGCGCCAGAGGCTGATCCGATCGGTCGACACGGGCAGCGCGGCCAGCAGATCGAGTCGACCCGGCCACACCGTCCATGAGACCACCAGCCCGGCGAAGAAGATCGCGACGAAGGCCCCGAAGGCATTCAGGGCGAGAATCCCGGGCTTCGGGCGCGGGCCGTTGGGGACGAGCGGACGCACCAGCGGAAGCAGTCCCGCCGGCAGGGTGAGGAGGGCGAACCCGAGGACCAGCGCAACCGGCTGGTGCAGTCCGGCGCGGAAGATCGTCATCGGGGCCCACAGCACCATCAGGACACCGGTTGCGAGTCCGCCGCCGGGTTCGGCGAGAAGATCGGGCACTCCGAAGAGCGGGGCCACGCCGAGTCGAAAGCCGATGAAGCCGAGGGTCCAGATGCCGAGCACGCTCACCGCGGCGGCGACCGTGGCGATGGCCAGTCGCAGCGATGCGGTCGACTGTCCATCGTCGGGTCGCACGGAGCGAATGCGTTCGCGAAGGACCACCACGCGGTCGCGTGGCTTCTGCGACTTCTCCGCGTCGTTGGGCGCGGCCTGACGGGACGTCGTTCGCTTCAATTCACTCATGAGGTTGGGCCAATTGGTTGCAGAAGCGTCGACGCGACGGAAAGAGAAATGCGGTCTGCGGCATCCACGGCCCGCGTCGTGGCCGACGCGGAGAGCGGCTCAGCCACCCGAGACTTCACGGGCCCACGGCAGTTGCGACCGCGGATTCTCGAGCGATCCAGCAAGCGCGGTGAGCGCCGCCGTGTCGGACTCGGAGAGTTCGCGCGGGGCCACGATGGCTATGTTCGCAAGGAAATCACCGTGCTGACCGTCTGCGGTGTTGACGCCCTTGCCCTTGACCCGCAGCCTGCGTCCGCTCGAACTCCCCGGCGGGATTCGCAGCGTGACGCTTCCGCGAAGGAGCGGAACATCGACGGTCGCGCCCAGTGCGGCCTCCGCAATCGTGATTGGCACATCGAGAACGATGTCCAGTCCTTCTCGGCGAAACCAGGGATGCGCCGCGACCTTGATCCGAAGCAGGAGGTCGCCCGCTGAACCGCCGCGCCGACCAACGCTTCCCTTCCCGCGCAGTCGGAGTCGTCCGCCGTTCTCGATTCCTGGCGGGATGCGCACGTCGAAGTTGGTCGAGTTGCCATGCCCGTCGACGGTGTGCAGCGTCCGCGTGCCGCCCACTGCGGCGCTGGTGAAGTCGATCTCGATCTCCTGCTCGAGATCCTTGCCGGCCACCGGCGAGGCGGCCCGCGCCGCGCCGCTGCGGCCCTGATCGCCTTGGCCGCCGCGCTGAAACAGCTCTTCGAAGATCGCCGAGAAGTCCTCGGCGTTGACCTGGGCGCCGGCGGGCCCGCGTGCACTTGCAGCACGCCGACCCGGGCGCGGTCCCGAGGCAGCGTCCTCGCCGTTGAAGCCGCCTCCGACGTGCCCGAAGCGGTCGTACTGGGTGCGCTTGGCGGGGTCGCTCAGGACGTCGTACGCCTGCTGGATCTCGGCGAACTGCTTGGTGGCGTCGGCAGCCTTGTTGACGTCCGGATGCAGCGTGCGAGCGAGCCGCCGATGGGCCTTGCGGATGTCGTCTGCCGACGCGGTTCGCGCGACTCCGAGTACGTCGTAGTAGTCCCGATTGGCGGCCATGAACCGACAACGGTACGCGACGACGGCGACCAGCAGTAGCCCGACGATCCGGCGTCGGTACCATCGCCGCCGTGCCGCGGATTCGATTCACCCGCCATCTCGAGCGACACGTCGCCTGCCCCGCCGGGGAGGTTGCCGGGGAGAGCGTCCGCGCCGCTCTCGAGCACTACTTCGCCAGTCATCCCGCGGTCCGGTCGTATGTGCTGGACGAGCGGGGTGCGCTGCGAACCCACGTGGCGATCTTCATCGATGGAGTCTCGGTTTCGGATCGGGCGACGCTGAGCGATTCGCTGAGTCCCGATTCGACCATCGACGTCATGCAGGCCCTGTCGGGCGGATAGCGGAGGGCGCACCATGCAGACCGTTCTCTTTTCCACCCGCAAGGGGCTCTTCGCCGCCGAAGGGTCAGCCGGCCGGGTCCGCGTTCGAAGCGTCGGCTTTCTCGGCGACAACTGCGTGCTCTCGATGGTCGATCCGCGGGACGGGGCCTGGTACACCGCCCTCAATCTGGGGCACTTCGGTTCAAAGCTGCATCGCTCCGACGATCGCGGCGCGACCTGGCGCGAGGTGGCCGTTCCCGTCTATCCGGAGCGTCCGGCGGATCGGCCGGTGAATCCGAGGGAAAACATGGGTCGACCGGCACCATGGGTCTTGAACCTCATCTGGGCTCTCGAGCCAGGCGGTGCCGACGAACCGGGAGTGCTCTGGTGCGGGACCCTTCCAGGCGCGTTGTTTCGATCGGCAGATCGCGGCGAGTCGTGGACGCTCGTCGAGCCGCTCTGGTACATGCCGCAGCGCGAGGAGTGGTTCGGTGGTGGCGCTCCATGGCCCGGCATGCACTCAGTGTGCGTCGATCCGAAGAACAGCCGCCGCGTGCTCGTGGGCATCTCCTGCGGCGGGGTCTGGCTGACCGAGGACGGCGGGGCCACCTGGCGTGTGCAGGCGAAGGGCATGCGGGCCGCGTTCATGCCTCCGGAACAGGCCTTTGACGAGAACATCCAGGACCCGCATCGAATGGTGCAATGCCCATCGTCCCCGCAGCGCCTGTGGGTGCAGCATCACAACGGGATCTTCCGCTCCGACGACGGGGCGGCATCGTGGCAGGAGATTGGAGAAGCCGGTCCCTCGACCTTCGGCTTTGCGACCGCAGTTCACCCTGATGACCCCGACCGAGCCTGGTTCATCCCCGCACTCAACGACGAGCGCCGTGTTCCGGTTGGCGGCCGGGTGGTGGTCACACGCACCAGCGATGGCGGCAAGACCTTCGAGACTCTCACCCGCGGACTCCCGCAGCAGAACGCCTACGACATCGTCTTCCGGCATTCACTGGCGATTGATCGAAGCGGCGACCGGCTGGCCTTCGGCTCGACCACCGGCGGAGCCTGGATCACCGAAGACGGTGGCAACTCCTGGACCGCCCTCGACGCCCGACTTCCGCCGATCTACGCGGTGACGTGGGCGTAAGCGCCAGCCAGAGGACGGCGCCTCGCCCACCTACATCGGCTTTTCGCCGATGGTGCGGTCGTAGACCTCGAGGAGCTTGGTCTTGTCGAAGATCATCTCGGCTCGCGTGAGTCCGACGACTTCATAGTGCGGCGTGAGTTCGATGGCGTCGCAGGGGCAGGCCTCTTCGCACATGCCGCAGTAGATGCAGCGCAGCTCGTCGATGTCGAACTGCTTGGGGTACTTCTCGCGGTCCTCCCAGGGCGACTCCTCGGCGACGATGTGGATGCAGTTCGCGGGGCAGGCGGTTGCGCACATGAAGCAGGCCACACAGCGCACGCGACCGTCCTCGTCGCGGTTGAGCCGGTGCACACCCCGGAAGTTCGGTCGGAACTGGCCGCCCTCTTCGACGGGCCGGTCGTCGCGCTTCTGCTCGGGGTACTGGACGACCCAGAGGGTGTCCTTGTTGGCCCCGTCGCGGCCGACGTTCTTGAGGAGGTGCTTCATCGTCGTCCCGAGACCCTTGAAGATCGCCGGGAGATAGAAGTTCTCGCCGCCGGAGAGCTTCTTCGGATTGACGTCGATGATGTCGCTGTCGCGGATGGCCATGGGAGGGCGGATGGTAGCGGGGGGATCGCCGAGGCGGGAACGGCGGAGCGTCGTCCGCGGCAGAAGGAGGGTGGGGCGATAGTGTGACCAACCATGCGCCGATCAGCCCTCGCTGCGTGCTCTCCGTCCGCCCTCGTCGCGGCGACTTCCGTCGCCATTGCGGCCTTCGGCGGGCACGCGGGGCTCGCTGCGACTCCTCGGCAAAGCGATCATCCGGGGCAGAGCGACCATCCGGGGCAGAGTGACCATCCGGGGCAGAGCGATCATCCGGGGCAGAGTGATCATCTTGTGGGAGCCGTGCCCCAGACCGACGATGTGACCATCGTCGTGATCAAGCGGTCCGAGTGCTGGGAGTTTGGAACCCAGGTCGCGCCGGTCGACTCCAATGGTCGGCGATGGCCTTCGGTGGCCCCTGAC
>CAYXKH010000243.1:0-4535 GCA_964465255.1 uncultured Isosphaeraceae bacterium
GAGCAGGGGGCAGGGATCAGGGAGCAGGGGGAATTGCAGGGGGTTGCACGGCTCGGCGCGTCCGATGCATCCGGCGCCGAGTGCCTCGGCTTGTGCGCACGCACCCAATCGTGCAACCCGCTGCACTCTCTCCCTGCTCCCTGCTCCCTAACGGTCTCCCCCACTCCGCTCCACTCTCTTTCTCACTTCCCGCACTTCGGGGCGGGTGCCGGCGATGGGCTCGATGTCGCGCAGGACCAGGTCCGCGCGGACGCGGTCGCCGGCGTCGAGCCAGGCTTCGGCGGCGAGGAGTCCGAGCTGCCAACGGTTCGGTTTGCGGCGGTGGGCGCGCTCAAGGGCCTGCGCCGCTCGGTCGGGTTGGCCGATGGCCCGCCAGGAGAGGGCCACTTCCTCAACGAATGCAGGTGCACTCCAGGTTCCTTCGCCGGCAGCCAGCATGAGTTCAAGTCCCTCGCGCGGCCGTCCTGAGAGGCGGAGCAGCCGGGCTTCGGCGTGACGCACGACCGCGGACTCCGGGAGCAATCGCCGCGCGGCCCGAATCTGGGCGAGGGCGTCGTCGAGTCGACCTTCGCGGCGGGCGATCTCCGCGAGGCCGGCGAGCGCCATCGCCTCCTCGGGACGCAGCGCCAGCACCGCCTCGAGCGCCGCTCGGGCCTCGTCGAGTCGACCCTGTCGCAGTCTGACCTGCGCAAGAAAGAGCGGGGGCTGCGGATTGCCGGGATCGAGCTTCGACGCCGCGTGGTAATGGGCCGCGGCGCGATCGAGGTCGCCGAGTTGATCGGAGGCCATCCCCGCAGCCTGGCGCAGTTGCGAGGCTTCGGCACCAGCCTGCGGCCCGAGCTCCGCGGCGCGGTCGTAGCGGGCCGCGGACTGCACGCGGAGTTCAGCGATGGGGTCTGGCTGGGGGTCTGGCTGGGGGTTTGGGTTCTCGCCCGACCGATCGACCTCGGGTCGCGCCGCCCGGCCCGACTCGCGCAGCGCCAGCGCCGCCAGCACGCGCCCATTCATCTCGTGGGCCCGCCAGTCGTCGGGAGCCTGACGCACGAGCTGTTCGGCGACGATCAAGGCCTCATCAAGACGATCGGCAAGCACCAGCCGCTCGGCGGTCTCGAGGGCCGCGGTCACCGCGGGGCCGGTTGGCCTCGTCTCCTGCTCCGGGACCGGCGGCTCGGAGTGCCAGCAGGCGCCGCACGACAACAGCAGTGAGAACAGCAGCACCGCTCGCCCGATCGTTCCGAATCGGGGCGAGCGCAACTGCGGGATGGAGGGCGATCCGGTCATGTCGTGTGTTCCTTATCATGCCCGCTCCCATGCAGTCCGCCACTCCCTTCGAACTCGCCAAGAGCTATTCGCCGTCGGATTCCGAGGCGGCGATCCGCGCCGCGTGGAAGTCCGCCGGCTGCTTTCACGCCGATCCCGATCCCGATGCTGGCGGCGAACCGTTTGCAATCGTCATTCCGCCCCCGAACGTCACTGCGGCCCTGCATCTGGGCCATGCCCTCAACAACACCATTCAGGACGTCCTGACCCGCGTGCACCGCATGCGCGGGTTTCGCACGCTGTGGATGCCGGGCACCGATCACGCGGGGATCGCCACCCAGACGGTGGTCGAGAAGCGACTGCTGCTCGAAGGCAAGCGGCGGACCGACTTCACCCGCGAGGCCTTCATCGCCAAGGTGCAGGAGTGGAAGGACGAGTACGAGGCGACCATCCTCGCCCAGCTCGACGAGATGGGCTGCTCCTGCGATGAAGCGCGGACCCGTTTCACCATGGATCCGGTCTGCGCCGCTGCCGTGCGCGAGGCCTTCTTCCTTCTCTTCCGCGACGGATTGATCTATCGCGGCAAGCGCCTCGTGAACTGGGATCCGGTTTCGCAGACGGCCCTCGCCGACGACGAGGTCGAGATGGAGGAGATCGATGGCGGCATGCACGAGCTGCGCTATCCGATCGTCGACGACGCCGGTCGCGAAACCGGTGAATTCGTCACCGTCGCCACCACGCGGCCCGAGACCATGCTCGGGGACACCGCGGTGGCGATCAATCCGCGCGATCCACGGGCCGCCGCCCTGCGCGGCACGCGGATCAGGCTGCCAATCGTGGGGCGGATCATCCCAATCGTGGAGGACGACTATGTGGTCATGCCGGTGTCGCTCGGGGGCGATCCCAAGGATCCCAAGGCGGCGATTGCCACCGGCTTCCTGAAGGTGACGCCGGCCCACGATCCCAACGACTACGAGATCGGGCGGCGCCATTCGCTGGCGGTGATCAACGTGATGGCCCCCGACGCCTCGATCAGCGATGGCCACGGCTGGAGCGCAATCGAAGAGGTGAGTGACGAGGCCAGGGCGTTCCTCGGACTCTCCCGTGAAGCGGCACGCGCGAAGGTGCTCGAGTGGTTCAAGGCCAAGGGGCTTCTCGCCTCGATCAAGCCCTACCGCCACAGCGTGGGCCACTCCTATCGCTCGCACGTGCCAATCGAGCCCTATCTCTCGGATCAGTGGTACGTGAAGGTGACCGACGATCGGCTGCGCGGCGCGGCCCTGCGTTCGATGGATGGGGAACAGTTCGATGCCGGGCTTGCCGCCCAGTCAGTCACTGGTGCGGACGCAGCGGCGGAACTCACCCATCGCGGCACCGCTCCCGGCGACGGAGGCCTGCGCTTCTGGCCCGAGCGCTACGCGAAGACCTTTCAGCAGTGGCACGAGAACCTGCGCGACTGGTGCATCTCACGGCAGCTCTGGTGGGGACATCGGATTCCGGTGTGGAGCGGGAATGCGGCACTCCCCGCGACCCTCTCGACGGCACTCGACGGCGAGCGGGCCGCGAGTCGTACTACCCCAGAGGCGACGTTCGTGGCCGTGCGCGATCCGGAAGGAGAGGATCGAGATCTGGTCGGCGCCCTCGAAGCCGCCGGCTTCACCCGCGACCCCGACGTCCTCGACACCTGGTTCTCATCCGCGCTCTGGCCGCTCTCGACGATGGGGTGGCCGAATCCCGAGGCGTTCCCGAAGGACATTCCGGAAGGCTCGGCGCTTCTTGAAGCGTTCAACCCGACCTCGGTGCTCTGCACGGCCCGCGAGATCATCACCCTGTGGGTCTCCCGCATGGTGATGTTCAACCGCTACTTCCGCGGCGGCACGCTCCCGTTCCGGCACGTCTTCATCCACGCCATGATCCAGGATGGCTTCGGACAGAAGATGTCGAAGTCGCTGGGCAACGGTGTGGACCCCCGCGACATCATCCATTCGCACGGGGCCGACGCGATGCGCTTCGTGCTGGTGCAGATGACCACCAACACTCAGGACGTGCGGCTGCCGGTCGACATGATCGACCCGGCAACCGGCGAGGTCTTCACACCGAAGACCTTCGTGGACCCGGCGGGCTACACCGTCGCCGAGCCCTATCAGATTCCACCGGCAGTTGGAGGTGGGGGGGCACCCGGGCGCAAGCTCGCCAGCGGGTACGGGGTCTCCAGCGGCAAGGTGAAGCCGACGGCGGAGGTTCCGCTGGCTCGCAACACCTCGAGCCGCTTCGACCTCGGTCGCAACTTCTGCAACAAGCTCTGGAACGCGACGCGCTTCGCTCTTGGCAATCTCGACGCGAGCGGGGCGAACGGCCCCGCCTACGGCGCTGATCCGATTGCCCCGCCGCGCCTCGTCGATCGCTGGATCCTCGCCCAGCTCGCCGCGACCGTGCGCCGAGTGGACACGGCGCTCGCCGACTACCAGTTCAACGTCTACGCCGAGGCGATGTACGACTTCGTCTGGCGCGACTTCTGCGACTGGTACCTCGAGTCGATCAAGCCGACCGTGCGCGGCGACGCGATCCAGCAGCAGGTGCTGCGCACCGTGCTGAATGCGATCCTGCGCCTGCTTCATCCCATCACGCCCTTCGTGACCGAAGCCCTGTGGCCGGCCGTGCGCGGTTCGGGTCCGGCTGGTGTCAGCGGCCTCTCGCTTCCCGACTCGGAACTGCTGGCCGTCGCCGGGTGGCCGCGCCCGACTGCCGCACTTGATCAGAACGCCGCATGCGTGCTCTTTGGCCGAGCCCAGGAACTGGTGAGCGCAATCCGCAACCTGCGCGGCGAGCGCCGGGTGCAGCCGAAGAAGAAGATCGTGCTGCACGCCCCGGATTCGATCCGGGCCCTGGTGGCCTCGGCCGAGGGCATGGTCGAGACGCTCGCCGGGCTCGAACGAGTGGAGGCCATGCCCACATCTTCGTCCACCCCGCCGATTGGGGCGATCCTCTTCACCGCCGAGGGCGCAGAGTGCATGCTCGGCGGTCTGGTCGACGCCGTCGATAACGGAGCGGAAGCCGCCCGGCTCGACAAGGTGATTGCCGAACTCAGCCGTCAGGTGAGTGGTTTCAAAAGCAAGCTCGACAACGCCGGCTACGTGGCCAAGGCCCCGCCCGCGGTGGTCGAAGAGACCAAGGGCAAACTCAGCGCGGCCGAGGCGGAACTCGCCGCAGCCCAGTCGGCACGAGCGAGGATCGCGTAGGGGGGCGTCGGCTCCGCCGACTGGCGGGCGTCGGCT
>CAYXKH010000244.1:0-2242 GCA_964465255.1 uncultured Isosphaeraceae bacterium
CTCGCAATCGCCGCAGCGACGGCAGCGTGGTCGGCAGGGGGGGCAGTCGCCGCAGCGGGCGCAGCACTCCCATGCTCGATCGCCGCGACGGCGAGGGTGAGAAGTCGATCGTTGAAGGAAAGCGGGAGTTCCGTCACGCGGCGAATGGGCCTCAGGCGCCGCGATCGCGATCGGCATAGGTCGCCGGGGTCGCGTCCGCTTCGGGGGTCCGCACCGGACCGGATCGATCATCCAGACGAGGTGAGGACGAGGTGCGAGTCGCCTCGGTGTCGATCTCCTCTTCGATTCCCTTGATGCCCTTCTTGAACTCGACGATGCTCCGACCGATCGATCGACCGACCTCGGGGAGGCGGCGACCGAAGATCAGCAGGGCGATGATCAGAATGACCGCCCATTCCATCGTGCCGGGCATGCCGAAGGCGAGGATCGGAGCGAATGCGGCGAAGAAGGTGGTCATGGGGAAGCCTGGGAAGGACGCGGGCGGAGGGAGGCGGACGGGACGAGGGGTCGCAATCCGCGTGAACGCCGCGTGAACGCCGAGATGGTAGCCCCGCCGAGAGGTGATTCGGACCAGGGTGGCCGCGGTTGGGAGGAACCGAGACGGATTGCCACGAATGCAACCCACGGCCGCCGCGCGGCGCGGCGATTCGCAAGTTCGTGAGCCGTCGCGGTCAAGATCGGGACGGCTCTGAGCCGATCAGCCCATGCAATCGGCGCGTGCGCCGATCGACTCCCCGCGCAGCGCGACGTCCGCGCCCCGGTCCAACCACCCGCACGCTCACCGTACACTGCCACCATGCCGCTCCGACGAACGCTCCCGGGAACAGTTTCTCGTCACTCCACGCTCAACCCACGCAGTCCTTGGCGCGGTCCGACGAGGGCACTTCTCGGCGGACTCCTGATCCTCGGGCCGCTCGTCGCCTCGGGCTGCAAGAAGGCCGCAGTGGTCGAGGAGCTCCCACCGGACTACGCCCGGCAGCTCGGCCCAGGCGAGTCGGCGCTTCGCAAGCTCGGACCGAACGATCCGCCACCCGATCTCGCGGCCGCGTTCGGACAGCGTGATCCGCTGCTGCTCTCCTCGATCGATCAGAGCATGGTCTGGTTCCGTGCTCCCTCCAGCCGCCAGTTCTTTCCCTTCGAGGACATCTGCACTCACGAGCAGGCCCAGGCGAGCCTGGTGGCCATGCGACAGCTCATGCTGAGTTCGACCGACGCCGCGTCGTTCGAGCGAGAGTTCCTGCGGCTCTTCGACATCTATCAGACCGTGGGCTACAACGGCCAGGGCGTGGTGCTCTTCACCGGGTACTACTCGCCGGAGTTCCGCGCCAGCCGCTTCCGGGCTCCGGGATTCGACCATCCGATCTATCGGCGCCCCACCGATCTGGTGACCGACCCGACCACCGGCGCCCCGCTCGGGCGACGCATGCCCGACGGTTCGACGCAGAGCTATCCAGCCCGCGAGGAGATCGAGACCTCGCGCATGCTCGAGGGCGGCGAGCTGGCCTGGCTCGAGAGCGATTTCGACGCCTACATCGTGCATGTCAACGGCTCGGCCAAGCTGCGCCTGCCGGACAATTCGATCATGCACATCGGCTACGCCGGCAAGACCGACCGCGAGTACGTCGGCCTGGGCAAGTCGATGGTGGAGGAGGGCCTGGTCGACAAGAACAAGCTCAGCCTCGCGGCCGTGCGCGACTACTACCAGCGCGATCCCGAAACGGTGCGCCGCCTGATCCACAAGAACGAGAGCTACGTCTTCTTCCAGGAGTACGACGGCGCCAACTGGCCGTCGGGCTCGCTGGGCGTGAAGGTGACCGAGAAGGCCAGCGTGGCCACCGACAAGAAGATCTACCCGCGCGGTGGGGTGGTCATGCTCGACACCAAGGCGGTGAACTTCGGCGGCAGCAAGGAGCCCTTCAAGCGATTCGTCCTCGATCAGGACACCGGTGGGGCCATCAAGGCTCCGGGGCGCGCGGACATCTACATGGGTGTGGGAGCCGCGGCCGAGATCCTCGCCGGCGCCCAGTACAACGAAGGCACGCTCTTCTACTTCTTCCTGAAGCCCGAGTACGTGGCCGAATACGCGGCGCAGATTCCGGCGGGACCGGTTCGCACCGGTGGTCCCGAGCGGGAGAACGCCTCGGGCGGTCGACGGTCGCGGTAGGTTCGTCTGGTGACGAGCGGGAGGCCGTTGGCCTGAGTCTGTCTGGCCCGAGGATGTCTGGCCCCGAGTCTGTCTGGC
>CAYXKH010000244.1:2342-4524 GCA_964465255.1 uncultured Isosphaeraceae bacterium
TGTCTGGCCGAGTCTGTCTGGGTCTGCCCGGGTCTGTTGAGGACCCACGAAGCCTGCGCGAGCGCGTCGATACACTGCCGCGATGCCCGTATCGATTGCGATCATTCTGAGCGCTTCGCTCCAGAGTCAGTCTGCGCCTCCGGCACCAGCGCCTGATGCCCCACAGACGCGAACGGCCCCGGTCGCGGCGCCCGCGGCAAAGGTCGAGTGGAACGCGGCGGAGCTGCGCGAAGCGACGGCGCGGGGCACGGAGATCCTGCTGTCGATGCAGGAGAATCATCCCGGCGGTCCCGATCCCGAGGGCGTCGATGGTCCCTGCGAATGGCCCTACGAGGGTGTCTATCGCGTCGCCGGAAAGATCCCAATTGGCTATCGCATCGGCGGCACGGCAATCGCCGGCATGGCCCTGCTCGCCGGGCCGAGCGCGACCGCGACAGTTGCGAACCAGCCCGATGCGGAGGCCGCGGCGCGTCGGACCGCAGCGCTGGCCCGGGCCTGCCGCTTCGTGTGCGTCGCCGCCGATGATCCCTTGATGGACCCCGACTACGAGGGCGGATACGACGTCCGCGGCTGGGGCCATTGCTACGCCCTTCAGTTCCTGCTCCGACTGAAGCAGGCCGAGGCGATTCCGGAAGAAGTGAACGAGGAGGTCGAGAAGCGCATCCTCCAGTACATCGCGGCGCTCGAAGCGGTCGAGATCCCCGAGGTCGGCGGGTGGAACTACGCCCGCGCGCCGCAGCGCCGTCCTTCGCCGGCGTCGCCGTTCATGACTGGTCCCGCGCTGCAGGCGCTGTTCCTTTCGCGCGAGTTGGGCTACACGGTGAGCGATGCGGTGGTCGAGCGCGGAATCAAGGCCCTGGAGCGCTGTCGGACCGCCAGCGGCTCGTTTGCCTATTCCGCCGCCAAGGACGCGAGCGCGGCCAAGGATGGCACACCCGGAGCGGTCGGGAGAATGCTCGTCGCCGAGAGCACATTGCTTCTCGCGGGGCGCGGATCCGTGCCGCAGGTGCGTGCGGCCCTCGATGCCTTCATCGCCCACTGGGCTCGACTGGAAGAGCGGCGGGCCAAGCCGGGGACGCACCTGCCTCCCTTCGGCGTGGCCCCGTACTACTTCTACTTCGCCCACACCGCTGCCGCCCAGGCGATCGAGCTGATCCCGGCCCACGAGCGTCCCGAGTACCGCCAAAGACTGCTCGAACTCATCTTCCGAACTCGTGCCGAAGACGGCTCGTGGAACGACCGGGTCTTCCCGCGCAGCGCCGCGTACGGCACGGCCATGTCGATTCTCGCCATCACCATGCCCGAGGGTCCCGCCCAGCCGCGGTGGGTCGAGAAGCCCGAATGAATGTCAGCGTCATCATCCCCGCCGCCGGGCTCAGCAGTCGTTACGGAAGCGACAAGCTCGGCCAGGATCTCGGCGGTCGGGCGCTCCTCCTTCGCACGGTCGAGCTCTTCACTCGCCGCGATGAGGTCCGATCGATCATCGTCGCGGCTCCACCCGATGCGCTCGACGAGTTCCGCGAACGACATGGCGCCCAGCTTGGCTTCCACGGCGTGCGGATCGTTGCGGGCGGCCGGATCGAGCGATGGGAGACGGTGCGGAACGCCCTCGACGCCGTGCCCGAAGAGGCGACGCACGTGGCCATCCACGATGCCGCGCGTCCCTCGACGCCGCCGGAACTTCTCGATCGGGTCTTCCAGGCGGCGCGGAAGTTCGACGCTGTCGTTCCAGGCGTGGCCGTTCACGCCACGGTGAAGCGAGTGGCGCAGGAGAGCGAGAATGCAGTCGAAGACGATCCGATTGCCGATCTGATCCTCGGCGATGCGGCCCGACGCGTCGACCAGGCGCGGCCCGTCGTCGAGACCATCGATCGGCGGAATCTGGTCTTGATTCAGACTCCCCAGGTCTTCACCCGCGAGGTGATTCGCAGGGCGTATGCGACTGCGCCTCTCGAGGGCGCAACGGATGACGCCCAGGTCATCGAGCGGCTCGGGCAGCGCGTGTGGGTCGTCGAAGGCGATCCGCGCAACGTCAAGGTGACCACGCCCGCCGATCTCGAACTCGTCCGCGCGATCCTGCGGCTTCCCGCCGCAGCCGAGCGGGCGGCGCACAAGCGATTCTGAGCAGAGTTGGGGTGTGATTGCCCCGCCGCCCGGTGCTCAAGTCGCCCGGTGCTCAAGT
>CAYXKH010000245.1:0-4511 GCA_964465255.1 uncultured Isosphaeraceae bacterium
GCCTGCTACCCCCTCTTCCCCCGCCGTCCCTGCTTGAAGCCTTTCTTGTAGCCGTGGAGGCGCTTGGCGCCGGAGCTGCTTCCGCCTTTGCCGCGGCTGAGGTTGGCGCTGTCGCGGTCGCGCCCGGCGGGGCCGGGGCCGGCTTCGGCGCCGAGTGAACTCGAGGGGGCGAAGCGCGTCACCCGCAGTTCCATGGTGCGGTCCGAAAGATTGATGGCGACGATCTGAACGGTGACCAGGTCGCCGAGTCCGATCGACATGCCGCTGCGTCCGGCGACGAGTCGCGCGGTTGCCTCATGCAGCGTCCAGCGATCGGGCCGACCGCTCGAGGCCGCGGAAAGCTCCGCCGTCTTCACCATGCCATCGATCAGGAAGCGCTGGAGGCTGATGAAGACCGCGTTGCCGGTGACCCCGGTCACGAGACCGTCGAACTCGTCGCCCAGATGCTTGTCGCGGAGGAACTGCAGGACCAGGAAGCTGCGTAGCTCCTGCTCGGCTTCGGCGGCGGCAACTTCGGTGTCGGAGCAGTGCCGCCCGAGAAGCAGAAGCTCGCTCTCGTTGAGCACCCGCTCGTCGTCGGCGAGGCGCTGTCGCATCGAGCGCCGGGACTTGCCGCCGGGCGGTTTGCGCCCATTCTCGGTTTCATCGAGGAACGCCGCCATGGCCCGGTGCACGGTGAGATCGGGATAGCGCCGGATGGGACTGGTGAAGTGGGTGTAGTGCTCGCTCGCGAGGGCGAAGTGGCCGATGAGGGCCGGGCTGTAGGTGGCCTTGGTGAAGGTCCGCAGCACGGCGAAATGGATGGCTCGTGCCGCCGGCGTTCCACGGGTCGCCTCGATCAGGGCCTGCATGTCCTTGCGGGTGGGCTCGTCGGGGAGTCGCCACTTGACCAGCCGGGCGTAGAGCCGAAGCGATTCGATGTCGCCGAAGCTCGGCTCGGGATGGATGCGACGGATCAGCGGCAGGTCGAGATCGGCAAAGGTTCGGGCGAGGGCTTCGTTGGCCTCGACCATGAACATCTCGATGAGCGTGTGGGTGTAGGCGTTGTCCTCGGGCGTGGCGTCGACGACGTGGCCTTCCTTGTCGAAGACCAGCTCCACCTGCGGCAGCTCGAGCGAGATCATGCCGTCCGACTTGCGGCGCTTCTGAAGGATGCGGGCCAGGCGATCGCCGAGCTTGAGGGCCTCGATCAGTTCCTCGCTGTAGGTCGGCTCGGTGCGGGTGTGCTTCGCTGCCTCTTCGGGCTTGCCGTCGATCAGGGCCTGGGCTTCGAGATAGGTCAGCCGCTTGGCCGACTTGATGACCGTGTTGGCGAGGCGCTGCGACTCGACCCGACCGCGCTCGTCGAACTCGATGAAGGCCGACTTCGTGAAGCGGATCACGCCTTCCTGGAGGGAGCAGACGCCGTTACTGAGCGTTTCGGGCAGCATCGGCAGCACCAGACGCGGCAGGTAGACGCTGTTGCCGCGCTCGCGGCCCTCTTCGTCGAGGGGCGAACCGCTCTTCACGAAGTGGGCGACGTCGGCGATGTGCACGCCGAGCGTCCAGCGCCCGCTGCTTGCGTCGTGGACGATCGAGATGGCGTCGTCGAAGTCCTTCGCATCGGGCGGATCGATGGTGAAGATGAACTGCGTGGTCAGATCCTCGCGGTCGTGCCACGGCCCTTGGGCCTCGCCTTCGAAGGAGCGGGCGGCGCGGCGGGCGTCCTCGACCACGTCGTCTGGAAACTCCTGACGAAGCCCGTGGGTGGCGATCACCGACTGGGTTTCCACATCCGGACGCCCGGCCTCGCCGAGCACGCGGACGATCACGCCTTCGCCGAGCATGCCGGCTTCCGGGTACTGGGTGATCTCGATGACCACCTTGTCACCGGCCTTGGCGTTCTTGGCGAAGGGATCGCGGACCACGATCTTCTCGCGAAGCGATCGACCGTCGGGCTCGACGATCCACTGCTTGCCGCGCTGGGTGAGCGTGCCGGCGAACTCGCGTCGGCCGCGTTCGAGCACTTCGATGATCGCGCCGCTGGGACCCTTGGCGACGTCGATGCCGCGCTTGGCGCGATTCACCCGGGCTCGAACCCGATCGCCCGAGACCGCATCGCCATTGGCTCCAATTGGAATGAACAGGCCGCCGTGCCGGGTGGGCTGGTCGGATTCGACGAAGCCGAAACCCCGGGCGTTCTGCTTGTACGTGCCCTCCACTTCACTGCCGAAGTCGGGAAGCCGGTAGCGGTCGTCGTCACCCTTCTCGAGATGCTCGGCGTTCTCCATCTCCGTGAGGGTGTCGCGGAACTCGTCGAAGTCCTCGGCGGCGACGCGGAGCTGACGAGCCAGCTCGTGGAGCGTCACCGGCTTGTAGCCACGGTGCGACAGATGATCGAGAACTCGAATGGAGAAGCGAAGAGACATGCGGCGGGAGCGTAGGGAAGGGATCGCGAGGGACCTGCGCGGTTCGTGATGGAACCGTTCGACACTGAACTTGTGCGTCAGGGAACCCGTGCGTCAGGGACATGGGTGGTCGCCGCGGAATGCATTACCCTGCGGCGGCGATGATGTTCACCCGCCGAGCCTTCGTTCCGGAGTTCATGGACGCGCCCGACATCGATCGCGAGGAGCTGCGGGAGGCGCTGCGCTTCATCCGTCGGGTGAACGCCCGACTCGGCGGCAGCGCCGCCTGCCTCGGTTGGCTGGAGCGCCTGTCGCGCACGTGGCCGCGCCAACGCCCGATCCGGATCCTCGACGTCGGCACCGGTTCCGCCGACATCCCGCTGGCAATCGTCCGATGGGCGAAGCGCCGCGGGCGCATCGTGCACATCGTCGCGGTCGACAACCACACGACCACGCTCGGACTCGCGGCGGAGTTCCTGGCGAAGGAGCGGGGGAGCGGCTCGAGCGATGGGTCCTCGATCGAGCTCGTCGAGGCCGACGCCCTCAAGCTCCTCGAGCGCTTCGAGCCCGGATCCTTCGACGTGGCCCACGCCGGCATGTTCATGCATCACCTTCCCGACATCGAGATCGTGACGGCGCTTCGCATCCTGCAGCGGCTCGCACCCGGCGCGGTGATCTGGAACGATCTGGTCCGCGACGCGATCTCGCGGGTGGCCATCCGGATCCTCACCGTGGGCACGCCGCCCAAGGTGCGGCACGACGCGGTGGTGAGCGTGGCCAAAGGATTCACACGAATGGAAGCGATGGATCTGGCGCGGCGGGCAGGGCTCGAGCGGGCCGCGGTGCGGCGGCATCTCTTTGGACGCTTCACGCTGATTGCCCCGGTCCCGGAGTGAGCGGTGCGCCGGAAACAGTCGACTTGGTCTCTCAGCCTCCGACCCAGACCAGTCCACCGATGTCGACGCGACCGAGCCGCAGTGCACTTCGCATCGAGGCGATGTTGTGACCGAGGATCGTGCCCCAGACGAGATCGTCGGCATCGTGCCGAAGATCGCGGATGTACTGCCACAGCGCCGCGGTTGCGAAGCCGCCGCCGCGGTACCGCTCGCCCATCACCCGTTCCCGCAGGCGCCACCCGCGGAGGCCGAACTCGGCGTGGCGGATCCCGCCGATCACGCCGGCGAGTTCACCGTCCACGTGAATCAGCCGCAGGCCATCGCCGGCGAGATAGCACTCGAGATCCTCGTGCGACTCGATGCCGATGGCGTCGCGAAGCTCCGGGCTGCTGGCCCAGAAGGCCTCGTACATCGCCTGGTACTCGGGGTAGAACGAGAGCGAGTCGGGGGTGGTGACGCTGACCCGATCGGCCTCCGGCGGAACCGTGCGGAGGACCTCGCGAATCGACGCGGCGAGGAAGCGCTTGTAGGGGTGCACGCCCGGATCGATCGACCCCTGCGCACTGGGCGCAAGTGGCCCGGTGGTGTGCAGTGGTCCGTGCACGAAGAGGCAGAAGCGATCGATCGACTGTGGGGAGAAGCGTTCGCAGATTGCCGTGTGCATCAGGGCGAGATCGGCCGAATTCGTCGGGTCGGTGGAGCGGGCCCGCACGATGGCGTGAGGCAGCGGCCGACTGTCGGCGTGGGCCATCGGCTCGACCAGCATCACCGCAGCGCCTCGCCAGGCGATGAGCGCGGGTGCGGGCCACGCCGCGGATTCAGAGGCGTCGGACGGCGGGCCTGCCGCCGCCGCCACCCGCGCAAGCAGGGGCGCGAGGCTCTCGCGCAGGTGGTGCCGGATCGCGTCGTCTTCGAGCCAGCCGCGCAGCGAACCCGCCGCCGCCGAGGACTCGAAGTCGACAAGCGCGTCCACGACGGCCGGATCCGCAGCGAGGCCGCGGTCAGGCTGATTGCAATTGGGTGAGGGCTCGGGTCGATCCATCGCTGCAGCGCCGAGAAAGAAATCGGCCCTGAACATACGCAAGCCCAGCGCGTCGCCCCATGCGTGGCCCCACGTGTCGCGCCCCCGAAAGCGAGTGTCGGCCCGGAGGGCCGAACGGAGCGCTCAGGCGCGTCGCTCAGCCCGCCGGGCTTTGCCCGGCGTGGCGTACAGAAGCGAGTGTCGGCC
>CAYXKH010000246.1:0-4504 GCA_964465255.1 uncultured Isosphaeraceae bacterium
CAACCCACTGCTGCTCCCTGCTCCCTCCGCGAGCGGAGCGAGCGCCCCAAGCTGGGCTTCCACTCTCTCCACCGACGTGTTCAGTTCCGGCACCCAGCCCTCGCGGGTGGCGTCGAGCGTGTTGGCGGCTCGGAGTTCGTCGATGATCGCAATCGCGGCGCGGTGATGGACGAGGGCGCGTTCGAGGAATCGTCGTCGGTCGGCGGTACGTGCTCGCTCGGCGGCAGTTGCGCCGAGGTTGCCGAGCGTGGCGGCATCGAAGGGAGGACCTTCGATCTCGCCGACGCCCGCCTTGCTCTCGTAGAGCAATCCCATGCGGTTGTGGGAGACGATCAGGTTGATCGCCGCGAACACGTTGATGGGGTCGGCGGAACGCATCTCGAGCATCGTCGCATGTGACGCCAGCACCAGCGGCTCGGCTTCGTCGACCCGGTCTGCGGAGATCAGCAGGTTGCCGATCTTGGTCCGGGAGATGGCCAGATCGTTGCGCCGTTCCACGTTGGCGGGGTCGAGTTCGACGAGCTTTTCGCGGATGGAGAGGCTGGCCTTGTAGCTCGCCAGCGCGTCATCGAGTCGTCCGAGCTTGATCTTGGCATCGCCGATCTTCTCGTTCGCCACCGAGAGGTTCCGCAGCGACATCGGATCGGTCTCGCGGACGATCGAGGCGCTGAGCGTCTGCTGTATCTCGTAGGCGACAAGGGCCTCTTCGAATCGCCCTTCGCGAAGATGGGTGTTTCCAATCCACTGTTCGCAGAGGGAGATGTCGCGCTGGAGTCCGCGCCAGTCGTCGGTGTTGGGCGTCATGATCGCGGCCCGCCGCTCATGCAGGTTGCGGGCGAGTGCGAACTCCGTGAGGGCGTTCCCGGGCTGGCCCTGGGTGAGCAGGACGTTTCCGATGTGGTTGTGGGCGACTGCAAGAAGGCGCAGGGCGTTCGGATTTCCCGGATCGTTCGCGACCAGCTCCTCGCGGATGCCAATTGCCTTGCGGAAGCTGGCGAGGGCTCCGTCGTAATCGCCGAGATGACCCTTGGAGTGATATCCCTGCACCTGCCCGACGCGCACGTAGGCCTCGGCCAACTCGTCCTGAAGCGTCGCATCGCCGCTGGCTTCGGCAGCCAGACCGTCGAGATAGATCAGGGCGGTCGAGACCAGCTCCTTGCGCACCGGCGTGGAGCCCGGCAGCTCCAGGATCATGTCGTGAAACTCGTACATGAACTTCTTCGCCAGCGTGCGGAGTTCGCCGAAACGGCTTGTGGCCCGCTTCTCGGCGGCTCGCGCCAGATCGCGCTCGGCGCTGGCCTGGAGGAGTCCGTAGGTGGTTCCGGCGAGGCCGACGACGAGCATCAGGAGCGCAGCGATCACGCCGCCGACCAGCACGCGATTCCGCCGCGCGAACTTCACGAGCTGGTAGGTCGTGCTCGCCGGGCGGGCCTCGATCGGTTCATCGCGGAGGTAGCGACCGATGTCCTCACCCATTGCATCCGCCGAGCGATAGCGACGCTCAGGCTCCTTCTCGAGGGCCTTGGCGACGATGGTGTCGAGGTCGCCGCGCAGAACTCGGTTGACCGACGACATCGGCGCCGGATCGTCGTCCTGGATGCGCCGCGCCGCTTCGAGCATGGTCACGCCATTCACCTCGAGCGGCAGCCGACCGGTGAGGAGTTCGTAGGCGATGACTCCCAGGGCGTAGACGTCGCAGCGGAGATCGAGCTTGGTGGGATCGCCCGCGACCTGCTCCGGACTCATGTACGGAAGGGTTCCGATGATCTGCCCGACATCGGTCTGGACGGTGGTGACCGCAGTGTCGCTGTCGATTGCCCGGGCCACGCCGAAGTCGAGGATCTTCGACTGTCCCTGAGCATCGACGAGGATGTTGGCCGGCTTCAGATCGCGATGCACGACACCCTGCCGATGGGCGAAGGCGACGCTCTCGCAGATCCGCTGGAGCAGGCGCATCCGGTCGCGGAGATCGAGCAGGTTGCTCTGGGCATACTCGATGAGCCGCAGGCCGTTCACATACTCCATCGCAAAGTAGGGGACGGTTGACGGACCCGCGGTGGTCTGGACGTCGGCGGTGCCGGCGTCGTACAGCCGGGCGATGCCGGGATGCTCGAGCCGCGCCAGGAGCTGAGTCTCGAGTTCGAAGCGCTTGCGCAGCCGCTCGCTCTCGCGGCCGAAGCCTTCGCGCATGATCTTCAGGGCGACGGTCCGCCGTGGATGGTCCTGCTCGGCCAGGTAGACCGTGCCCATGCCGCCTTCGCCGAGCACCTTCAGGATCGTGTACCGGCCAATTGCGGGTGGCGACGGTCTGGCACCCGAGTCCGCGGCGGTCGCGAGCCCGCCCGGCGTGCCGGGATCGAAGCTCGCGAGCGCTTCCGCGAGCGCATTCCCAGGCGCGAAGACCGGCGACTCCCCGGCCCGGGTCCTCACTCGATCATCGGAGGTCAGCAGCGAGGCCAGTTCGACCGCGAGATTGGCGTCCTCGGCGCGGACCTGCTCGACCAGCGCCGCCCGGGCATCCGGGGCGAGGCCACGGGCGTTGCGGAAGAGTTCCAGCAGTCGTTGAAGGCGTGCATCGGACACGGCGCCCAGAGTTTACGAGTCCGCTGCAATCGCACGTGCAGTCATTCCGGGGCGGGTGTAGATTGGCTGCCATGCTGAACTCTTGCGCACTGTGGGCGGTCTCGGCGGCAGCCGCCATCGCCGTCGTTCACTCCGAAGTTGCCGCGGGCCTCACCGTTCCGACGGGCTTCGCCCTCCAGACGGTCGCCACAGGCTTCGATCGCCCGGTGGCGGCCATGTTCGCGGATGACGGACGGCTCTTCGTCGCCGAGCAGCGCGGACTGGTCTGGGTGGTGGATCCAGTCCTCGGGAAGCTGCCCACGCCCTTCATCGATCTTCAGTTCGAGGTGAACAACGCCTGGGACCGAGGGCTTCTGGGACTTGCGCTCGATCCCGGGTTCGTCGACAACCGGCTCGTCTATCTCCTTTACACCGTCGATCCGATTGCCGGTCAGCCCGACGAGAACGGCGAGACCGCGACGTTCGCCCGCCTCGCCCGCTACGAGGGAACCGCCTCCAGCGGCGGCAACGTCGCGGATGTGAACACCCGCAGCGTGCTGATTGGCGAACTGCCCTCCGAAGGCATTCCCGCCTGCTACGCCTCGCACACGATCGGCAGTCTGCGATTCGGTCTCGACGGCACGCTCTTCGTGAGTTCCGGTGACGGCGCCAGCTTCGGTTGGGCCGATGCCGGTGGCACCACACCCGGATGCTTCGAAGCGGGGCTCTTCGGTCTTGAAGAGGACATCGGCGCCTATCGCAGCCAGTCGCTCGATTCGCTCGCCGGGAAGGTGCTGCGCATCGATGCGGCAACCGGCGCCGGCCTCCGGAGCAATCCCTTCTTCGATGGCGATCCCTTCTCGAAGCGCTCGCGCCTCTGGGCGACAGGACTTCGCAATCCCTTCCGCATCGCGGTGCGCCCCGGGTCTCCCGGCGCGGGCACGCTCTACATCGGCGACGTGGGCTGGTATCTGATGGAGGAGATCAACGTCGCCAAGGGCGGCGAGAACTTCGGTTGGCCCTGCTTCGAAGGCAATGCGCCGGCACCGGAGTATCCCGAGCAGGACGTGCCGTACTTCTCCTGCGACACGATCGGGACGCCGACCAATCCCGGACCCATCAGGAATCCGCTGGTGCGCTGGCACCACTTCAACGACTTCCTCTCGCTCCCCGGCGGCGTGGTCGGCGTCTGCGCTCTCGGTGGTGTCTTCTACGACGGCGGCAGCTATCCGCCGAAGTACCAGGGACGGCTCTTCTACGCCGACCACATCTTCGGCTGGGTGCGGGCACTCACCGTCACGGCCAACGATGGGTATGTGAAGAGCGAGTTGTTCGGCGGCGCAGGCGGCGGACTCGTCGACTTCGCCGTGCATCCCGAGACTCGCGATCTGCACCTGGTGATGCTCGATGGTCGCGTGCTGCGCATCCGCTATCTCGCCGCCGACCTCAACGGCGACGGCACCGTCGATGGCGCCGACCTCGGACTCCTTCTGGCCGCCTGGGGCACCACCGGTTCCCCGGCCGATCTCGATGGCAGCGGAACAGTCAACGGGGCGGATCTGGGAGTGCTGTTGGCGAATTGGGGATGACTCGACCCGCGGAGCGAGTCGGGAGGGAGCAGAGGGCAGGCGTGAGGCGACTCGCTTCGCGAGCCGGCAGGGGGCAGCAATGGGTTGCACGACTGAATGCGTGCGCCGGGTTGTTGCGCAGCGCGTCACATCGCCCCGTTGGACCGCCGAGCTGGGCTCGACGGTCCCAGGTGCGGTGCTCCCAGGCTCGGCGTCGATGCGCGAGCTGGGTTGGGTGCGTGGAACTCAGCGAGGTGGGGCTCGGCGAGACGCTGGTGGCTGCGACATCCGTGCGCGTCGACCATGCTCGCCAGACTTTCGTCACCTCGCGCGTGCAGGAGGTATGGAGCACGGAGGTCATGGAGGTCATGGAG
>CAYXKH010000247.1:0-4492 GCA_964465255.1 uncultured Isosphaeraceae bacterium
CGGGGGAGCGGGGGATTATCGAGATTCCGAGGGGATGCGAGCGGCCCCCCGACCGCCAGTCGTGTGAAGTTTCTGTGAAGCGGTCCGGCAGTCAACCGGAGATCACTCGACCAGCCACGCCGAATCGCCCACCCGGACCAGCCCTGCGGGACGCCCGTGGGCCGCGAGTGGGTCGAGAAAGGCGGTGTCGTCGATGCGCAGCACGCGGGTGCGGGTGGGCGTGGTGTCGATTGCCTCACCCCGCCCACGAGCCGCTTCGACCGGCCAGCGCGGCCCGTCCGGTCACCGCCGCGAGGGTGATCTCGACCCCGTCCTCGGCAAGAGCCCCGAGCACAGCCATGGCCACCGCCTCGCGGCACTCGATGGGCACGCCGAGTTCGGAGGTGAACCGGACCGGCCGTCTGCAACCGGCCGCGATCGCCGCGACCAGCGCGGCGTTTCGGGCCCCACCGCCGGCCAGAACGACCTCGTCGGCGCCGAGTTCGCGGATGGCCGCGCCGATGGTCCCGCCGATTGCTCGGCACGCAGACGCCGCAAGATCATCGGGTGCGAGCGCCGAGGCCATCTCTTCAACCCATGCCAGCGCTTCGTCGCCAGTCCCCAGCGAGCGCGCCGAACGCTGCTGGGCGTGAAGGAGCGACTCGAGTCCCTCGACCGCCCGCGGTTCGGCCGTCCCGCGCGCGGCCCGAGATCCGTTCTCGTCGAAGGCGGCCCCGAGCGCCCGGCGAGCAACGGCGTCGAGGATCTGATTGCACGCGCACAGATCGGCCCCGCGCACGTCGTGGATGCAGGCCCGTTCGTCTCCGGGCAGAAGCGTGAGATTGCAGAAGCCACCGAGATTCACGATGGCCCGACAACTCACGGGATCACGGAAGAGGATCCAGTCGGCGAGCGGAGTGATCGGCGCGCCATGGCCTCCGGCGGCGAGATCGGCCTGACGCAGGTCGAAGACGACATGGCACCCGAAGCGGTTGGCAATCGGCGCCGCGTTCAGGAGCTGAAGCGACAGGGGAGGGCGGTGAAAGAGCGTCTGGCCATGGGCCACGATCAGGTCGGGTCGCACTCCCTCGAGCAGTTCGTCGAGGGCCTTGGCGTGCAGCTCGCCGAACTCCCACGCCAGCGCCGCGAAATCGGCCGCCGTGAGCGGCTCCTGATCGGCGGCGGCGCGAAGCCGGGGGGCCAGCCCGCCGAGTGGCACGGCGTGCTGACGTCGCAGGGCGACGCGGAGCTCAAGACCGCGGCCACGCACCTCGATCAGCGCCAGATCCATGCCGTCGATACTGGTTCCGGTCATCACTCCGGCGACCAGGCGGGACTTCTTCATGACGCAAAGTTAGAGCGGGTCCTGCCCCGGCGGGTCTGCCCGGCTTCACCTTCGTGCCACTTCTCACGAAGTCGTTCGGTCGATGTGCGTTGAAATGAGCCTGAAAAACCCACTCTCGAGCGCGGTTCCAAAAATCGGGATCCCTTTTTGGTTCCTCTTCGAGGATCGCCCACGTGCGACCAGTAGGTTCCGCTTCCCGATTGCAGAAGTTGACCGAGTCGTCAGTGTCGACGACCCGCTTCTCAGGACGAGAGGCGACGGGCCCCAGGACGGAGCCGATCCCGACGAGCCGAGGCTCGCGGGCATTCGAAGTGTGCGCCGCCGGGACCGTCCCTCCGCATGAACATCACCGCCAAGCTTGTCGTGACGATGGTGAGCGTGACCGGTCTCGCGGTGCTGTCCGCCGGATCGATTGCGACTCATCTCGCGGCGACGTCGCTTGAGCACGCCAGCTACGCCCGCGTCGCCTCGCTTCGCAATTCGAAGAAGCGGGCCATCGAGTCCTACGTCGGCGATCTCCGCCGGCAGGCGCTGCTCATCTCGAACAGCCCCGTGGCCGAGCGGGCCGTGGTCGAACTCGCGGCGGCGCTCGGCGGAACTTCCTCGGAGCGATTCGAGCTGATTGGCAGCGGTGCCGACCCGAACCCCATGCCGGCCATCTCGGCTCCGGCCGGCACGCTCGCCGTCCACACCTCGCCGCTGCCGGAGTTTCTCCGCTCGCCGGCGACGACTCTCGTCTCCGACGCGCCGCTGCTCGATCCCGACGCGAGCGCACTCCTGACTGCTTCCGCGGCGGCGCTCGCCTGCCTCGGCGATCCGGCCGACGCGTACGAGCACCTCCGCGCTCGTCATCACCTCGAGCTGCGGCGTTTCCTCGACTATTTCGACCTTCGAAATGTTGTGCTGCTCGAGCCCGACCAGGGGACCATCGTCTATTCCATCAGCGACTCGGCGCCGCTCGGGGCGTCGATGAGCCAGGACGATCTTCGGGGGACCGCGCTCGCCGACGTCTTCCGCCGGGCCTGCGCCGCCAGCGACGACACGTTCGTTGCCATGAGCGATCTCGTTCGGCGCCCCGGCTCGTCCGGATGCCCTGCCCGCGAGTCCAGCCGGGAGTCCACTCAGGACGCCGGCGGTGCCTCGCTCTTCTTCGGTTCACCGATCTACGCCGACGGCCGCCTGATCGGCGTCGCCGCCATCGAACTCGACGCCGCCCGCATCGATTGGGTCATGAGTGGCGGCAACGCCTGGCGTGCCGACGGCCTCGGCCAGACTGGCGAGACCTTCCTCGTCGGCGCCGATCTCACCCTGCGGACCGCCTCGCGATTCCCGCGGTCTGCGCAGGAATCGACCGCTTCGGGAACCACCGCGGGCGGCTGCACCTTCACAGCGGAAGGCGACGGTGCCGCGGAGGTCCTCGTGCGGCGCATCGACACCGAGGCGACCCGCGGCGCGCTCCAGGGCGTCAAGTCCACCCGAACCCTGAAGGATGATCGCGGCGTTCGCGTCGTCAGCTCCTACGCCGCCGTCGATCTCCCCGATGTGAGTTGGGGCGTCGTGACCCAGATCGACGCCGACGAGGCGCTTTCGCCCGTCCGCACGCTGCGGCAGCGCATCGGCGCCCTGGCCGGCGCCATGACAATCGGCGTCACCGGTCTCGCCGGACTCTTCGCGGCGACGATCACGCGGCCCGTTCGCCGGCTGTCCCACGAGGCCTCCCGCGTGGGCAGCGACCAGGTCCAGCACCTTGATGTTCGAAGCAACGACGAGATCGGCGAGCTCGCCGGTGCCTTCAACGCCATGGTGACTCGACTCGGTCAGACCACGGTCTCGAAGGACGAGTTCGAGGATGTTCTCTCCTCCAAGCAGTTCGTCGAGCGCGAGCAGATCCGCTTTCGCGACGACCTCGCCGCCGCCCGCCTGATTCAGCAGAACCTGCTTCCCGGGGCCACCCCGGCGCGTCGCGGATACGACCTCTCGGCATGGTCGGAGTCGGCTCACGAGACCGGCGGCGATCACCACGACTGGCTCGACCTCGATGACGACGGCGTCTTCCTCGTCGTCGCCGATGCCACCGGACACGGCGTCGGCAGCGCCCTCCTGGTCGCCGACTGCCGGGCCTACGTCCGCTGCGCCCTTCGCCGCGACAGCTCGGTCGCGACGATTGCCGCCGAAGTCAACGATCTCCTCGCCGGTGACACGCCCTCGGGCTGGTTCATCACCGCGACGATGGCTTCGCTCGATCCGAATCTCAACGTCCTGCGGATCTTCTCCGCCGGTCATCCGCCCACGCTCGTCTACCGCGCAGTGACCGATTCGGTCGAAGCGATCGACTCCGACACGATCCCTCTCGGCCTGGTTCGCGGCGAAGTGAACGGCGAAGGCCAGAGCATCGACCTCGCCCCGGGCGACGTGGTGGTGGTGCTGACCGACGGCTTCTACGAGTGGGGCAATCGCGAGGGCGAGATGTACAGCCTCGAGCGCCTCACGATTTCTCTCGCTCGTCACCACCGCGAGCCTGCGGCCCAGATCATCACCCGGATGCGACAGGACCTTCTCGCCTTCGTGGGGGCCACTTCGCAGCCCGACGACATGACCATCGCGGTGATCCGCCGAAACGACGACACCACCCTGAACTCGATCTGACACACACCCTCCGTGCCGTGAGCTCACCCCTCCGGCGCGGACCATAAGCCCCCCTCTCCTCGGAACCCGTGCGTCACGGAGACGCGCGGGTTCCGTTGCTTTTGCGTCAGCGGAGCCGACGGGGTGGTCGGCTTGGCCGACTGGGTCGTCGTCGGCTGCGCCTCCGACTCCTGAGGTGTGCCGCGTGCGCGGCACCTTTCATCGCTCGGCACGATCGACGCGGCGCGGCTGCGCCCGCTGGGTCGATTGAGCCGAGCAGCAACAAGAAGGCGGGACCTGGATGCCACGGCTGGCTTGCCAGCCGTGTGGAATCATGCCTGCGCAGATCCCGCCCCGGGTGCCACCCAACGCCGTGAACGAATCACGCCCGCAGCGTCTCGCCGAGCCCCAGCTCGGCGTACGGCGGCGCCAGTCGCCGTGAAGAACGGCGATTCGCCCACGTGAGCGAAGACCGAAGTGACACGGATCTCCATGTCCTCCGTGTTCCATACCTCCTGCGCGCGAGGTGACGAAAGTCTGGCG
>CAYXKH010000248.1:0-4484 GCA_964465255.1 uncultured Isosphaeraceae bacterium
TGCAGCTCATCCTGCTGGCCTTTGGTCTTGCCGCGGGCGCCGCGCTCGTCGGCGTCTTCGGCATCGGCGTCTTCTTCCACTTCTCCGCCCCGCGCAAGGCCCTGCCGTGGATGCTGCTGGTCCTGCTCGTGGCGTTCACCACCCAGCGCCTCGCCGCGGGCCAGTTCGGCAACGAACTCAGCGGCTTCTTCGGCACGCTCGCGGTGACGCCCTTGGTCTACCTGATCCAGCAGCGATTCCACGGACCGCCGTCGATGGTGACGTTCCTGCCCGCATTCTGGCTTCTCGTTCCCGGTTCGGTGGGGCTCCTCAGCGTCACCCAGATGCTGAGCGACCGACACGCCGGCCTCGACGGCCTCACCAGCGCCATCTTCGCCTTCGCCTCAATCGGCCTCGGCACCCTCGTCGGGGCCTCGATCTACAAGTCACTGGCCGAGACGTTTGGGTTGGGGCGGCTGCAGGTGGGGAGAGTCGGGCGCAAGTGAGGGGGCGAGGAGCAGGGAGCAGGGAGCAGGGAAGGATGGCAATGGGTTGCACGACTCGGCGGGGGCGCTGCGCACGCGCAGCGGGCGGTCACGCGACCCCGCGCACGCATCCAATCGTGCAACCCACTGCTGCTCCCTGCAAGGCCGCGACGCGGCCGGTCTGCCCTCGAAGTCATCGTCATGGCATATTCGATTAACTGCGTGTCGAGCAATCAGCAGTAAGTAGAGTAACTCCATGGCCAGGATCATCGGGCAACTCGAAGCGTCGGCGATCGCTTGGGTCCAGTTGAGGCGACGACGTGTCGTCGGGACTGGCGACCTGGCCACCGCGCTGCGAATCACGCCCAAGCAGGAGCGAGAGTTGCTCAGTCGGATGACGCGGAGCGGGATGATCGCCAAAGTCCGTCGTGGTCTCCACCTCTTCCCCGAGCGTCTCCCGCTGGGTGGCACATGGGTCCCCGACGACGCCACGGCAATCAACGCCCTGATGACGGATCGCGACGCGCGGTATCAGATCACAGGCCTCAGCGCATTCAACCGCTACGGATACGACCAGCAGATCCCGAGCCGGATCTCGCTCTACACCGACGCGCTGTCGGGAGAGCGTCGGATCGGAGGCACCAGACTCACCCTGATCAAGGTCGATCCCCGGCGACTGGGAGCGACGGAGGTTGTCACGGTTCCATCGGGCCAGACGCTGGTGTACTCGTCACGCGCTCGCACCCTGGTCGACGCGGTGTACGACTGGTCGCGATTCGACACGTTGCCCCGCGCCTACGGCTGGATCGTGGACGATATCGAGCAGGGGAGAGTGGATCCGCCTGATCTCGTCAGGACCACCATTCGATACGGCAACCTCGGAACAATTCGCCGCATTGGAGCCATCCTCGAGCGCGTCGCAGTCGACGAGAAGATCCTGAAGCGGATGACGGCGAGTGTGACTCGCTCCACCGCAAAGATCCCACTCGTACCCAACCAGCCGACTCGGGGTGAGCACGTGCGACGGTGGGGAGTGGTGGTGAATGACTGAATCGCCGGTCCCCGCACTTCACGCCGATGTCCAGCTCTTCGCGGAAGCGGTCAACTTCACGGCGGCCAGGACGGGATTCAATCCGCGACTGATCGAGAAGGACTACTTCTGCACGCTTCTCCTCGCGCAGCTCTTCCGCTGTGTATCCGACCGCCTGGTCTTCAAGGGTGGAACCTGTCTTGCGAAGGTGCACGCCGGCTTCTATCGCCTGAGCGAAGACCTCGAGTTCATGGTCCCACTGGCCGGGGATGCGACCCGTGGTGCGCGGCGGGCGGCAATCGAACCGATTCGTGCGGCTGTCGCCGGTGTGCACGAGCGTGTGGACGTGTTCAAAGTTGCCGTGCAGCTGGATGGGGCAAATCTCTCGACGCAGTGCAACGGCGCCGTCGAATACCAATCACCGACCACGGGCGAATCAGAGAGCATCCTGATCGAGGTGAGCCTCCGTGAGTTGCTCCTTCGACCCGTGAAACGTGGCGCTGCACGGACGCTGCTGCTCGACCCGATCGACGGAGTGGCGGCGGTGCCGGAGATCGAAGTCAGTTGCATCGCTCTGGAGGAGGCGATGGCCGAGAAGTTTCGCGCAGCCTTGTCTCGGAGAGAGGTCGCGATCCGAGACTTCTACGACCTCGACCACGCGGTTCGACACCTCGGACTTGATCCGCTTGACGTATCCCTCGTCAGCCTCGTGCGCCAGAAGCTCTCCGTGCGAGGAACTCCGCCCGTGGACGTGGGTGGCCGGCGGCTTGAAGAGTTGCGGCGTCAGCTCGAAGCCCGATTGAGACCGGTGCTTCGCGATGTCGAGTACGAGGCGTTCGACCTTGAGCGTGCAATCTCAATCGTGATGGCTATGGCAACACGCACGGCCGCACGATGAGTGCCGCGAGGGGGCGAGGGAGCAGGGAGCAGGGAGCGGGGAGCAGGGAGCGGGGAGCAGGGAGCAGGGAGCAGGGAACGATGGCAGTGGGTTGCACGACTCGGCGCGGGCGCTGCGCACGCGCAGCGGGCGGTCACGCGACCCCGCGCACGCATCCAATCGTGCAACCCACTGCTGCTCCCTGCAAGGCCGCGAAGCGGCCGGTCTGCCCCCTCTCCCTGCGCGGCCGGTCTGCACTAGAACGCGAGTCTGAATCTTGCCGTGAACACCGCCAGATCATTCTGATCCGGGTTGTTCGTCGGGTCGAAGATGCCTTGGATGCCCACTGAGAACTGGGTGTGTCGGGTGAGCTGCCAGCGGTGGAAGAGTTCGACGACCTTCTCGCGGTGGTCACGAGCATCGCCGCCGAAAAGCCGTCGGCCCGAAGGGCAATCCCCAGTGGCGGCGACCAGTCGCCGACGACGAGCGTCAGGGCCGACTCGCTGTCGAGGATCGCAACGACGATCCAGACTGCCAGAAGCAGTCCGAGTGGGGTGGTGCCCGCGGCGACGCGCGACCCGAATCGCCCGCCGGCGAGAAAGACGGCGAGGCTCGCAACGATCGGCAGGAACAGAGCCAGGGCCAGAAGCAGGCCATTGGCGCTGCTGAGCGCGGGGGTGAGGGCTGCGGGAATGGGCAACGCCTCGATCATGGAGCGTCGCCGCCCTTTGATTGGGGCGGCGCAACCGGCGGGAATGTGGTTCGTCCGGTGAGCGCGTGATAGCGCATCAGAGGCGCCACGGCCATCGCCGTTCCTGCGAAGGCCACGACGATGCCGGTGATCACCATGGCCTGCGGGACTGGATCGCCGCCGAAGGAGTGATCGACGGCGTGCTCCACCGCAGCGCCGCGTGCGTGGAGCTCGCTGCGCCGGGCGATGATCCCGAGAGAGGAAGACTCCGGCGCTGAGCAGATTGAACGCAACGATCTTCCGCAGGAGCTGCGGGTGGGTGACGATCCCGTAGAGCCCGAGGCCCACCAGGCATGCGCTCAGCGCACTGAAGAGGACGATGCCGGTCATGTCGGCGACTCCTGGCCGGGAGGGCCGAGCAGAAGGAGCGAGAGCGTCGCAGCGATTGAGAGCAGCATCATGGCTTCGACCAGGACGATCACCGCCTTCGCCCAGCGCTCGGGATAGGCGAGGAAGGCCCCGGCGAGCGGGTAGCCGGCGAACGCGATGACGATGAAGGCAACCGGTCCGGCGACGACGATCAGTCGCACCCAGCGCCGCGAGATCGACGGAGCCTTGCGCAGACCGGCGACGAGGACCAGAAGCACCATCGCCGCGAGCACCGCACCGCCGGGAAAGGCACCACCCGGTTCGATCGAACCGTTCCACGCGAGGTAGATCCCAAGGGCAATCCAAAACGGCGGCAGAACCCGGGCGAGAAACACGAGTGCACCCGACTGGTTCGGGCCGAAGTGCGGCGCCAGCGGCACGCTCGGCTCGGTTCCCCAGGCCCGATCCGGCGCCAGGCACCAGACGCCAACCAGAGCGAGAAAGAGGACGACCTTCTCGAGGAGAGTGTCGAGACCGCGAAAGGCCATCAGCACACCGGTCACGGGATTCTCGAGTTGCGTCGCGGGAAGTGCGTCGCGCACCAGTCCTGCGAGTGACGGCGCCGGAGAAGGCAGCGAGGCCACGGCGACGATGAGACCGAAGACGACCGCGCTGCACAGCACCCCGACGACGATCCGACGCACGCGCTCGGGCGAATGGTCGGATGGCGTCATCGCGCGTGATCGCAGTCTCGAAGCAGCCCCGAGCAGAAGCATCCCGTTGAGACCCGTTCCAATTGCGCCTTCCGTCAGCGCAACGTCCGGCGCCGCGAGACGCATCCAGATCAGCATCAGGACCAGTCCCAGCGACAGGAAGCCGACGATTGCGCTGAAGGCCTTGCGGGTGACAACCGTCCAGCCCGGCCAAGGCCAGCGCCAGCAGCAGCAGGGCCGCGTCGATCGCCGCCTCGCCGAAAGGAGTGTCGCCGATCCCACTCCCGCCGATCCCACTCCCGCCAATCCCACTCCCGCCAATCCCACTCCCGCCGATCCC
>CAYXKH010000249.1:0-4446 GCA_964465255.1 uncultured Isosphaeraceae bacterium
CCCGCCACCGTCGGGCCGAACGGCGCATCGAAGGCCACCGAGCCGGTGGTGATCTCGAACATGCCGGTCGAGATCTGCGGCCCGAAGGGAGCGAGCTGATAGGTCAGGTTGTTGACAATCGTGCCGTGAATGTCCGCGGCGATGAAGACGACATTGTCGATTCCCGTGCTCTCGATGTAGCTCAGGATCTCGGTGCGCTCCGCGGCGTAGCCCTCGAAGCGGTCGCTCGCGGCGAGGACGCCCAGATTCTGGATCGGCTCCGGAACGACGACGAACTTCCACGTGACGCCGTCGCGCTGCGCCGCCGAGAGGTCGGCGAGGAGCTGAGCCTTCTGCGCCGAGCCGAGCATCGTGCGCGACGGATCAAAGCTCGCGGTGATGAAGGCGGCCACTTGGAAGAGATCCGTCGGATCGGCAACCGGTGGAAGTCCGGCGTCGCGGAACGAACGAGCGTCCAGCATGAAGATCGCGGCGTCGTTGCCCCAGCGGCTGGCGCGGTACAGATTCGGCCGTCCGTCCATGCGGTCGTCACCGGTCCCCTTGCCACGTCAGACTCTCGATGGCGTTCCACTCCTGGAATGTCTGAAGTCCGGCGACGTACAGCGGAGTCTGGTTCACATACTCGGGGCTCTTGAAAAGCGCCGTTTCCACCGACTCCCACGAAACAAGCTTGAAGTTGGTGGCGCCGTTCTCGAACTCGCCGTCGTCTTCGACAAGCACCCCGGGGAGAGCGTTGCCGTCCTGCACCACGAGAAGTCCCATCGGGTAGTTCGATCCGATCGGCGCTGCCACCACATCGGCGCCGTCGCACTGCTCGACGCCGTCCACGGTGCCGATGCCGCCGATCGTGAAGGAACCGATGAAGGCGTTGCCACCTTCGCGGGTGTAGACCGCGAAGGTGTCGTCGCCCTGACTGCTGGCGAGCAGCCAGCCGGTGCCGGGTCCGGTCGGATAGATGGTCAGGCCTTCAACATCAGCCGACAGGACGTCACCCCCGCCGCCGTCGCCTTCGAACTCCCGCACGCGGTCGATCAGGACCGGCGCGTCGATCGAATCCGGCGCCGCTGAACCCTTCCAGATGCCCACCTGTTCCTGACCGAAGTACACCACGGCGAGTTCGTCATCGACGACGACGCCTTCGATCTGGGGATTCTCCGGGGTCCACGTGCCGCCGCCTGCGGGGAACGAGTCGGGGAACTCGATCGTCCGCACCTTGGTCCATCCGACCACACCGCCGTTGTCGACCAGCTCGAGCTGGGCGACCTCGCTGCGCGACCGGCGGCTCACGAAGGCGTACGAGTTGTCGCCGGAATCGGTGTAGCAGCCGACCCCGTAGACCGTCTCCTGTTCCTTGACATCGACGTCAGGGAAGACGCGGCCCATCACCGGGTCGGTCACGTCGCTCAGCGTGCGGGTGACGGGATTGATCGCAAAGAAGACCATCAGATCGTTCTGCCGGTCGCTCACCACGAAGATGTCGGCTGGCTCGCCCGCGAGATCGAACCCTGAAACGAGATCGACATTGTTGTAGCGGATGTCGGACGGGTTGATCTCCTGGAGCACGACACCGTTGATGTCGAAGACCGAGAGGCCGCCGTTCTTCTTCGTTCCAACGACGACGCTCAGTTCGGGATCAAGGGGATGCACCCAGATGGCGGGGTCAGCGCTGTCGGCGAATCCGCCTTCCTTTGAATCGATGACCGTGGGCGTCTCGGCAATGGCGATTGCCGTCGTGAACGCCGGATCGCCGGCCGGGGGCGCGCCACCCTGGAAGTCGTTGGTGACTTCGTGGTCGTCGATGGTCGCAAGAATTGTCGTGGTCGCCTGAAGATCGGCCCAGGCGTTCAGGCCGAATCGCTCCGAATAGACCTCGTCGTGCTTGAGCCGGTACTCCCACAGGGAGCGGCACTGAGCGGCTGGAACCGCCGGCGACGGAAAGTCGGCGTAGATCGTGTCCCCGAGCTTGAGAAAGAGGTCGAGTCCGCGCTCGTCGGCGTTGGTGATCGCAGGATACGGCGAGAGCTCGCCGCGCCAGTCGCCGCTCACGCCGAAGCGCACACCGCGCCTCTCGCCAGGAGCGGCGGGAGTCCGGAACCAGCCTGTGGTCGAGGCGCCGCCGGAAAGAGTCGCGCGGACGTGATAGATCGTCCAAGGCAGGAGATTCTCGGCGACAGCCTTGGCCGGAACGAGCGGATCCGTCTGGTTCACCGTGACGGCGCCGGCAATGACTTCGAAGTCCGGCGCGAGGGACCACTCAAAGGTCACGGCCGTTGCCAAGGAGGCGCGAGTCCAGAGGATCGCGCTCGTTGGCCTGGCATCGCCTACCGAGATTCCGTTGGGAAGAATTGGGCTGGCGGATCCGGCCGCAGCGGTCGATGCGACCAGCGTGGCCCCGCCGAGAGCGACGAGAGAGCAGATGAAGTGACGCATGGGCGAGAACGTGTCGGCGAGCATCATGCGAGGTGCTTTCGGTTGGTCAGGATCGCGTGAATCCTGATTGAGCGCGGCTGGAGCTTGAAGATCGCATGAACCGGAAGACGAACGGATCGTCGAGGGCCTGGGCACGGTGGCTGGGGCGGCAATGGCGCCGCGGACTTCGACGGAAGCGGCAGGCACTCGCCGCCGACTCTGCCGAGTCACTTCAGGTCGGTTCGATGAACCTTGCCGATCAGGTCGGTCTGCGTCGACACGACCCCGGCTTCCGCAGCGAACTCGCGCCACCGCGACACTGCTTCGATGACCTCGCGCGTGATCACCTCCGCCCGGCCGCGCTGCATCGAAGCAGTCATTGCAACTGTCTTCAGATCGTCCAGCGTGAAGCCATCCCGCTTGCCCGCCAGGCTCATCTGATGGTGGGCGGTCCAGGCGCCGGAGGGGTTGTATGCGTACATGACGTCGAAGGCGGGCGAGAGCGACCACGTCCCGGTCCTGTCCATGAGAAGGGCGATGTTCTTGACGTGGTCGTCCTGGTTGCGAGCGATCACGTTGAAGACCATCCGGCGAAACTGCTCTTCGATCTCATCCATCGGCAGGCCGAGCCTGCGGATGACGGCGATCGCCTGCTCGTACGAATGCGCCACGGGGTTCTTGAAGTCCAAGTGGGCCATCGCTCCCAACGACTGCATGTGCAGCTTCTCGCCGTCAGGGAGCCGATCGAAACGCCTGGTCATGAAGTGACGACGGCCGTTCTCTTCGAAGAGCCGGCACTCGGACATCCGAATGCCCGCCGCCCTGGCCATCAGCGAGTAGGCGTACTCGATTGCGCCGAATCCCTGCGGGTCGGCCAGATCGCGGTCCTGGTTGCCGGAGACGCCATCGAACTTCAGAAGCCAGTACTCAAACCCGCTCGGTGCCTTGACCTGACCGGAGCGGACTTCGTTGGTCGTTGGATTCCATGCGATGACGGCTTTGGCGCGAGCACCTCCGGCCGAGGCACCGACGCGGAGGATCTCGCGCAGCGCAAGCTCCTTCTCCTTGTCGGCAAATGACGCCTGGAGATGCTCCCGGTTGCTGAGGACACTCGAGGCCAACGCCACCAGCTCGTCGACCTTCAGGGGTGTCGACTCGCGATTCTGAGGTCCTCGCGCGGGCCTGAACTCAAGCGCCCCGATCCCCCGCGCCGCGGTGTAGCACAGGCGTTCGACCGCATCGATGTCCCGTGGCAGACGCCCCTGCGCCGCCAGCCATGCGTCGATCACCGCATTACCGAACGCATCGGGGAGCGCGTCAGCGAGCATTCCCGGCAATCCATGAAACGACTCCTTGGGAAGGTCGGGGAAGGTGTAGAGCGTCTCTGCGAGCGGCATCATGAGCGGCGCCACTTCGATTGCGCTCTGCCGAAATGCGGCGGTGTACTCGAAGACCGCGAGCTCTCCCGGACCATTCACAGAGACCGCGCCGATCGAACTGCCCCACAGACGAACTTCGGCAACCGTGCTCACGCTTCGCCTCCAGCCGTCGACGATTCGTCACCCCAGGTCCACCTGGTCGACGGCCCGCCCTTCTTCTGCGTTTGCGCTTCCGGAGACGCGCGTCGGCGTTCCTTGGCCCGTGATCGCAGTTGCGCAATCGGGCTCGGGAGCGGCTGCGGAATGAACGCATCGAGATTGCCGAGCAGCCCCAAGGCGCGGACCACGCGGATGAGGTTGGTGACCTGGCTCGATTCGCCGTTCTCCAGGCGGATCAGAGTGCGCGTGGAGACGCCCGCCTCGCGGGCCAGCTGCGCCTGGGTGAGATTCCGCTGGAGTCGGAGCCGCGCGAGCCGCGATCCGATCTCTGTCAGCACCGCTGAATCGGTCATGCTACCGAGTTGTGACATAAGTGACTCTTTTGGACAGTATATCTTGCATTCTGCTTTAAGAAGCCATTTATGTCACTTATACGCATATCTTCCCGTGGAGGTGCCGTGGGACGCGTCGGGTCCACCCGCCGACTACGGACGGCCCT
>CAYXKH010000250.1:0-4412 GCA_964465255.1 uncultured Isosphaeraceae bacterium
CCCTCACCTCTTCCGGTCCAGCAACCGGTACTGCACCGCCTCCGCCACATCGTCGGGGCGGATCGCCGGGCGGCCGTCGAGATCGGCAATCGTTCGGGCCACGCGGCGGATCTTGTCGTACGCCCGCGCGCTCAGCCCCAGATCGGCCATCGCCCGACCGAGAAGCTCGCGCGAGTCGTGATCGAGCGCCGCGATGCGGTCGAGCTGGCGACCGCTCAGCTCCGCGTTGCAGCGCCCCGACTGTCGCGCCAGTTGAATCGCCCGCGAGGCCAAGACGCGTTCGCGCATGACTTCCGAGCTGGTGCCGCGTCGCTCGCTCGCGAGCTGCCGGAACGGGACGGCGATCACCTCGACGTGCAGGTCGATCCGATCGATGAGAGGACCGCTCAATCGTGACAGGTAGCGTTCCCGCGGATCGCGACTGACATCGTCGACCCGACCACCGCCCTGCTGCGTCGGGTTCATCGCCGCCACCAGCATCACCCGCGCCGGGAAGCGCACCGCACCGTGGGCCCGCGCAATCGTGATGTGACCATCCTCGAGCGGCTCGCGCAGCGCTTCAAGGGCAAGCCGCGAGAACTCCGGAAGCTCGTCGAGAAAGAGCACGCCGCGATGGGCGAGACTCACCTCGCCGGGCCGCGGTGTGGAGCCGCCACCGACGATTGCCGCGACACTCGCGGTGTGATGCGGAGTCCGCACCGGGCGCCGGGCGATGACCGGTTGATCACGCGGCAGCGCTGCAATTGCGGAGTAGATCCGCGTGACCTCCAGAGCCTCGTCGCGCTCGAGCGAGGGGAGAATGCCGGGCAGGGCCCGAGCCATCATGGTCTTGCCCGTTCCCGCGGGCCCGATCATGACGATGTTGTGACCACCGGCGGCGGCGATTGTCATCGCTCGTTTCGCGGCCTCCTGCCCGCGGATGTCGGCGAAATCGAGTTCGGCCTGCGCGGCGGCGATGAGCACGCCGATGTCCATCGTGTCCTGCCTGGCGAGCTCGGTGATGCCGTTGAAGTAGCCGACCACTTCGTTGAGCGAGTTGGCAATCAGAACCTCGACTCCTTCGACCACCGCGGCCTCGGCGGCGTTGGCAGCCGGCACGATGACGCCGCGTCGCTTCTGCCGCGCGGCCAGCATCGAAAGACTGATCACGCCGCGGATCGGTCGCACCCGACCATCGAGCGCAAGCTCACCGGCGATCAGCCATTCGTCGGGGTCGGGCCGGGGCCGCGCAGGAGGCGGCGGCGCGGTCGCTGCATTCGTTGCGGGCGCGCTCCTGCGCTGGGCCGCCAGCGCCTCGGGCCAACTGCTCGCGGCGTCGGGCGTGTCACCTTCCAAGGGACTGCTTCCGCTCGGGGCGAGGGCCCCGCTGCGCACACCCGGCGAGTGCGCCGCCTTGGAGTCCTCACGCGGCGTTCGAGCGATGGTGCCGGCGGCGAGCAGCATGGCGATGGCCAGCGGCAGGTCGTACACCGGACCCTCCTTCCGCAGGTCCGCAGGCGCGAGATTGATCGTGATCCGCCCATGCGGCCAGTGGAAGCCGCTGTTGAGGACGGCGGTCCGGACACGCTCGGCCGATTCCTTGACCGCGGCATCGGGCAGTCCCACAAGAGTCGTCTTCGGCATTCCAATCGGACTGATGTCCGCCTCGATCTCGCAGGGGACGCCGTCGATCCCCTGAAGGACGAAGCTGTGGACGCGGGCAGTCACCGCCGCCCAAGGTACGGACGAATTCCGGCCCCCCGGCTCGACTGGAGAAACAACCTGAGTGACGCGAAAGCGCGTCAGTTCGAAGCCGCGGCGCTCACCGCACGTCGCGCCGCCAGGCCGGCGGATCTCCGGGGAGTGCCATCGGTTCGGGCGAGGGAGTCTGGGTACGCACCACCCGCCCCGCATCATCGAAGAAGACGACGAAGACCCGAGCGTCGGGCGCGTCGGTGAAGACGGCATCCGTCGCCCGCGAGGAGAGCGAGTCGCCGTAATGCCAGCGCTCGGAGTATCCGACCAGGGCAACGTCGCTCTCCGCAACGCGGCGACTCGAGGATGGCGAGCCGAGCACCGCGGTCACCTGCTCGGCAGTCATGCCGGCAGTGACGTCGGCAAAGCGACTGTCGCTTGGGCGATTGCAGCCGGCCACAAGGAAGGCAGCGCAGACGAGGAGGCAGACGAGCCCCCCCGAAATGCTCCGGGCGCCGCCGGAGGGAGGAGTGATTCGCATGGCCAAGCCTACTCCGAAGGCGCCGAACAGGCGGCTGGGGCGAAGGCGTCGGGCCGTCGCACGCTCGCGTCGGACAAGGGTCGCAGGAAGCGACCCATGGCGCCACGCCCCGCAACTCCTCCTTCCAACCGGGGAGCGGTCGCTGTACGCTGGTACCGTTCCGGGCGGTGGCCTCGCACGCGCGAGGTGGATCTGGAAAGATCCGTGGATTCGCCGCGGTGGTCCGGACGGTTCGCAGATGGGAAACCCGATGTGGGGCGCGTGGGGACGCGCCGGGAGCGCACGATGGCAACGACTGTTCTCCGTGCGGCAGTGGTCGCGGGACTCTGCCTTTCAGGGCGAGGCGCCTTGGCAATCGACCTCGCGTTCACCGACGTCACGGCCCTGACCGGCATCAACGCGGCACACGCCCCCTCGGCGCTGATGGAGACCGGGCCGATCATCTTCGGGCTGCTTTGCGGCGGCGGGGTCTGCGGCGACTTCAACAACGACGGCTTCACTGATGTGTTCGTCGTCGTCGGCGGGAAGCACGCTGATGCGCTCTACCTGAACAATGGGGACGGCACCTTCACCGATCACGCCCCGTCGTGGGGTGTGGCGGTCAAGCACATGGGGCTGGCGGCCGCGGTCGGCGACTACGACGGTGATGGCTGGCTCGACATCTTCGTGTCCAGCGCGGGGCTCAACGGAACTGTTCCCGCAGCCGGGAAGCACCGCCTCTACCGCAACACCGGGGCGAACGGCTTCATCGAGATCGCCGCTTCGGCAGGTGTGCAAAAGACCAGCCCCACGATCCCGGATGGCACCGGTGCCACCTTCGGCGACTACGACCTCGACGGCGATCTCGATCTTTACGTGGCCGGCTGGGTTGGCCCAAGCAGCGGCAATCGGCTTTTCCGCAACAACGATGATGGCACCTTCAGCGACGTCTCGGCGGCGGCGGGGCTTCCCACGCTCGGCATCCGCGGATTCTCGCCTCGATTTGCGGACATGGACGGCGACCGCTTTCCGGAACTGCTGATCGCCGCCGACTTCGGAACGTCCCGCTACTACCGCAACAACGGCAACGGCACGTTCACGAATCTCACGACGGCGGCGGGAGTGGGTCTCGATGACAACGGCATGGGTTCGACCGTCGGCGACTACGACAACGACGGGCGGCTCGACTGGTACGTCACCAGCATCACCTCCTTGACGCAGATTCCAAACGTCCCGGGGACCGGCAACATGCTCTATCGGGCAGTCGGGACGCACGCGTTCGCAGAGGTCTCCGGGGCGACAGGGGTGAGTCAGGGCGGCTGGGGATGGGGCACGACCTTCGCCGACTTCAACCACGACGGCTGGCTCGATCTGGTGGCCACCAACGGCTGGAAGATCTACGCCAAGTTCGTGAACGACCCGACCAGGCTCTGGCTGAATCTCAAGGACGGCACGTTTGCCGAAGCCGCTGTCGCCAGCGGGCTCATCCATACCCTCGACTCCCGCGGGCTGATGACGCTCGACCTCGAGAACGACGGCGACGACGACCTCGTGATCTTCACCAATCACGGATCACCACGAGTCTTTCGCAACAACACCGCCGGCACACCGAGCGCGAACTGGCTGCGACTGCGATTCGACACCTCGGGTGGCCGCCGCCTCGCCCCGCAGGGAGTGGGAACTCGGGTGATCGTCACCACGGAGGCGCTGACCCAGATTCGACGCCTCGACACAGGCACCAACTACCAGTCGCAGAATGAGCTGTCGGTCTTCGTCGGTCTCGGCAACGCCGTCAGCGCAGAGCTGCGAGTGGAGTGGGCCGATGGGACGGTGACGCTGCTTCATGCGGTGCCTGCGAACCAGCGGGTGCTGGTGATCTCCGGCGAGCGGAGCGACCTCAATCAAGATGGTCGCGTGGACGGCGAAGACCTCGGATTGGTCCTCGAGAGCTGGGGTCCCTGCGAACCCGATGATGCGCGTGATCTGACGGCAAGCGGCTCAATCGATGGCGACGACGTGGTGGTCCTCCTCGGCAACTGGCTCTGAACCGCCGAGAGAACTCGCGGTGGTGCTTGGCGGTGGTGCTTCGCGGATGGGGCCGCGCCAGATCAAGAGCCAGATCAAGAGCCAGATCAAGAGCCAGATCAAGAGCCAGATCAAGAGCCAGATCAGGGGCGAGGCCAAGAGCCGCTCGTCGCTACCGTCGCGGCATGCCACA
>CAYXKH010000251.1:0-4365 GCA_964465255.1 uncultured Isosphaeraceae bacterium
AAGTGCTTGCGGCCGGAGGCCGCTACGGAGCGCTCGAACCCCTCACAGCCCCAGCAGCAGCCGCTCCGGCTTCTCGATGGCGTTCTTGACGTGGACCAGGAATCCGACCGCCTCGGCCCCGTCGATGATGCGGTGGTCGTAGGAGAGCGCCAGATACATCATCGCTCGCAGGGCGACCTGTCCCGGATTCGAGGGATCCTCGACCGCCCGCTTCTTGATCGTGTGCATCCCCAGGATCGCCGACTGCGGTGGATTGAGAATCGGCGTCGACATCAGCGAGCCGTAGATTCCACCGTTGGTGATGGTGAAGGTGCCGCCGGTCATCTCGTCGATTGAGAGCTTGCCGTCGCGGGCCCGGAGGGCGAGTTCCTTGATGGTCTTCTCCACTCCGGCGAAGGAGAGCCCCTCGGCGTTGCGAACGACCGGAACCACCAGCCCCTTGTCGGTGCTGACGGCCACCGAGATGTCGCAGAAGTCGTGGAACTCGATCTCGTCACCGACGATCGATCCGTTGACCCGCGGATAACGGCGCAGCCCCGAGACGCAGGCGGCGACGAAGAAGCTCATGAACCCGAGACCGACGCCATGGAGCTTTTCGAACGCCTCCTTGTGGGCGTCGCGAAGCCGCATCACCTCGGTCATGTCGACCTCGTTGAAGGTGGTGAGCATCGCCGCGGTGTGCTGGGCTTCGACGAGTCGCTGGGCGATGCGCTGCCGCAGCTTGGTCATGCGCTCGCGGCGGACGCCGCGCCCGCCCGAAGTGTTCACTGCGGGTGTTGCGCTCGCGGCCGAAGCCGGCGCTGGAGCTGCGGGCGATTGTCCCCCCGTTTGGGCACCCGTCTGGCTGCTGGCCGCAATCACGTCGTCCTTGGTGATCCGGCCGGACGGACCGGTACCGGTCACACCGCCGAGATCGACGCCCTTGTCGGCGGCCATCTTCTTGGCCACCGACGTCGCCCGATGCTGACCGTCGCCGGCAGGGGCGGGTGCCGCGGACGGTGAAGGCTTGGGCTCAAGCGAGCGGGCGGCGCCGCTGGATGACGCAGCAGGGGCACTCGCGCCCGAAGAGTTCGCGCTCGCCGCGGGCTTTCCTTCTGGCTTCGCAGCCGCGGCATCGATCGACCCGACCTCGGCGCCGACCTTGAGCTCGGCGCCGGTCCTGGCCTTCACCGAGAGGCGGCCGGCCTCGTCGGCGCGGAGTTCGAGCGTGGCCTTGTCGGATTCGATCTCAACCAGGAGATCGCCCTTCTCGACCCACTCGCCATCCTGCTTGTGCCACTTCCCGAGCGTGACCTCAGCGATCGATTCGCCGGGGCTTGGAACGGTGATCCGGTGCATGTGAATCGCAGGGTAGCAGGGGGTGCGTGGCGCGGCTGCCCGCCCCGGTGGGGGCCGGTCGCGCCCGGTCGCGCCCGGCGGGGAACGAACCGTCGGAATTCGCCTACTTGACCTTGGTCGCGCCCAGCCCAATTGCCTCGATCATGATCTTCTCCTGCTCCTGGGCGTGCATCTTGCTGCTTCCCGCCGCCGGCGAGGCGTTGGCATGCCGCGAGATGCCGAGCACGTCGAGTTCAAGGCGCTCCCGGAGCATCGCCTGCATGTAGCGCCAAGCGCCCATGTTCCGGGGCTCCTCCTGAACCCAGACAATCTCAGGCTTGGAGGAATAGGCCGCGAGCACTTCGCGAAGCCGCTCCTCGGGGAAGGGATAGAGCTGCTCGATGCGGATGATCGCCAGGTCGGTTCGCCCGGCGGTCAGACGGGCGGTGGCGAGCTCGTGATAGATCTTGCCGCTGCAGAGGATGATCTGCCGGATCGCCGCGGGCTTCACGCTGGTTGGCGTTCCGGCCTGGGCGACGTTCTGGTCGTCGATCACCATCTCGAAGCGACCATCGATCAGTTCGCGCACCGCCGAGGTCGCCGCGGGAAGCCGCAGCATGCTCTTGGGGCTCATCACGATCAGCGGCTTGCGGAAGTCGACCTTCATCTGCCGCCGCAGCAGGTGGAACATCTGGGCGGAGCTGGTGGGGTAGACCACCTGCATGTTCTCGTTGCTGCACAACTGCAGGAACCGCTCGAGCCGCGCCGAGGAGTGCTCCGGTCCCTGACCCTCGTAGCCATGCGGCAGCAGCAGCGTGAGGCCGCTGTAGCGCTGCCACTTGATCTCGCCCGAGGCGAGGAACTGGTCGATCAGGACCTGAGCGCCGTTGACGAAGTCGCCGAACTGGCCCTCCCAGAGAATCAGCATGCGCGGATCGGTGAGCGAGTAGCCGTACTCGAATCCGATGCAGGCCGCCTCGGTGAGCGGACTGTTGTGGATTGAGAAGCCAGCCTGTCCCGGCCCGAGCTGGTTGAGGGCGGTGTAGCCGTGGCCGGTCACCTGGTCGAAGACCACCGCGTGTCGGTGGCTGAAGGTGCCGCGCTCGACGTCCTGACCGGTGAGCCGGATCGGGTGGCCTTCGAGAAGCAGGCTTCCGTAGGCCAGCATCTCGCCGAGGGCCCAGTCGATGGGCTCGTCGCGCTCGACGGCGCCGCCCCGCGACTTGAGGAGCTTCTCGATGGTCTTGTGCGTGGTGAAACCCTCGGGGACCCGAGCGAGTTCACGGGCGATCTCGATCAGATGCTGCCGGTCGACGCCGGTATGCACCGGATCGAAGGAGTACTTGCCTTGAAGTCCCGCCCAGCGGGCCGCGAAGGGATCGACGGCGGGGTCGACCGGCTGGGCCTTGGCGGTGTCCTGGGCCTCCTTCATCGCCGTCGAGACCTCGATCGAGATTGCATCGACCTGTTCGCGGGTCACCGCATGCTCGGAGACGAGCTGCTCGGCGTAGCGCTGAAGCACGGCCTTCTGCTTGCGGATGCGCGAGTAGAGGAGCGGCTGCGTGTAGGAGGGTTCGTCGGTCTCGTTGTGCCCGTGGCGGCGATAGCACCAGAGGTCGACGACGACATCGTTCTTGAAGGCCTGGCGGTATTCGAGCGCCAGCCGCGCCACCCAGGCGCACGCCTCAGGGTCGTCGCCGTTTACGTGGAAGATCGGGGCGTCGACCATCTTGGCCAGATCGGTGCAGTAGCGGCCGCTGAAGCCATCCCGCGGATTGGTGGTGAAGCCGACCTGGTTGTTGATCACGACATGGAGCGTGCCGCCGACGGTGTATCCGTCGAGCCGCATCATGTTGAAGCACTCCGCCACGATGCCCTGCCCGGGCATCGCCGCGTCGCCATGGATCACCACGGGGATGACTCGCTCTCGGGCGGTGTCGCCGCGGAGCCGCTGCTTGGCCCGGGCGCGGCCCAGGACCACGGAGCCGATGAACTCGAGATGCGAGGGATTCGCCGCCAGCGTCAGGTGCACCGAGTGGCCGCTGGTCGTGGTGCAGTCGCTGCTGTAGCCCTGGTGGTACTTGACGTCGCCGCCACCGGAGAGGAAGTCCTCGGCCCACGCTTCGTCGAATTCGGTGAAGACCTGGGCATAGCTCTTTCGCAGAATGTTGACCAGCACGTTGAGCCGCCCGCGATGGGCCATGCCCAGGGCCAGCTCTTCGACGCCGTTGGCTGGAGAGAGCTCGATGAACTGATCGAGCACCGCGATCAGGCACTCGCCGCCTTCGAGGCCGAAGCGCTTCTTGCCCACGTAGCCCTGCTGAAGGAAGGTCTCGAAGCCGTCGGCCTTGGCGAGCTGCCGCAGGAGATGCAGCTTGGCGTCGTTGCTGAAGGTGGGTCGATTGCGGGTCGTCTCCATCCGCCGCTGAAGCCAGCGGCGCTTCTCGCGATCCTGGATGTGCATGTACTCGACGCCGACGTTGCGGCAGTAGGTGTCCTCGAGCAGTTCGATGATGTCGCCGAGCCGCGCGGGATTCTCGAGCGGAAGGATGCCGGGATCGAAGCGCTCTTCGAGATCGGCGTCGGTGAGATCGAACGACTCCAGCGTGAGCTGCTCGGGGAAGGGTCGCACGGTGCCGAGCGGATCGAGCGACGAGGCCAGATGGCCGATGTCGCGATAGTGATAGATCAGCGAGTCGACCTTGCCCTGCTTGGTGTGGGCGATGTCGGTGATCGCCGCCTCGCGAGTGCTCGCTGGCGCCGTCGGCGCAACGGCGCCAGCGGCAGGCGCGTCACCCGAGCCGGTCCCGGTCGGCGCGACCGAGCGCTCCAGGCCCAGGTCGAAGCCTTTGAAGAAGAGATCCCATCGGGCATCGACCGACGCGGGGTCGGCCTGCCACTGACGGTGCATTGCTTCCACGAATTCCGGATTCCAGCCGTTGATTGACATCGCGGGGACCTCGCGCGCCCAGACGGAGCCGGTGCGCAATTCGGGCAAGTCTAACGCGGCCACGCCTTCCTTGGACCGCCGAGCACCAGCTCGGCCAA
>CAYXKH010000252.1:0-4334 GCA_964465255.1 uncultured Isosphaeraceae bacterium
GTCATCGCGCGTCGCGTGTCATCGCGCGTCGCTCGTCGCTCGTCGCAGGGAGGACAAGATTGGACACGCACGTTCCGCGTTCCACCTCCCGCCTCCGGACCAGCCGGACTGCCCTGAACTGCCCCGGCCTCCCCGCCCACGATCCCCATCAGGATCTTCCATAAGGAAGGTTGCGAGCGGCCCATCCCTTTATTAGGATCCTGCCGGTCTGCGGACGCTCCGCGGACCCAACCCCATCCTCGGAAGCCGCGATTGCCGCAATCGTCGCGGGCTTCGCCGCGAACGACGACCGAATCCCTCGACACGCCTGTGGGCACACCTCATCGCCGTTCGCGATGGCCTTGGAACCTTCGACCTCGGATCGACGGTGCCGGGTCGCAGCACTCGTGCCAACGCGGTCAACTTCGATGGCAGCGTGGTTGCCGGTTGGCAGGACTCCGCGACCGGCTTTCGCCAGGGCGCGGTCTGGGTCAACGGCGTGCAGTCGCTCATCAAGATCGGACTTGCCGGTGGCGCCCTCGGCGAAGCCGGTGACATCTCGGCCGACGGAGTCTGGGCAGTCGGCAGCGGTGTCAACGCCAATGGCAATCAGGCGTGGCGCTGGAGTGCCGCAACCGGCGGACTGAGCCTCGGTCCCCCACCGCCGCCGGCGATGGCGAGCTGGCGCGGCGCAGCGAGCAGCAGCAGCGCGGACGGCTCGAAGATCGTCGGGGTCTATCGACCGTTCCCCGGTCCTGCGACGTTCGGCAACGGCTGCTTCTGGTCTCAGGCCACCGGCCTCGTCGACCTCACGCAGTACGTGCAGTCGCAGGGAGTCGTGCTTCCGGCGGCGACGGTGCTGGCCCTTCCCCTGGACATCTCCGCTGATGGTCGGAGCTTTGCCGGACTCGCCCGCATCGGTGCGACGGTCGTCGGCTTCGTCGTCACCCTCGATGCGCCGTGCCCGGCCGACCTCAACGGTGATGGCACCGTCGACGGTTCCGATCTCGGTGAACTGCTTGCACACTGGGGCGGAGCACGTCCCGGCGATCTGAATGACGACGGCATCGTCGACGGCGCCGACCTCGGAGAGCTGCTCGCCCAGTGGGGCGACTGCGGCTGAACCCCCGGGCGCGATCATCAAGTCCACGCGCGACGCGACCGGGCCCCTGCGGCCCGGTCGCGCTGTTTCGGCGCAGCCGGCAATCAGCAATCAGGGTGCTCCGCCATCACCCTGATACGACGACGATTCCTTCGCCTCTCGAACGGGGGCCGACGCCTTCGCAGGCGCGCTCAGCGTCGGAACAGACTGCACCCGCGGGGCCGGATCGGCGATGCCTTCGTCGAGGCGCCGCAGCACATACGGGAAGAGCGGATTCGAAGACGCCCGCATCAGCGCATCGAGCGACATGACCAGAGCGCCGCGCTCGCCGCGGGCCGTGATCGTTCCCAACCTGACGCCGAAGGACTCGCTCAGATCGGGGGTCAGCCCGTAGAGGGGGTCCTCGAGCGGAAACGGAATCGCCACGTGAGAGAGGGAGAAGATCACGGGCGGGAAGAACTCCGGCAGATCGCGCCGCGATTCCTCGGTCCCGCCGGCCTTGATCGAGCGCTCGATCGCCTCATCCTGCGCATCTTCGGTATTGGTGATGATGGTGATGGTGTAGCGCTGCGGCAGCGGCGGGAGCATGCGCTCGAGCGCGCCGCGGGCTGCGTCACTCAGCAGCGGGCCGAACTTCACTGAACGGTTCACGTCGAAGAGGACCAGTTCGCTGCCATTCGCCGGGAGGTGGGCGTAGAGCCCCGCGAGCACGGCGTCGGTGCTGACGGTTGCGTCCAGCACCGACTGGAAGGTGAGTACCGGCGGCAGATTCGACATTCTCCTGGCCGCGGCCATCCGCTCCGCCTGCGCCTGCACTTCGACACTCAGGCGATGCGACTGCGTCGCGGCATTGACGGGGAATGAGTTGTACTTGACGGGATTGAACTCCGGCAGGCGGTCGATCCAGGCGGATTTGGCGAACGCCGGAAACATGGCCGGCAGTCCGGCGATGCCCGCGAACTCCGCGAAGCGCGTGACTCCGACCATCGGGGACATCAGCACCACCCGATCGGGTCGCTCGAGCGTCTCGTTCTCCAGCGAGTCGAGTGCGTACTTCATCGCAATCGCCCCACCCATCGAGTATCCGACCAGATGGAGCGGGGCCTCGGGCCCGGCCTGCCGTCTCGCTTCTCGCACCGCAAGCCGCGCCGCGGCCAGCCAGTCTTCCCACTCCGCGTTGGTGAGTCCGCCGGGAACGGTCCCGTGCCCGGGCAGTCGGATGCCGACGGCAACGAACCCGCGAGTGGCGTAGTGGCGGGCCACGTGGCGAAGGCTGTAGGGCGAATCGGTCAGGCCGTGGAGCAGCACCAGGGCGCCAAGGGCCGGGCGTCCAGTCGGCGCACCAGCCGCATCGCAGGGTTGGAGGATGAACGATCGATTCCAATCGGCCGCGCCGCCCTCGATGATCCGTGCGGGATGCATCGGACTCTCGGTTGCATAGCGATTGCTGACGACCCGCAGCTCCTTCGGCAGCTTGGCCGTGACTTCAGCGGCGACCGATTGCATGAGCGCCTCTTCAGCCTCGAGGTAGTCGCTCCATGCGGCATCGTCGAGCTGGCTGATCGAGAGTTCATCCGGAACGAACACATGCCAGCGCTCGAGCGGCGGTCCCTGCAAGGAGCGATAGGCGCGAAGCACGAGGAACAGCGCCACGATCGCTGCAACCAGCAGGATCACGCGCGTGGTTGAGCGGATGAGGACGAGAATCCCGGCGCGCCCGAGGCGTACAGGCATGCTCCGCCGCGGAGCTTCGTCAGTCGATTCGGTCGTCGATGTCATGAGGGCTTCCTTGACCCGCACGATACCGTCCGAGCGGGCCGGCCGTTACCATCCCCGCATGCATCACATCGCCCGCACCGCACTGGTTGCCGTGTCGCTCTTCACCGTTGTGTCCGCCGCTGGTCTGCCGGGCTGCGCCTCGCACACGAGTACGAGGAATGCTCCGCTGTCGGGCACCATGACCCGGGCCGAGCAGCAGGCCATGTCGCCGCAACAGGCCCTCGACCGGCTCGCGGCCGGCAATGACCGATTCGTCGCGGGCAAGAGCGTCGATCGAGACTTTCCCGAGCAGGTCCGAGAGACGGCCACCGGGCAGTATCCCTACGCCGTGGTGCTGTCGTGCATCGACTCCCGCTCGGCCCCCGAGATCATCTTCGATCAGGGGCTCGGCGATCTCTTCGTGCCCCGCATCGCCGGCAACTACGTCCAGGCCGATCTGCTTGGAAGCATGGAGTTCGCCACCAAGGTCGCCGGTGCCCGCCTCGTCGTCGTGGTCGGCCACACCGAGTGCGGGGCGGTGAAGGGCGCCTGCGACAACGTCGAGTTGGGAAACCTGACCACCGTGATCCAGGCGATTCGTCCGGCGGTCAACAACGTGCAGACTCCGTCGGCCGATCGCGGCAGCGGAAACTCCGCATTCGTGCGGGCGGTCACGATTGAGAACGTGCGGCTCACGGTCGAGAAGATTCGAACCGACAGTCCGATCCTGCGCGATCTCGAGCAGTCGGGACAGATCACGATCGTCGGCGCCCTCCACGAACTCGACAGCGGCAAGGTCGTGTGGCTCAACTGATCTCGACGAGCGTTCCACCCGCTCAACGAAACGCAGGGACATGCCGGGACACGCCGGCGCACTTCAAGCCCCACTCCGCAGGAACCTCGCAAGGATTTCATCAAATGATCACTCTCGCCGATGCCCGACGCATCATCACCGCCGCTGAGAAGAAGGCCGCGGAGATCGGTCAGCCCATGAACATCGCCGTCGCCGACGGTGGCGGCAACCTGGTCGCGCACGTGCGCATGGACGGCGCCTGGATCGGGAGCATCGACATCTCGATCAAGAAGGCGTACACCTCACGAGCCTTCGACATCTCGACCAAGGATCTCGCCACCCACAGCCAGTCGGGGAACCAGTTCTTCGGCATCCACGCCTCGAACGACGGGCGGATCATGATCTTCGCCGGCGGAATCCCCCTTCGCCGCGGCGGCACGGTGGTCGGCGCCATCGGGGTGAGCGGTGGCTCGGGCGATCAGGATCACGCCGTCGCCGAAGCGGGCGTCGCAGCGCTCTGAAAAGTGTCGGATGCCGCGCAACGCCGTGATCGAATCACGCCCGCAGCGCCGCCGAGCCTGGGAGCACCGCACCTGGGAACGTCCAGCCCCAGCTCGGCGAATGGCGACGCCAGTCGCCGTGAAGAGCGGCGATTCGCCCACTTGAGCGAAGACCGAAGTGACACGGATCTTTATGGACGAG
>CAYXKH010000253.1:0-4282 GCA_964465255.1 uncultured Isosphaeraceae bacterium
AGCGACTGCGGCATCGCCAACGTGAACATCGGAACCAGCGGCGCCGAGATCGGCGGGGCCTTCGGCGGCGAGAAGGAGACCGGAGGCGGGCGCGAGAGCGGCTCCGACAGTTGGAAGCAGTACATGCGTCGACAGACCTGCACCATCAACTGGTCGGGCCAGCTTCCGCTTGCCCAGGGGATCACCTTCGGCGACTGAGTGCGGCACGAGCGCCCCCCGCGTCATTCCCATGAGCATGTCTCGGACCATTCTCCTGCGTCGGCCGCCGGTCATTCGAGTCAGCGAGGAGCCGTTCGTTCCGAAGTCGCCCGCACTCGACGAGATCGATCGGTGCTGGGAGGCGATGCGCCGCGACGTACCGGCCTGCTTCGACGGACGGCTCCTGCACGTCTTCGGCGTCTCGCGAAACGGCCACGGCGGGGCGACGATCCATGTCCTGGAGTGCGCCTTTCGCCACTTCGCGGTGCGCTCGCGGGGGATCGAGACCGGCGTCCGGCCGCTCGGCGTCAAGGGCATCCTGGTCAGCGACGACCACGTCCTGCTCGGGCTTCGCTCCGGGCGAGTCTCCTACCCGGGGTACTGGGAGTTTGCGCCCGGTGGCGCGGTCGAACCGGGGACGCTCCCTTTCGAGACGCTGCGAGCCGAGTTGCGGGAGGAGACTGGTCTTGCACTCGGGCTCGCCGATCGAGTGACGGCTCGGGTGATCTTCTTCGATCATGTGGTCGGCACCTGGGAGATCGTTCACGTCATTCGACTCGCCGGCCCCGCGCCGACGCTTCAGCCCACCGCCGAGTACGACCAATTCAGTTGGATTCGGTGTGAGTCGGTCGGTCTGAGCGGAGGCGCAATCGACCACCTGTCGCTCACGTCGGCCGCCACACTCATGCGTCGGTTCGTGCCCGGAGTGACGGGCCGCGTGACCCCGGGAGTCGACCAGATGAGTTGGAGACGCGGCCCCGCCGGCGACGGAATGCCCGGGGGCTGACCGCCCGGTGACGAATGGTGCGACGACCGCGCGACGACTGTTGATCTCGACCATGACGACTCAACCCTTGATCCTCCGGCGCGGAGCGCACGAGACCATGCCCATCGAGGCGGGCGAGGACTTCGTTCTCTTCAAGCCGGCGGGGATGTCGGTCGAGGTGTCGCATTCGAGCGACGAACCACTGCGGTTCGAGACGCTTCTCGACTGGCTGCGGGGAGAGCTCCTTCGCCGGCAGGTGAGTCGTGGGGCGGGCGCGAACGCTGCTGCCGACGTCACGCTGCGCCTGCCGCATCGACTCGACCGCATGGCCCGCGGCATCGTGGTCGTGGCCGGGAGCGACCGGGCCGCGGCATTCCACTCGCGGCAGATCGCCGAGGGACGATGGGAGAAGTATTACCTCGCCCGGGTGCGCGGCGAGCGCGACTCGCTCCAAGGCCTGATCGGACGACATCGTCTCCATCTCAAGCGCGAAGGGCGGCGGGCCACGGTGGTCCGCAGCGGCGGAGACCGCGCCGAACTCGAGGTGCTGGCGATGGCGGGGGCCCCCGGCCGAGCAGGCCAGTTGCATCTGCTGATCCGGCTGCTCACCGGGCGCCATCACCAGATCAGAGTCACGCTCGAACATCTCGGCGCCGCCGTGGTGGGAGACCCGCTTTACGACACGGCCGCGGCGCGAACGAGTGAGCCGGTGCCGCCCTTTCTCTGTCATGCGCTCTTGCGGATGCCGGCGCTCGATGGCTCGGTCGAAGCAGTGTTGCTCGAGAAGACTCACTTCGGCGAAGCCATCGATCCGTCGCTCCTCGACCACATCACGCGCTGCGCGACACCAGCGGCGACGTGAGTGCCGCGAGCAGGTTGGCAGGTGACTCGGGTTGACCCGTGAGCCGGCTGAGCCGCGCCGCTTCGGCGATGGCGTACGCCTCGAGTCGAAGGGCGTGCCGACAGTGGGGCGTGCGGATCAGCGCGGCGATGGCTTCAGCAACCGACTCGGTTGCGCTCGGGGCCACGGTCGCCCGCGAGGGCCCGCGACGGCTCGCGCGTGCGGTCGCGCGTGCGGTCGCGCGTGCGGCCGCGCGCTCGGCCTCGCGTCCGAGGTGGATATCGGCCGGGCCTGTCTCGGTGACGCTGCTCTGCTCGACGATCTCGTCCGCAGGGCCGCGCCAGGTGAGGGTCGGGCCATCCAGCGAGAGCTCGCCGGACGGCCCGATCAATCGGACCAGTCGTCGCCAGCGATTCGACGATTCGAGCAGGGCGGTGATCGAGCGTCCTTCGGCGTATCGCAGTTGCACCGCCATCGTCCCGACCAGCCCGCGGAGTGAGGATGACGACGCCGATCGCCCGGCGCTTCCGGTGTGCGCTGCGGAGACCGACTCGGGAAGTCCCAGACAGGTGGACGCGAGCGAGGCGAGATCCAGCAGCCGCACGCCGAGTCCACCGGCCGCATCTGGTGCGGCGAGGTGGATGACCCCGGAGGCGATCGGTCCGAAGTGCTCGATCAGGTGCGGGTCGACCATGGCGAGGGCCCCGCTGCACGACGGGGCGAGTGCGCAGTGGGTCGCCCATTCGCTCACGTCGGCGAGCGAGTTGATCGGCGACGTCGAGCAGAGCACCGGGAGCCCGGTCAGCGCCCGCCGGGCATCCGCGGGAAACTCGCGGTCGGCGGCCAGCCACATGAGATCGGCGCCGGCGGTGCCGAGGCCCCGAGGATCGTCGACACCAAGTCCTGCGAAGGCCGCGACGATCGCCGCTGCGTGGGTGGGTTCGGCGGCGCAGATCGCCACCAGCTCGACGCCTCGGCCCGCGGCCACGGCGGCAACCAGGGCGGCGTCCTCCCGGCCTGCCCAGACCGCCACGCGGACTGATGCCGCGCGTGATCCGTCGCCTTCCGCCAGCCTCCCGGGTGAGCCCGCCATGGAGCGAGTGTATGAGTTGATTGGGACTGGCAAACTTGAGGGGCGCGGAGTGCGTACAGTCGCCACGTGGACAAGCGACCGCCGAGGTCGGGAAACCGCCCTCGGAGGAAAGTCCGAACACGGAAGGACACGGTGGTGGGTAACTCCCACCGACCCCGATCGCGGGGCCAGGGAAAGTGCCACAGAGAAGAGACCGCCCAAGCGTCATTCGCCCGTGCAGTGTGGGCGATGGCGACGGCAAGGGTGAAACGGTGCGGTAAGAGCGCACCGCCCGGACGGCGACGCCCGGGGCACGGCAAACCCCACCGCGTGCAAGCGCAAGCAGTCCCAATCCGGTCGCAAGGCCGGGTACCCGCTGTCCGCGGGACGGGACGGGTCGCGTGCTTGAGGTCGTCGGCAACGGCGATCCCAGAGAAATGGTCGCTGCAGCGATCGTGAGATCGTTGTGACAGAATTCGGCTTACGTCCACGCGCGATCGGATGGATCCCGCAAGGGGTCCACCGCGCTTGCGTCAGCCCCGGTATTTCCTTGAGGAGGGGGCTCGGAGGCCTCCTTCAGATCTCTCGACTCGGACGGGGTTCGTCCGCAAACGACGCGCCACCCACAGCAATCGACAGCCAGTATTTCAGCGTCAACCCGTGTCACCACAACTAATTGGGGTTCGTTCAGGGTCCCTCTCTACAGGATGTGTAAGGGATTTTCCCTAATCTCTGTTGTCCTTTCTGTTTGGGACGGGACAATCTCCGCTCAAGGCGGGCGGCGAATCGGCCGCCCGGGGGTAGCGGGTCCAGCCCGACGATCGAATCGCCTTTACGCAACGAGCACCGTTCATGACCTCTCTTTCCAAGACTTCCAGCCTTCAGGCGTACAACATGATGCTCTTCCGCAAGGCCGTCCATCCCGAGTTCTTCGGGATCGATGCGCGGCGGAAGATCGAGCACGGCGACTACGGAGTTGAAGCCTGGATCTTCCGTGGTGGCCACGTGATCCGATTCCAGTTCGACGGTTCCTGCGTCTGCGAGGTCGTGACCGACCAGAGCGAGCAGGTTCCCGATCGCGGGATCGTCTCCGTATTCCCCTGCGCCGGTGAGCGCGATCACGAGGAGAAGGTCTCTGATCGAGTCATGTACATGACCACGATCCAGACCGAGACGCTCTCCGATCATCTCTACGTCGGAACGTACAAGGAGATGCTCCAGCACGGTCGCGACGGCAACTCGCTGATGAGTGCCTGGACCGACGAGCTCGGCAAGCCGAACCTCTCGCTCGTCGATCTCCAGCGGTATCGCAACGAGGTGCACATGCAGGCGTATCACCTGCGCAGCGACTGCAGCCTGGTGCTTCGGACGCAGTCGATGTTCCAGGTTGTTTGAGCGCTCGGTT
>CAYXKH010000254.1:0-4227 GCA_964465255.1 uncultured Isosphaeraceae bacterium
TCGCCGGAAGCGCCGACGGTGGCAAGGCGGTTGCTGCCTGGCTGAGCGTGATCCACAGCGCCCGCCTTCACGAGGTGGAGCCGTGGGCGTACGTGAAGGATCTGCTGACGAAGCTGGCGGCATACCGCGACATGACGCCGCAGCGGAAGATGGCAGCGGGCGAGGCATACCTTCGCGAGCTCTTGCCCGAGGCGTGGCTCAAGGCGAATCCGGCCGCGCGGCTGCCGCTGGCGCGGTGAGGGCAGGTCGGACGGATACCCCCAGCCAACGTTCCGAAGAGGGTTCCTCTCGGGGAGGTGTTGCCCTCAGTGCGGATACCGTCTACACGCACGGCATCCAGCCCCCGCGCCGTATGCTCGGAGTGCGGCTACAGCAGTCGCTGAAACTGGCGACGATGGACCCGTACATCCACATCCAGACAGCAGGAATCAACTGATCGGCATTCGATCGAAGATGTGCTGGAGCCGTTCAAGAATCTCCAGGAGGAGCCGCAGAATCTCCTCCCAAGGTGGAGGGGGTGGCGGCGGCGGCGGCTCCGGAGGTGGACACTTGTTCGCGTACAGATTGCAGGCCTGAGTGGACTTATTCTGTAGGTCATCCTCGCTGCACGGTGGCGTCGGTGTTTCAGGCGCTGGGTGAGTGCAGAAGTTGCACGCATAGGCCAGGCAAGCGGACACCGAGTCGTGCTGATCCGGGCAATTTGGATTGTCCACAACGCCAGCACAGGCGTCGATGTTCGGTGTGGGGATCGGATTCCTTGGCCCGCCTGGAGGATCGGCGGGGTTGGGCTTGGTGTTGCAGCACTCCGCCTTCAGATTCTCACACGCCGAATGCATGTTGGGATCGGACTGAGCCCTGTCGATCGCATCTTGGACGAGAGAGCCCACGTACCAGATCTCGGTGATCGACCCTACCTGCCACAGGCCGATCGCTATCCCGCTATAGGTCTGGAAGATGGTGACGTTGTCGAGCGGACGGTTGCAGATCGCGACATCGAAGGTTGTGAGGGCCTGCTCAGGCGTGATGCCCAAGGCGCGGCAGCGCGCAGCGCTTGCATAAACCGGGTTCGGTCTGCCGAAGATGATGCCGGGGGAGGCGCTTGAAGTTGTGCGCCATGGGTCAGACGCGCCGGTGCGAGTGAAGCCCAGCGTGACCTGTACGTTCGAGGCGTCGTAGAACCGCATGCTGAGTGTCGTGGATGTCTGACTTACAATCTCGATGCGTGCGCCTGTCGCCAAAGGTGCGGGCACCGCTGCCGCAGCAACCGGCGCAAGCGCGATCGGTGCGATGACTAGCGCGCGTTGCGAAGAAGGCATGGTTGCGATCAGCGGTACGACGGCCGCAACCCCGAGAATTCCCAGAACGATTCCGCCAATCTTGGTCATGACGATTCTCCGTTGAATGAGAGGCTCACTGGACCATCATTGCCGACCATGTGACTGCCACACGAAAGGAGCGCGCCTGTGCTAGCCCGTGAATAATCGCGCATTCGGAGTGTTTGTTAAGTTGAGGAATGGCGGAGCCTCCGCAATTCGAGGTAGCCGAACGCGTCAAGCGTCCGGCGGATGGCGCGGAGTCCGCCATCGCCACCTCGGTCGCCGCGTAGGACTTGGCAGTTCGCGCGCTAGCCATCCGGCACCTCCTGCCGTCCCCACGGTCCAAATCAGCGTCGTCTCCCCACGGCGCCTTCCGGCGATCGCACCGCGATGATTGGAGGATGACCCGAGCCAACTCGGCGGCAATAGGAAATCCGCGCCGATTCTTAATAATCGGGACAGCCACCAAGTATGGCCCGCGTCGCGTGGACTTGCCCATTGTTGAAACGGGTCGGGATGCTGGCGCGTCATCGGAGTCATTGAAGTCACTGGAGTCGTACGCATGCCGCGAGTCGCCGGAGTCGTCGTCGCGGGTATGACCCATCACGTCACCAAAACGGGGGAACAACCGCCAGGACATCATCTTCACCGATGACGACCGGCGATTCAACATCGCCACCCTGGGGGGACAGATGGCCGAACATCGAGTGTCCCTGCTCGCAGGGTGCCCGTCCAAGTCAGGAAGTACGCCAGTGGCGGGGGCATCCGAGGCCGGAGGATGGTGGTTGAGCTCGCGTCGTGCTCGTCGTCGCGCATCGAAACGCGTCGTCGCGAGAGAGGCCGTCCTGACGAGCCGCGAGCGAAGCGACCGGCAGATGCTCATCGACGTCGGAGCACCCGGCTTCGCGCCTCTGTGCACGCCGCCCCGATGAACTGCGTCCCTTCGCTGCGCTCGGGCTCGTCCACTCCCCGTCACCCACTCCCCGCCACCCACTCCCCGTCACCCCGGTGCCCGACGTGTGGCGTCGAGCTCACCCCGACAGGATCATCACGCTCGGACGCTGAGCAACGCGGCGCCGCGCGTCAAGGGGCGTGTGAGGACGTCGATTCGTTGACGCGTACGGATCATGCAACTGATGGAAACGCACTGACTCTCATAGTGGTGGTCGAGACATGGGGGGCAGGTCAGGATGGTCCGCGGCAATGCGGTCCTCGATGTCGAAGGCGTCGAACATGCCACGCACCGTCTTCTTGTCGCCACGCATCGCAGGCATCCTTGGCAGTGCATCGCGGCACCCGCCACGTGCGGACTGCTTGACGCACGAGCGACCCGTTCGTCGCGCGATTCGCGGAGGTTGTTCAGCGTCCTGCTAGCATGCGGCCTCATGATTTCCAGGCGTCGGAGTCAATGTCCCTGCGATGAGCACTCAGGAGCGAAAGCTCCCGCGAGCGAGGACCCCTCGGAGATGAGACATCAAGGAGCAGACCTTGGCCGATAGCCCGGACAACTCTGGCCGGGCAACGCCGGTGTCGGATCAGATCCGGCAGCGCCTCCTGAGCGCGCGCAAGCGGTTCCACGCCAACGACAGCATTGCGGAGTTCATCGAGCCCGGCGAACTGGACGCCCTTCAGGGTGAGGTTCAGGCAGAACTCCAGCGAGTGCTGGATGCGCTGGTGATCGATACTCGCGGCGATCACAACACCCGGGACACCGCCCGGCGGGTCGCCAAGATGTTCATCACCGAAGTCTTCCGAGGACGCTATGAGCCCATGCCTTCGGTCACCGAGTTCCCCAATGTCGAGGGGCTGAACGAGCTCATGATCGTCGGCCCGGTCACGGTGCGCAGCGCCTGTTCGCACCACCTGTGCCCGATCATCGGGAAGGTCTGGGTCGGTGTCATGCCCAACGAGCACTCCGCCCTGATTGGCCTGTCGAAGTACGCCCGCCTGGTCGAATGGGTGATGGCTCGCCCCCAGATTCAGGAAGAAGCGGTCATTCAGCTGGCCGACCTGCTTCAGGAGAAGATGCGACCGGATGGCCTCGCGATCGTTCTCAAGGCCGACCACTACTGCATGCAGTGGCGGGGCGTGAAGGACATGGACTCCAAGATGGTGAACAGTGTCATGCGTGGAAGTTTTCTGAAGAACCCCGATTTGCGCCGCGAGTTCCTGACGCTCTTGAGCAACGACAAGCGGTCGTGAGGACATCACCATGTTGGTACGCCTTGTCTACGCCAGCCGGTCCGCCTCTCCAGTCACCGACGAAGTGATCGACAGCATTCTCTCGCAATCGCGAAAGAACAATCCGGAGCATGGCATCACCGGCGTGCTGTGCGTCTGCCACGGTGACGTGTTCATCCAGGTGCTCGAAGGCGGGCGGGGGGAGGTCAACCGGATCTACTCCAAGGTGCTTCGCGACGACCGGCACAGCGATGTCACGCTGCTGGACTACGCGGAGATCAACCAGCGTCGCTTCGGCGGTTGGCGGATGGGGCGCGTGGATCTGGACAAAGTCAACGCCGGCATCATCCTGAAGTACTCGGAGACGACCCGGCTGGATCCCTTCATGATTTCTGGCAGCGTCGCGCTGACGCTGCTGGAAGAACTCGTGAGCTCCGCCTCGATTGTGGGGGGCAGCTGATCGGGGCATGCGAGCAGGTTCCTTGCGACGCGTTCTCACACCCGCGTCGTGACACTTCCGATCTTCGGCAGCAACGTCGTTGTCACACACGATCAGGTGCAACAGTTGATGCCCCCCAAGGCCATCGGTGCACGTGACGCGATCCGGCACGCCCTCAAGGGCGTGCGGGCGACGGACGTTGCCACGAGATTGTCGGTCGCCGGAGCGATCCCCGATGATCCGGACTGATCCGGACTGATCCGGACTGATCCGGACTGATCCGGACTGATC
>CAYXKH010000255.1:0-4220 GCA_964465255.1 uncultured Isosphaeraceae bacterium
GCGGGGCGTCGTGGGGGCGGTCGTGCCGTAACCTTGCGGCATGTCCCGATCCAGTGTTCGTCGTTGGCCAATTGCGCTGGTGGCGCTGAGCCTCGTGGTCGTTGGTGCCATCCTGTGGCGGGCCGGGGTGTCGACTCCAGAGAAGACTCGCTCGCCGCGGATCAGCGGGGCGGTGGATCTGGTTGCCCCCGATCCGCTGACGGAGCGAGAGCAGGCGGAAGCCAAGCGGGGACTGAATCCGGACGCGCCGGTGCGGCTCGAAGCGGGGGCCTGGGTGGAAGTTGCCGATCCCGCGACCGGCAAGCTGGCCCAGCGATACAGCGCCGCGAATGTCGAGCCGCTGCCCGACCGATGGGTCAATCTGCGCGAGCCTCGGGCGTCGTTTCACTCCGCCAGCGGACGCATCGTCACCGTGCGGGGCGATACCGCGGTGGCCCACATTCCCAGGCGTGAACTCGATGCAGGCACGATCCAGGGCAATGTGATCGTCAAGCTCTTCCGGCCCGATTCCGAGGGCCGCATCGACCTCGAGACGGACGCTCCGGCAGTCGAGGTCCACACCACCAAGGCGGAACTCGACGGCCCTCTCGGTCAGGTGCGCTGCGACGACGTAGTCGAAGTCTTTACGCCGGCGCTGCGCTTCAAGGGACGCGGTCTCTCGTCGCTCGTCAGCGAACGGGGCGACACGCCCGAACGTGTGGTGGTCGAGGAACCGCTGGGGCCGATTCGCATCGATCTCACCAAACTCGGCAGTCGCGGCGGAACCCGCCCGAGCGTGCCGGCCGGAGCTGATGCGCAGTCTGCGGAGGGTGCACCGACGGCATCGAACTCCACCGCGCAGGCCTCGACTGCGCGGACCGACTCGCGGACCGACTCGCGGGACGCGAGCGCGAGCGCTTCTCCGGCGTCCGGTTCGGCCCCGACGACTCCCGCCCCGTCAAGCCAGACTCCCACAAGCCAGACTCCGTCGACCGCCTCACCGAGGGCCGCGCCGATCGATCGCTTCTATCGCCTGACGCTGCACGACGCCGTGCGCGTCGTGCGCATGCGCAACGGCCAGGAGAGCACCATCGAGGGCAACCAGCTCTCGATGGTCTTCTCCATGGAGGGACGCTCGGCCCGCGAGGCCTTTGCGGCCCTCGCAGCACCACAGCGCCCCTTCGGTCCGATGCCCTCGACCACCGAGCCCTGTTCGCTGGCGCTGCGGGTCTTCACCCTCTCGCTCGCGGCCGCTCCGAACCAGGAGGCCGAACAGGACGAGCTCAAGATCTTCTACACCGGCAGACTGGTGATGGAGCCGACCGACGCGCCCGGCGATCAGCTTGCCTCGACTGAGGAGACCCGCCTCGAGATCACCGGAACGCCGGTGGTGATCACCGACGCGGCCAAGGAGTTGACCGGCCGCTGCGGCCTCGTCCGCTACGACGCACTCCCCGGTCGAATCGAACTCCACGGCGACGCGACCACACCGCTGGCAATCGACACCCCGCGATTCATGTTGCGCGGCGAGCATCTCTGGATGGTGCGGGAGAGTGGAAACGGTCGCATCGAGGGCCCCGGTGTCATGGCCTTCGCCGGAGATCGCAGCGCCAACAGCAGCGACTTCGGATGGTGGAGCTCGATTGCCTTGAGCGCCAACATGCCGAGCGACGCGGTGCTGCCTCCGGGCCGCAGCGAAAGTCTCAAGGAGGTGAGCGCGGTGATCGCCTCGATCTTCGCCGCGGTGCCGCCGGCGCAGCAACCAGCGAACCAGCCGGTCAGTGGGCCCGCCACTCAGCCAGTCGGCGTGCCGACTGCGCTCGAGATCACCTGGAAGGACGGCGTCGATCTCTCCTTCGATCCCGCCGCCGATGGCGGTGAAGGAGGATCGCTCCGCGAGGCCCGCTTCGCCGGAGACGTCAAGGTCGCCGGCGAAGACTTCGCCATGGGTTCGCAGCGTCTGCGCGTGGGCTTCGAGCCCAGGACCGGATCCGCCGCGGAGGATTCGATTCGCGAGATCGAAGCAGTCGGCGCCGTGAGCGTGCGGCGCATCGCCACGCCCGGGGAGACCGGGCTCATGGACGCCGAGACCATGCTCCTCACCATGATGACCCACGAGGGCAAGAGCATTCCCAAGCGGCTCGTCGCCACCGGTGGGGTGGTCGCGCAGGACGCGACGCAGACCATCTGCGCGGAAGGGCTCACCGTCGACTTCAAGCCGCGTGCGGCAGCGGAACAGGCCGCGAAACAGGCCGCGGCCGAACCTGCCGATGGAGCCGCCGCAGACGGTGCTGAATCAACCGGCACCGCCCAGCCGGCGACGACGACCGCGAGCGAGTCGATGGGCAATGTCGAGATCGAGAGCGTGCTGGCGGAGAGGTCGGTGCGGGTGCAGCTCGAGAACGGCGGACGGGCTTACGCGGAGCGGCTCGAGGGCGACAGCGGGCGCGGCACGCTTCGACTCTCGGGCGGCGAAGTGGTCATCGTGCGCGATCGGGTCGTTGCCGATCGGATGTCGGAGGTCGCCTTTGACGACGCCACCCGCTCGGTGCACGCCCCTGGCGCCGGACGCTTCCGCTTCTTCGACACCGCCCCGGAATTGCCGCCGGTGCGCACGCCGGAGCGACCGGTCATTGCCGAGACTCCGCAGCTCACCGCGACCTGGACCGAATCGATGCATTACGACGATCGCGGCGCTCCCGGTGGGGCCATCGACCTCAAGGGCTCGGTCGACGTCAAGGCCCGACCGGCGCCCGACGAGGACGCATCGCTGGCTTCGCAGGAGCTGAGACTCAATTTCTCGGCGCCGACCTCCGTTCCCGCAGCGACCTCAACTCCAGGGCGGCGGCCCGGGCTCGAGCCAGGGCAGACCGGAGGGCGTGACCTCAGCAGTCTCATCGCCACCGGCTCGGCGGTTCTCGAATCGCAGCATTGGCTCGACGCCGCTCGCAGCGGCGAGCCCCCGCAGCTCTTTCAGGTTCGCGGTGATCGGGTCGAGTACGACCTGCGCACCCGCGAGTCGACTGTCGACGGTGCGGGTCAGGTGCTGATCCACGACGTCACGCCGGCGAAGACGGGGCTCGAAGGGGCCAGGTCCACCTTCGGCTCGCGCGGCACCAGCACCATCGCCTGGAAGGGCCGGATGGAAATGCGCCGCGAGGTCGAGGATCGCTACACCATCGTGATCACCGACGCGGTCGAGGTGCTGCATGCCGGCCTTTCGCCGGAGGACAAGCTCACGCTGACCGGGGATCGACTCGAGGTCACGCTGCGACGACCGCTGGCGGGAAGGGCGCCGGGTGCGTCGGGTTCGAGTGACGCAACTGGCAGCGGCGGGGGCACCGCCCAGCTCTTCGATCTCGGCGGTGGCGCCGAAGTGCTGCGCGTGCGCAGCATCGGACGGGTCTTCATCCGCACCGCTCAGCAGGACGTCGACTGCCACGAGTTCGACTACAACGTGACCACGGGAATCGCTCAGCTTCGGGCTCGGCCGGGGCGATTGGTGCAGGTGGTGGTGAAGGAGACGTTGGCGCCGCTGCGGGCCGAGAGCATGACGTGGGACTTCCTGAACGGGCGCATTCAGATCGAACGCGCCGGCGGGGCCGTCGGGAGGTGAGGGGAGCAGGGTGCAGGCGGTTCGCTTCGCGAACCGAGAGGGAGCAGCAGTGGGTTTGCACGAATGGGTACGTGCGCGGAGTGACTGGGTCGGGCAGACGGGCATCCTGGGAGGGGCATCCTGAGGGGCATCCTGGACAGACGGGCATCCTGAACACGCACGTTCAGCGGCCTCATCGCGGCCCGGGCCATGGCCGCCTCGATGTCCGCACGCCTGCACTCGGATGATTCGTTGGGGGCTGAACGGTGAGAACGGCGATGCGGCGCCCGCGCGCGGACTCACGGTCGGGCAAAGCCGACCGTGGCATCCAGCGCGACACCACACATGCGCTGGATGCCATGCGGATGTCATCAGGATCTCTCTTGGATGCCACGGCTGGCTTGCCAGCCGTGCGTTCGTGCACAGGCGAAACATCGCCCCCTTGGACCGCCGAGCTCCGGCTTGGCTGAAGTGTCACGTGTGCAACGAAGCCCACTGGCATTCGGTCACGTCGCCGGCAGGAAGTTTGTGACTCGGAGGACACGGAGGACACGGAGAAGAGGGCACACGGGCACATGGCGAACGCGTTGAGTGCCACGCCTTCGTTGCGTGGCACCCGCCGCCAGTGTTGCAGGCGTGAAGACCT
>CAYXKH010000256.1:0-4205 GCA_964465255.1 uncultured Isosphaeraceae bacterium
TCGCAACGATCGCCTCAATCGTCAGCACGAAGCCGCGAACCTGCGCCGCCGCCGTCTCCGCCCCGCCACCAACGCCTCCGGCGGTTTGGCGTCTCGAGCGACCGAGGGGCTGATTCCCCCGGTACGCTCCCTCCCATGACCCTTCGCCCGTGGTCGCCGTCGTCCTGGTCGACGCGGCCCTCGCTCCAGCAGCCCAGTTACGGCGATTCCGCCCGCCGCGATGAGGCGGTGGCCCGGCTGGCCAAGCTTCCTCCGCTGGTGACCTCGTGGGAGATCGAGGCCTTGAAGGGACAGCTCGCCGATGCGGCCAGCGGCAATCGGTTCCTGCTCCAGGGTGGCGACTGCGCCGAGCGCTTCGACGAGTGCGAGAGTGCGTTGATTGCCTCGAAGCTGAAGATCCTTCTGCAGATGAGTCTGGTCCTGAGCCACGGGGCCAAGAAGCGGGTGATCCGCGTCGGGCGATTCGCCGGCCAGTACGCCAAGCCCCGCTCAACCGACTTCGAGAGTCGCGACGGGGTGACCCTTCCGGCGTATCGCGGTGACATCGTCAACGGAACGCCCTTCGAACTCGCCGAGCGAACTCCCGACCCCGAGCGGATGCTCCGCGGCTACGAGCGGGCGGCGATGACTCTCAACTTCGTGCGCGCCCTGGTCGACGGGGGGTTCGCCGACCTCCACCACCCCGAGTACTGGGATCTCGATTGGGTCAAGCATTCCCCGCTGGCCAGCGACTACCAGCGCATGGTCGAGTCAATCGGCGAGTCGCTGCGGTTCATGGAGACGCTCGCCGCAGCCCAGGTCGGGCAGATCAACCGCGTCGACTTCTTCACAAGTCACGAGGCCCTGCTGCTCTGGTACGAGCAGGCCCAGACCCGCACCGTGCCGCATCGGCCAGGCTGGTACAACCTCTCCACGCACTTCCCCTGGATCGGCGTGCGCACCAACGATCCCGAGGGCGCCCACGTCGAGTACTGCCGCGGCATCTCCAATCCGATTGCGGTCAAGATCGGCCCGACGACCTCCATCGAGCGATTGCAGTCGCTGCTCGACATCCTTCATCCCGATGACGAGCCCGGTCGGATGACCCTGATCCACCGCTTCGGCGCCCACGACATCGCCGGTTCGCTTCCGCCGCTGCTGGAGGCGGTCAAGCGCGACGGCCGCCGGGTGCTGTGGGTCTGCGACCCCATGCACGGCAACACCGAGACCACCGCTCAGGGCTACAAGACCCGCAAGTTCGCGCACATCCTCGCGGAGGTGGAGCAGGCCTTCGAGGCGCATCGCAACGCCGGCACCTATCTCGGTGGCGTGCACATCGAGCTCACCGGCGAGAACGTCAGCGAATGCACCGGTGGGGCCCGCGGTATTTCCGACGAGGATCTGGTTCGGTCCTACCGCTCGCACGTCGACCCGCGCCTGAACTACGAGCAGGCCCTGGAGATGGCCATGCTGATTGCCCGGCGCATGCGCGGCGCGTGAGCGGGAAACCGGCCGCGAAGTCGATCCCTATACTCGCCGCCTTGTCCCGCCGAGTTCTCATCACTGGCGTCGGTCCGATCACCGCCTTCGGGCTTGGGATCGAGCCCCTCTGGAACGCTCTCGTCGCCGGGCAGTCGGCCATCCGGCCCATCGCCCGGTTCGACGCCTCCGGCTTCGGCTGCCGGATCGCGGCCGAACTTGCCGACGAGCTCTTCGACGTCAAGACCATCGTTCCGAAGAGCTATCGCAAGGCCACCAAGGTCATGGCCCGCGACATCGAACTGGCGGTGGGCGCCGCGGCCACCGCGGTTGCCGACGCCGGGCTCGTGACCCGAGCGTCGGAAGGATCGGCTGCGCCGACGATCGACCCCGCGCGGATCGGCGCCCATATCGGTGCGGGGCTCATCGCCACCGACAGCGACGAACTGACGCTTGCCCTGGCCTCGGCCCGCGCCGCCGACGGATCCTTCGACATCGCCACGTGGGGTCGCACCGGCATGACCAACCTCACGCCGCTGTGGCTGCTCAAGTACCTCCCGAACATGCTGGCCTGTCACGTCACCATCATCCATGACTGCCAGGGACCCTCGAACACCATCACCTGCGCCGAAGCCAGCAGCGCCCTGTCGCTCGGCGAGTCGATGCGGGTGATCGAGCGCGGCGATGCCGATGCCTGCCTCTCGGGCGGGGCGGAGACCAAGGTTCACCTGATGGGGCTGCTCAGGCAGCAGTTCTCGCATCGCCTGGTGACCGGTGGCGACGCCGCGAGCCAGCTCGGCGCGGTGCGTCCCTTCGATCCCTCGTCGCGCGGAACCGCACTCGGCGAGGGCGGGGGAATTCTCGTCCTCGAGGCCGAATCGACCGCGACTGCCCGCGGGGCGTCGGTCTATGCCGAACTGGCGGGGTTCGGGGCATCGCAGAATCTCAACCCCGACACCGTCGGGCTGGTGATGGAACCCGACGGCGAGACGCTGTCGTGGGCGGTCGAGTCGGCCCTCGAAGACGCCGGTCTTGCGGCGACCGAGATCGACGCCATCGTCCCCTTCGGTTCAGGCATCGTCGACAGCGACCGCTGCGAGGCCGCGGCCATCCGGCGGGTCTTCGGCGAGCGCGCCGCCTCCATTCCCGTCGTTGCGGTCGTGCCCTTCGTGGGCAACTGCTGCGCGGGTTCCGCGGCGGTGGCCGCGGCGGTGGCTGCAAAGTGCCTGCGCGAGCAGCGTCTGCCCGCGCGGCTCAACAGCGCCTCGACCCCTGGCCTGCTGGCCGCAGCAGGGCCCTCGCAACCGGCGGCGCTTCGCAACATCCTCGTCATGACCACCAGCCTCGGCGGCCAGAACGCCGCAATCGTGCTGCGGAGGCACTCGTGATCCGCAACCGCGGCAGCGGCCGCGTGGTCATCACCGGCATGGGCTGGATCACGCCGCTCGGCCATGATCTCGAAGCCGCCTGGTCGAAGCTGATGACCGGGACTTCGGGTGTGGCGGCCATCAGCCGCTTCGACGCCCGCACCTTCCCGACGACCTTTGCGGCCGAAGTGCGCAATCTCGACTTCACCCGCTTCGTCGGCGACGCGTCGATTCACGAGGGCTGCGGTCGGAACATCCAGTTTGCACTCGCGGCGGCGCGACAGGCGTGGGACCAGGCCGGGCTCTCGAAGGCCGGCGGCTTCGATCCGCGGCGGGTGGGCATCTATCTCGGCGCGGGCGAAGGTGTTCTCGATACCGAGCAGTTCGTCAACACCAACCTCGCCGGCTGGGTCGACGCCGACCAGAAGATCGACACGGTGCGCTGGGCCAGGGCCGCCTTCGAGTCGCTGGTTCCGCAGAAGGAGATCACCCAGGAACCGAACATGCCCCTCGCCCATCTGGCCCGGGAGTTCGGGATCCGCGGTCCCGCGTACAACTGCCTGACCGCGTGCGCCGCCAGCACCCAGGCAATCGGTGAAGCCTTCAGCATCCTGCGCCGCGGCGACGCCGACGCGATGCTCGCCGGCGGCACCCACACCATGATCCACATGCTGGGCGTGACCGGGTTCAATCGCCTGACCGCGCTCTCCACCGATCAGAACCTCGCCGGCGCCGACGTCACCACCGCCTCGCGGCCCTTCAGCCGCGACCGCGGCGGGTTTGTGATGGGCGAAGGTTCGGGCATGGTCATCATCGAAACCCTCGAGCATGCCCAGCGCCGCGGAGCGACGCCGCTGGCCGAGATCATCGGCTACGGAAGCAGCGCTGACGCCTTCCGCATCACCGACATCCAGCCGGACGGCCGAGGCGCGGCGATTGCCATGAACGCAGCTCTCCGCCAGGCCGGGATCGATCCGGCCGCCGACGGCCCGTCGGGGCTGGGACCGGTGCAGTACATCTCGGCCCACGGAACCGGGACCAAGGAGAACGACTCGATCGAGACCCGCGCCGTCAAGGCGGTCTTCGGCGATCGGGCCAGGCGCATCCCGATGAGTTCGATCAAGTCCATGATGGGACATCTGATTGCGGCGGCAGGAGCGGTCGAGCTCATCACCTGCGTGATGGCCATCGAACGGCAGATGCTTCCGCCCACCATCAACCTGCGCAACCCCGACCCCGATCTCGATCTTGACTACGTCGCCAATGTGGCCCGCCCGGCGGTGGTCGAGACCTGTCTGAGCAACTCCTTCGGTTTCGGCGGGCAGAACGACACGCTGGTCGTGCGCCGCTTCAGAGGGTGACTCAGAGGGTGACTCAGAG
>CAYXKH010000257.1:0-4185 GCA_964465255.1 uncultured Isosphaeraceae bacterium
TTGTGAAGATGGCAGCATTCATCGGCCGATACCTGTGTTCTGAAACAGTCTCTTATGAATCAGGGTCGCTTAGCTTCATGCCATTCGTGGCTGTCCCTATTTATCCCGGGTCCAGCCAGTGCGGGGGCAACCCTGTTCGAGAGGCTGGCGAGGCAGAACAGAGACTCGGCCGACAGGGCGGCGACTTGCCGGTAGCAGCGTGCGATCGAGTCAGAGCCGGTCACGGCTCCCAAAGCAGCCAGCCAAAGCCTTGGATCTTCGTTCCCTGTGGGACCGCTGGCCAAGATGGAATCACGTCCGCCGCCGCTGCATCAGGGGTCTTGCGGCAGTAGCTTTGAACAAAGCCGTTCGCGTCCTGTCGCTGCGTCGTCACGAACTTGCGGAGCGGAGACACGAACACGCCGGTCTCCCCGGCGACCTGATGTGGCCACTGAGCGGCAGAGATGACCCCAGTGCTTGAGACGCTGAACACGCACTCTTCCACCGCTGGCTGGTACCCGAAGCACGAGTCGCGGCCGGCCGGGCTCACGTTCCCCTTGTCCGGTCCAAGGCCCCCAGCGATGCTTCCGACTACGCCCCAGTTCGTTGATAGAAGCGAGTCGATCGCGGGGCCATCCCGCTCTACCAGCAGGAAGCGGCCATCCTTCCGCCAAAGCAGGTTGCGAATCGTGCCGCTCACTGGGACAGCTGTTCCAGTCACGGTTCCCTGAGTGTCAGCCGGATTGAGCTGCCCAGAACTCAGACTCCCGTCCGTAACCAGAGCTGCCCACTTTCCAGCGTCGGTGATCCGTAGCGTGTCAAGCTGGTAGCCGGTGAACTGGAATCTCGTCGTCGGGCGGCGAACATCGACAACGAACGAGAGATAGGGACCACCGTCTGGATGCTGTGAAAGCAGCACGTGGTTGTTAGAGAGGAATTGAACTTGCGAGACATCGGCGAAGCTGATGGCTGCGTCAGCAACTCTCCAGTCGGGCCAAACCGTTACACCCGCAGGTGCTGCAGGGTCAACTCCGCTCTTGGCGCGAGTGGACGCCACACTCCTGCCGTTCTCGCTCACCAAGACCGCGGGGCTCGCGTGGCCCAGTGCGACGATAGCGGCCCGCAGTCCAGTGAGGTCCTCGATCGCAGCCGCTGGCAGAGCCGGTGCTTCTGACCAGACAAAGGTGAACTGGTTCGGGGTCCATGCAGGCGTCTGCCAGCCGACCATGATCTCGTTCTGCGCCAAGACGGTCCGGCCAATTGCCAACGCGAGGGCGACAACGAGGCCGAGCACAGAATTTGGAAGGTTCATACGGGCTCCAATACTGCGGGAAAAGCGTTGCGCTAGTTCTCATTTACGGACACGTCGGACAATTGAGAAGCGGAATCTCGATTGGCCAACCGGGCGCACCCAAAGCCGCCTCAGGGAACGGAAGTGGCTGAATGCCACCGCCCGGAGGCTGACAGAGGGTGATTGCGGTAAAGGCTGTGGAGTTGGAGTTGAAGCCGTAGAGTTCGGGGAGCAGCTCGTACCGAACACAGCAGAGCTCAATGCGGCACATCACGTTCTTGATGCAGTCGCACATCCCGCAGTCCGTGCCGCTCGCCGCATCCTCGCAGGGCAGGGGGGATTGCCTCCAATCCGGATGCCCCTTCTGGAACGGCCCGCAGTAGGTGTCGATAGGTCCCCACGCACCATCCACGATGGTCCATCCTTCGCACGGCGGTGGCGAGTTCGGCGATGTAGGAACGCCCGTTGGCCAGAGATCTCCGAAGAGCCCCGTGGGCCCGCCGCGACACGCCGTGACTTCGGTTTTGCCGTCTGGAAGAGTCTTCGTGCACTTGGTGAAGCAGTGCCACGCAACTCCGCCTCCGGAGCCGATACTCGTGCAACAGATCTCGACCTTGCAGGAAGGAGCAGTCATCTGCTGCGGGGTCGGTGGCTGGATCGTGATGATCACATCGGCGGGCGCGAGAGTAGAACCCAGCCCGATGACGAGAAGAGTCGCGAGGATCAAGAAGCGTTCGTGCATCGGGTACTCCTTGCTTGAACAGCAGCCAGCGGATCGCAGCCCGTCGCCATGTAGGTTATCGGGACCCCGGAAGTTGTCAACAAGAATGAGACACTTTGTTCCTACGCGGTGACGAGTTGACGTGATCTGCTTCGTGCCTGGGCGCAACGCAGGGCCCCAGTCGCCGATCCCGCACCCGGGCTACCCCCGGAAGGGCTCGAGGGCCTGTTGATCCACACCTCCGTTGGCACCGAGGACGCAATCGGACGGCCGTTGACGAAGCGTTCCGGGTGCCGCGCGTATGCCGCGTCGAGCGCCTTCTGGCGCACGACAAGCAGCCTTCGGTGCTCGCCGGTGAAGACCTCCTGCGGCGTGAAGTGCGCAAGCCCTTCGTGATGATGGCGACGGTTGTACCAGTCGACGAGCTCGGGGCACCAGGCGTTCCACTGGTCGAAGTTCATCGGCTTCATCGGCCACATGGGGCCGTACTTGAGGGTCTTGAACTGGCTTTCGGAGAAGGCGTTGTCGTTGCTGGTGCGGGGTCGTGCATGGGAGCGTTCGAATCCCAGTTCGGCCAGAAGCGCCGAGAGCGGCCTCGAGGTCAGCGGCGCCCCGCGGTCGGAGTGCACGACGAGGGTTCCGCGTGGCACGCGATGGCGCTGGACGGACTCCTCGACCAGCTTCGCTGCAAGCAGACTCGACTCCGACTGGGCCAGGCGCCAGCCCACGACGAAGCGGCTGAACAGATCGAGGATGACATACAGGCTGTACCAGCCGCCGAAGACTCCGGGCAGCTTGGTGATGTCCCAGGTCCACACCTGGTTGGCAGCGGAGGCCACGAGTCGCGGCACGGGTGCCGGCTCGTGCCAGCGCAAGGCGCGACGTTCGCGCACGGCCCTGTTCTCCGCGAGAATCCGATACATCGAGCGCACGGAGCAGAGGTAGAGGCCCTGGGAGAGCAGCGCCGCGTGCACTCCGCGCGGGGTCTGATCCATGAAGCGTTCCTCGCAGAGGATCGCTCGAATCCGATGACGCTGCTCGTCGGGTATGCGACGCGGATGCGGTCGAGTGGCGGCGGCGGGGATGGTTCCGCCGGAGTCATGCAATGCTGCGGCATGGGCAGGCTGGAGAGCACGGGCGCGGCGTCGATACCAGGTGGCTCTGGAGACGCCGATGGCGTCGCACACGGGTCTGACGGCGAGTTCGCGATGATGTTCGTCGACGATGGTCACTCCCAGCTCCCGCCGCCGCCGGCGGAGTTCGAGGGCGTGTCGGCGGTCGCCTCCAGCAGGTCCGCCAGTCTCCTTTGAAGCGCAAGCAGCTTCTCCGCATGCTCGAGCTTGAGGCGCAGGCGTGCATTCTCGCGCTCGAGGCGTTCCAGCTCATGGCGACGCTGACTCTCGGTGGGCGGCTTCCTCGACTGCGCGTGCTGTGGGAACTGGCATCGGCGCCACCGTCGCCAACTGGCCAGATGCGAGGAGTAGATTCCCTCCGTGCGAAGCAGGAGCCCGAGCGCGCCTGGGGCGGTGGCGTCGTCGGTGGCGTCGTCGGGGGCGTCAAGGATGCGGAGCTTCTCCTGGTCGGAGAAACGTCGCCGGGAGCGAGGCTTCACCCCGCCGGGCGAGGTCGATTCGGTGCGATTCGCGGATTCCCAGGCCATGACAGACTCTCCTTGTCGCCCTGTGACTCGAGAGCGATGTGGAGTGTCTCATCATCATTGGCACGGAGGGGGTGACGCGGCGCGCCGGCGGCTCGTATTTCGATCTCGACGTCGTCGCCGCTGACGCGGACGGTGTAGGAGCGCACGTCGTCATCGGCCGGAGGGCCGGTACACAGGCCGGTCTTGATGTGGAAGGTCGCGTAATGCAGCGGGCCGACGATCTCCTTGCCAGAGATAGAGCCCTCCAACAGCGACGCCTCCGCGTGCGTGCAGGTGTCGGCGATGGCGAAGATCTCGCCGCTGAGGTTGAACAGGGCGATCCGGGTCCTGCGGACCTCAACGGCCACCATTGACTGGTCGGGAATCTCTGACAGCCTGGCGACCTTGACGAACTCGCCCATCGATGGCTCCAGCGAAGGGTTCACGATCGAGCGGATGGGGGCGAGGGGGGCTTGAGCGACTTGCGGCCCAGCGTCACGGACGAAAACTTATTCTTGTGCAAGTGCGCCGGGCCGCTGTGGCCGGTGAACTCCA
>CAYXKH010000258.1:0-4087 GCA_964465255.1 uncultured Isosphaeraceae bacterium
CTCCCTGCTCCCTGCTCCCTGCTCCCTGCTCCCTGCTCCCTGCTCCCTGCTCCCTTTCTTTTCGACAGATTTTGAGTGGAATCTGCTCTGAGGAAGAGGGCGAAAGAGACACAATGCCTGCCCACTGGCCCGGATGGATCACCGGGTCTTTTTCGTGATTCGTCGCTCCTCCGCTCATGCCCAAAACCGCCGCTTCCGCGTCCTCTTCAATCCCCGCCGCCCGCACGGACAGCCCGCGGCCGGCGCCGGATCGATCCCGGGCCCGTCTCCATCAGCACGCCGACCCGGCGACGCCGCTGGGCGACGACGATCGTCGTGACACGGGGACCTCCCCGAGCAAGGGGCGAATCGTTCCCGGCGAGGAGCGGGCCCCGCTCAAGGTTCGACTCATCAATCTCGGAGCGGTCGGAGTTCCCTTCCTGGGCGTGATCACGGCCATGGTCATGGCGTGGGGCACGGCCCTCGACTGGACCCATCTGATCGTCTTCGTGGCCCTCTACCTGGCGACAGGTCTCGGGATCACCGTCGGGTTCCATCGGCTCTTCACACATCGTTCCTTCAAGGCCCCTCGACCGCTCGAGCTTCTGCTCGGAGTGCTGGGGTCGATGGCCGTCGAGGGTCCGCTCTTCGAGTGGGTCGCCGGTCATCGCCGTCACCATCAGCACAGCGACGACGAGGGCGATCCGCACTCGCCCCACCATCACGGCGATGATCTGATGGGCACCCTCCGCGGGCTCTGGCATGCCCACGCCGGCTGGCTCTTCCTGAAGTCATCGCGCGAGCTGCCGAGATACGTCGGCGACCTTCGCAAGGATGCGGGACTGCGCCTCGTCAACGATCTCTTCCCGGTCTGGGTGCTGCTCGGTCTGGCAATTCCCACGGCAATCGGCGGTATCGTCTCCGGGACCTGGATGGGCGCGCTCCTCGGGTTCATCTGGGGCGGTCTGGTGCGGGTCTTCGTGGTGCACCACATCACCTGGAGCATCAACTCGGTCTGCCACATCTGGGGCGCACAGCCCTTCGACAACGGCGATGAGAGCCGCAACAACGTGCTCTTCGGCGTGCTCGGGTTCGGCGAAGGGTGGCACAACAACCACCATGCCTTCCCGAATTCGGCTCGCCACGGTCTGCGCTGGTGGCAGCTCGACGTCAGCTATCTCCTGATCCGCGGCCTTGGCGCCATCGGGCTCGCTCGCGACATCCGGGTTCCGAGCGCCGAGCGGCTGGCCTCGAAGCGAACCAGCGAGCGCACGTCGGTCGACTCGACCACCGAGCCCAAGTGACGGGTGGGCCTACTGCTCCGGTCGGGGTCTGATCTTCACCGGCTGCGCGGGATTGCCCAGATAGATGGTCCACGGGGCGAGATCTCGAAACGCCGCAGCCCGTGCTCCGAGGATGGCCCCGTCGCCAACCGTCACCTGGGGGCCGACGAACGCTTCCGTGGCAATCCAGACGTCGTCTCCGATCACAATCGGCGGCCGCAGCAGCGGGAAGCTTCTGGAGTTGTAGTCGTGACTGCCGGCGCAGAGATGCGCTCCCGGGGAGATGGTGACGCGGGTTCCGAGCCGCACACGCCCGAGGCAGTAGAGGATGGCGCGGTCGCCGACGGCGCTCTCCTCGCCAATTGTGAGGTTCCACGGACACTCGATGGTCACCGTTCGACGCAGCCGAACCGTCGGATGGAGCGACGCACCGAAGCGACCGAGCAGCCAGCGCCGCCACCCGTACCAATTGTGAAAGCTCAGACGAAAGAGCGTCGCCTGGGCGATCGCCCAGAGCAGGCGACCGACCTTCTCGCGTTCCGAGTAGGGACTCGCGTCGGGCACGACCGGCCCGGTCGCGGCGGCCGCGGCGGAGTCCGGTTCGACAGATGGCGTCGATTGGCTCATCGCTTCGCGTCCGCCTCGTTCTGAACCATCTCGGCGATCTTGAGGCGGATCTGCCAGAAATAGAACGCCTTCATGAGCGCGAAGCGGAAGCCGACGTGCCCGTCGAGGAATCCGAATCGCCGGAAGTAGGAGTCGAGGAAGTAGACCGGCGCGCACCACCATCGATCGAGGATGCGGTACTTGGTGCGCTGCCTTCTGGTCAGCGGCAGCTTGTCGAAGTTGCCATGCCTGCGAAGGGCGGTGAAGCGCCGCGCCTCCCAGGTGCTGTAGTCGTTGTGGCGGGCGATGTAGCGATCAAGTCCCTTGTAGTCGCGATGGTCGATTGCCGCCGAGATGGTGCCCACGGTGCCGCGCAGCACCGGGTGCTCATGCACCTCGATGTCGAGCTGGCTCCAGTGATCCTCGTCGATCCGCTCGTACTCGCCGGCCCCGATCCGCATCAGGGAGAGCTTCCTGAAGGGCGTGCCGTGCCTGAGCTGCCGAGCCATGAACCAGTTGCGGTACTCGATCCAGAAGCCCGAGTGGGTGGACTCGATGAGCGTGCGGGCCAGTTCGTCGCAGAAGGCCTCGTCGACGAATTCGTCGGCGTCGAGGAACATCACCCAAGGGGTCGTGAACTGATGGTGCCGCAGCACCCAGTTCCGCTTCTTGGGGAACTTGCCGTCCCACACGAAGTCGAGATAGGTCGCGCCGAATTCCCGGGCGATGTCCGGCGTTCGGTCGGTCGAGCGGGAGTCGACCACGACGACCTCCTCGAATCGACCGAGGGCCCGCAGGCATTCAGGAAGATTGCGTTCCTCGTTCCGGACGGGCAGAACGATCGTCACCGGGAGCTTGCTCATGGAGCGGCGACTATACTGCCTCCCGATAGTCGAATCCCACCTCGATCCCGACCCGATGACGACCATCGACTCGCCGCGCGAGCGTCCCCGCGTCGCCATCATCTACCACTTCTTCGCCCACTACCGCGCTGCGGTGGTGGAGGAGCTCGCCCGAAGCGAGGCCGCCGACTACGACTTCTTCGCCGATACCTGCGATTACGAGGGGTCGATCAAGACCGCCGAGTTCTCGCCTGCGGTCCGATTTCATCGCTGTCGGGTACGGCAGCTTCGCGGTCCGATCATGTGGCAGCGGGGGCTGATCGGCCTGGCCCTTTCGCGTCGCTTCGACACCATGATCTTCCTCGCCGGCCCCTACTGGCCGGCGACGTGGCTGTCGGCGATGCTCGCTCGCCTCGCCGGCAAGCGAGTCTTCTTCTGGGGGCACGGCTGGAACTCCCCGCCGCGGGGCTTCACCGGAGCGGTGCGGAACGCGTTCTATCGGCTCGCGCATCAGCTGCTGCTCTACGGCCACGACGGCAAGCAGCTCGGCCTCGCTCAGGGGTGGCGCCCCAATCGACTGCACGTGATCTTCAACTCGCTCGACGTAAAGGCCCAGAACGCGGCCCTCGCCGCGCTTCCCTCCGACAGCGTCGACGCAACCCGCCGTCGCCTCTTCGGCAGCTCGGACCGGCCGGTGGTGATCTGCACCACGCGACTGGTCCCGCATCGCCGGCTCGATCTTCTGATCGAGGCGTTGAAGCTGCTGGCCGACGAGGGAGACCACGCGAATCTCCTGATCGTCGGAGACGGTCCGGAGCGCCACGCGCTCGAGCGTCAGGCGAAGGCTCTGGGTGTGTCGGCGGTCTTCACCGGTGCGGTCTACGCGGAGAGGGATCTCGCCCCGCTGATCACCTGCGCGAACGTGATGGCGGCGCCGGGCAAGATCGGGCTCGCAGCGATGCACGCGCTGGCGTACGGCGTCCCCATCGTCACCCACGACGATCCCGACGACCAGATGCCGGAGTACGAAGCAGCGATCCCCGGTCTCACCGGAGGATCGTTCCGCCGCGGCGATGCCAAGGACCTGGCCCGGGCGCTGCGACCGTGGCTTGCCCAGGCGCGACCGCCGCAGGCGGTGCAGCAGGCCTGTCGCCAAGTGATCGACCGCTTTTACAACCCATGGTTCCAGCGGGCGGCAATCGACCGCGCCGTCCTGGGGCGCGAGGCCGACGACATCTTCTGGCTGCGCGAAGGCGTGCCGCGACCGGCGGAAGCCGATGGCGAATCGCAGCGAACTGCGCCCTTCGGCGCCGTGGCCAGCCGCGCTGGCGGAGACCGACCATGAATCAAGCTGGGAATCAAGCTGGGAATCAAGCT
>CAYXKH010000259.1:0-1424 GCA_964465255.1 uncultured Isosphaeraceae bacterium
CCCCCGACGCCCCCGGCGCCCTGAACCCCGAGGAGACGGCTCGTTCCGCAAGCCCGACCGCCCAAGAGGTGTCTTCGAGCGCGACGCCCTCGTCGAACACCCGCACGCTCATCGCCCGCCAGGCCCTTCACGCCACCATGCTGGCCTTCCGTCATCCCATCAGCGGTGTGGCCATGTCGATCCGCGCCCCGCTTCCGGCCGACATGGTCGAGCTCATCCGGGCCCTCCGAGCGTCGTCGCACGTGGAGCGGATCACGGTTCCCGGGACCGCCCTCGACGTCGATTCGCTCCTCGAAGGTGCGGCCGACATCCGCCTCGATGCCAGCGCCACACTCGACCTCGATCGCGACCCGTTTGCGAATCCGACTCAGGGCGGGAATCGCTGACGAGCGCCCAGCTCCGACATGACCGGCGTGACCTCCCAGGCGTGTGCTTCGGCATGAACTCCGGCGCGTTCGCCTCGGCATGAACTCACGCGCGTTTCCCTTCCTTCCTGCGCGGGAGCGCCACCGGAATGGCGATGACCGCGTCCACCGGGACGATCGTCTCGTCGGTGGCGCTGCGGCTCTCGCTTCCTGCGCCGCCGCTGTCGGTGCTGGGCTCGCCGCTCGTCTCGATCGGTGTCGAGCCGACGTCGCCGCCACCGACGTGCCCGATCCGCCCGACGAGAATCACCAGTCCGGCGTGACTCTTCGGGATCGCCGTCCCGACCGACCGCCAACGAAGCCCGCCGGCCTCGATCACCGGCCCCCCCGATGACCCCACCGATGACCCAGCCGATGACCCCGCCGATGACGCCTTCGGTGGGCTCTCGGTCGACTCGGTCGCCGGCGGACGCGGTTTTCGCCCAGACGAGTCTCTGGACGAGCCCGTGCCCGCGACGCGCCCGATCACAAGGACCACGGGACGCTCGGCGGGGCGATGTTGTGCGGCCATCCGAGCGGCCTCGTTGAACTGCTCGGCGAGTCCATTCGCTCCGTCACCGGCGATGGTCCGCGCCGCTTCGTCCAACGCATGGAGCACCTCGCTGCGCCTCGGGTGCGCCGGGGGAATCTGCTCGATCCGTTCGATCACGGCGGTCGTGAGCCGTCCGATCCGTTCCATCTCCGCGCGGCCCGTCGCCTCGCACCGTTTGCACGGAGCGCTCTCGATCCGAGTGATCGGCACCCGCGTGCCATCGCCCGGATACGACCATCCGAGGTGGCGCTTCCGCTCGACTTCGCCCTCTCCATCGCAGACCCGGCAGATCGCCCCGGCAACCAGCGCTCGCACCGAGGCCAGCGCCGATGTGATGCACCGCGAGTCCTCTCCGCTGCGTCCCGGCTCGATCGCCGCACCGCGCGACGCCCCACGCCACGAACTGGACCACCAACTGGACCACGAACTGGGCGACGAACTGGGCGACGAACTGGGCGACGAACTGG
>CAYXKH010000259.1:1524-4069 GCA_964465255.1 uncultured Isosphaeraceae bacterium
ACGAACTGGGCGACGAACTGGGCGACGAACTGGGCGACGAACTGGACCACGAACTGGGCGACGCCCCAGATGTCGCATTGGGCCACGCTCCGCACGCCGCACCCGCATCGCCGCGGACCGTGGAGAACTCCACGCCGCTCGGCCCCCACAGCATCACCCACAGGACCAACCACAGCATGATCCACACCACCCTCGTCAGTCTCGACCCGACACCCAGAAGCACCGCTCGCATGTCGCCCCCCTGGCATCTGCACGCCGAGCAGAGCCTACATGCGACGCTGGGTCGTTCCGGCGGAATTGAAGAACTTCCAGCGTGATGTGGAATCACTCGAGTGGGGTCGCCCCATGCGCAACGTCGGCCGCAACGTCGGCCCGCAGCGCCGGGCCGCAGCGCCGGCCGCAACGCCGCTGGTCAGCTCACGTGATCCCCACGAGGTCGAGGCCAGCACAGGCAGCGCGTTCCGAGCGGCACACGATTCCAGAGGCACACGGTCGCACCCGTGTACCGTTGCCCGTGGCGCACCCGACCTTCCGCTCCGATGGCCGGATTCGAACGCTGGCCGTGAGTTGCATCGCGGTGACCGCGGCGCTGGCGGCGTTCGTGCCGCGTGCGCCAGCCCAGTGCGTGGGCGTGTGCCCCTTTGGAGGGACTCTCGAGAACGACGCCTGCGGCGGCATCGTCCCTGACCCCAATGGTGGCTGCCCCGCCGGCCCCGAGCAGCATCAACCGCTGGGTGTCGTGCTTCCCGCAGCCGCGGTGTCGGTCTGTGGTTCGATCGGCGCGTCGATCGAGGTCGCAATTGACGGAGGCGCAGGCAAGATCGTCGACCGCGACGCCTTCACGTTTCAGATCACCGTCGCCAGCAAGGTGCGCTTCGGCCTCTTCCAGCACGACGAGACCGGCGAGCCCGTCCCCGACTTCACGCTTGACGTTCTCGAAGGCGTGGAGTGCGGCGCGCAGGCCACCCGATACGCCGCGTCCTTCGGGCTCTGCCCTTTTCTGAGCGATCCGGTGGCCCTGCCTCCGGGCGATCATGTCGTGGTCCTCAGCCTTGGTGGCCGCACCCCGGCGCCGTGCCCGGTGAGCTACCGGCTGACGATTGAGATCATCCAGGAGCTGCCGGTCGAGTGCGGTCGCCTCGCCGGCTCATGCTGCGTGGCTCGCGCGGTCGGTGGCTGCAACGACGTTGAATGCTGCGAGGCCGTCTGCATACTCGACTTCGCCTGCTGCGATCTGGCGTGGGATGCGATCTGCGTGATCTACGCGGTCGATTCCTGCGGACTCTGCGACTGCAACAACAACGCTTTGCTTGATCCCCTGGAGATCCAGTCGGGGGCCAGCCTCGACTGCAACAGGAACGCCGTGCCGGACGAGTGCGAACTGGACTGCAACGGCAACGGCACGGCCGATGCGTGCGACATCGCCCTCGATCCCTCGCTCGACACCGACTCGAACGGATCCATCGACGCCTGTCAGTGCGGCTGCCTCGATCTGGTGATCGTCGCCGACACGACCGGAAGCATGGATGGGGCCATCAGCAATGTGAAGAACGCTCTTGCTCAGGTGCTGAGCGCAGCCCTCGCCGCAGGCAACGACGATCTGCGAGTGGCCCTGGTGACCTTCACCGACAAGGTCACAGTGGTGCGGACGCTGACCGACGACACCGCGTCGGTGCAGAGCGCCGTCCTGGCGCTTGGAACCGGAGGCGGCATGAGCTCGCCGGAGGCATCCGACGAAGCCCTGCGGGAAGTGATCTCGGGAGGGACCGGCTGTCTCGCCTCCGGATCGCAGTTCTTTCACGAGCCGTTCCGAACCAACTGCCGCACGCTCGCGGTCCTGGTCACCGACGCCCGGCCCGGTGGATGCGACGACGCGTTCACGCCGGGCATCGACGACCTCAACGCCCTTGAGCGGGCCTTCGACGCGGCCGACCTCGGAATCGAGATCGCCGCGGTCTGCGTTCCGGTGATCGGCATCGACTCGGTGCTCGTGGCCATCATGGAGTCGTATGCGCTGGTGACCGGCGGCACGTTCCTTCTCGTCGACCCGGATGGCGGCGGCACCGCCAACGCGTTGATCAGCGCCGTGCTGGCCTGTTCAGGCCGCTTCTGCCTCGGCGATCTTGATCAGACCGGCACCGTCGACGGCGCCGATCTCGGGCTCATGCTCCAGCAGTGGGGCGCACCCAACTCCACTGCCGACCTCGACGACGACGGAGCCGTGAATGGCGCGGACCTCGGGATCCTGCTGGCGGCGTGGGGCGAGTGTGGGAGCGGTCGTCGGCTTCGCTGACCGGGGTCGTCGGCTTCGCCGACTCATGAGGAGTGCTGCGTGCGCGGCACCTTTCAAAGGCCGGAAATGCCGCCGACACGGGCATGGGCACTTCCCGTGCTCGCAAGCGGCGGCATTTCCGGCAATTCAGTTCAGGGTGCGCGGACGGGGCGAAGGGAGCACTCCGTTTGACTCGGTTCGACTCCCTTCGAGTCGCTCAGGGCTGGCGCTCGCGAGGGTGCGTCGGTACGGGACACGCATGTGACGGCACAC
>CAYXKH010000260.1:0-4066 GCA_964465255.1 uncultured Isosphaeraceae bacterium
CCGCCGTCGAGGCGAAGCCGTCACCGATCTGGGCAGAGGTGAGGGCGGGCGCGAGATCCCACTCGACGATGAGACCCTCGCCGACACCGAGACCAAGATCGGCGTCGTCGACCTGTCCCAGCAAGGTGGCGCCGCGACCCGGCCCGAGGATTCCGTAGGGCCCGCCGGCGAAGGCCGTCGGGGGCGAGTTCTGATAGACGATGCTGCCGCGTGCCGTGCCCTCGAGCGCATCGGCGTCGACGACCGTCAGGGCAATCGGAAGGGGCGCGCCGATGGCGAGACCCTTGGCAATCGCCGCCGCCAGCGAGATCGACTCGGTCGGATTGGTCAGCGACTTGTCTTCGGGACCGATGCCGTCGGCACCGAGATCCCACTGGAGACTGAAGATTCCGTTGAAGAGTCCCGGGCCGGTCTGGTCGGGATCGAAACTCGCGGTGGCCTCGAGCGTCGTCGACTGGTCGAGGGCGCCGAGCGTGTAAGGACCACCGATCACTGCTGTCGGCGATTCCAGCGCCTCCGAGGTGAACCCCGCGTAGACGACGTTCGACTGGCTGAAGTTGTAGAAGCCGACGCGACCCACGCCAAGCGGCGCGGGATCGACGACGAGGCCGGTGTCCCAGAGCACGGCTTGCGTGGAGTCGTTGCGGACGACGATGCGGATCGTGCCGTTCTCCTGATACGAGAGGAAGAAGCGATAGTTGGTGAAGGCCACCCAGCCGTTCGGGGCGCCGAGCTTCGTCGCCAGCACCTGGACATGGGCCGAGTTCTCTCCGTCCCAGAGTTCGTCGACGGTTGGGATCCCCGTGATCTTCAGGAGCTTGAAGCCCTCCTCGGCGCCGCTTTGAGGTCCCTTCTTCCACGTGAGGAGGTAGTAGCCAAACGCTCCATCAAGCCCGTTGAAGGCGAAAACGAAGCCGATATGGTCGTCGTCGCCGGTGTCGTTGACCCGCAGCGTGCCTTCGAAGTTGGAGTCGACCAGCTCGAAGTCGCTGATGTAGTACGTGGGCTCGCCGTTGATCGTCTGCGTGACCGAGAGCCCGTCCCCGGCAACCACCCAATTGCCCGCTGATCCGTTGCCTGCGTAGTCATCCTCCGTCCAGCACAGCATCGTGACCACGCCCGGGGCCAGCACCTTCACCGTGGCGTCGTCGAGCACTCCGTTGTTGCTCTCGTAGATGGCCTCGCCGAGTGCGTTGCCACTGTCGGTGACCACCGACAGATACGCCGTGACCGGCACCGGAAGTCCCTGCGGGATCACACCGGCAGCTTCGAGCGTGTACGACTCGCCCGGCAGCAGCGTGCCGGTGAAGGCCGCGGAGGCGAGGAGTGTTCCACCGACCTGCGGCGTCAGCGACGCGAAGACCTGATCGGTCCACGTGCCGCTCGCCGGGGCAGCGCCCTGGTTCTGCACCGTCCAGCTCACGGTGGCGCTCTCGCCGACTGCGGCGGAGCACGGCCCGGTGATCTGCGTCACCACCAGATCGGGGACGCTGGTGACCACGACCTGAATCGCGTCTTCATCCGCGGCCGCGACCGAATCGACCACGGTGGCGACGATGGTGTGGGCCAGACCGCTGGGTGAACCCGGCAGAGTGCTCACGACGAGCGACTCGCCGGTGCCCAGGATGATCGCGTTGCCGCCATCGAGCCGCTTCCAGGTGACCGTGTACGGCGGCACCGCCTGATCGACATCGGCGACGAACTGAATCGGCTGACCCGTGTAGAAGCTCGCGCCGTCGGCTGGTGCCGTGATCACCACCTGGGCGTTGATGTCACCCGGAATCGTTGCGGAGATGCCCGGTGTGGCGGTGTTCCCCGAGTGCCACGCGACGGTGTAGAGCAGCCGCCCGTTGGGCTGGATTCCGAAGGGAGTCTGCCCGGGCGAGGAGTCGTCGAAGAGCTGACTGCCCATGTCGTTGGGCACGTTCATCAGCGGATTGGTCTGATCGACGGGAATGAACGAGAGGTTGAAGTTGCCGGTGAAGGGCTGCAGCCCGATGAGCTGATTCAGGGTGTTGATGCCCGGATGGAACGCATCGTGATCCGTCCCGAGCATGAGCCCGCCGCCGGCCTCGCGGAGGTTGGTGTAGTAGTTCTCGCCGAGCAGCCTGCCCTCGGTCTGCCACCGTCCCGACCAGTAGGAGGAGATGATCCGACCGTCGCAGATGATGCCCCGGGACGGATTCGCGTTGAACCAGTTGGCAATCGCCACCCAGTCGCTGGAGTAGAGCGTGCCGTCGTTGCCGTTGCTGGAGAGATCGTGGATCCAGATCTGGTCGAAGCTGTTCGCGGCGAGCAGGTTCGCGACCACGCCGTTGGCGTTCAGGTTGATGAACGTCGAATCGATCCCCTCGTTCAGGAGCGCCTGGTGGATGTTGAAGCCGTCGCCGTTGTACGAAGCGCCGTTGACGTTGACGACGAGGATCTTCTGCTCGATCGGAGCCTGCGCGACCGAGACGTTGTCGATGCCCCACGATTCGTCGGGGACGCCCTGGAGACTGGTCCCGAAGAACTCGATGGTGGTCGTGCTGCCGCGCGGGACGAACTCGAAGCTCATCGCCCGATAGATCGAGTCGACCCAGAACCCGAAGCCGAGATCGACGTCGGACTGCGTCGGAGCGCCTGGTCCGTTGAGCGGATAATTGCTGAAGTCGAAGTTCAGAACGACCCCACCATCGATGCGGACTCCGAAGAAGTCGTCACCGAGATCCCACGAATCGATGATGAACAGGTCGAAGGTCAGGGTGGTCGGGACGCCCGGCGTGACCGGGAGCGTCAGGGTCTGAGTCTGATTGTCGAAACGACCGCTGAAGGCGGTGAAGTCGGGATCGGACGAGTCGATCGTGGCGATCGACCACTCAAGACCGGCGCCGAGTTCGAAATCAGTGGAGTAGTCGGTCAGGTTCCCGCCGCCCGCGGGTGGAGCGCAGAACATGAGGGCGGCGACGACCATCATCCAGACCGAGTTCGACATGTTCAGCATGTTCAGCATGTTCAGCATGTTCAGCATGTTCAGCATGTTCAGCATGACCAGCCTCCGGGCGTTGTTCGAAATTCCACTCCCAGCCGAGCGATGCGCGATTCGCCGCTCGGTCCCCCGTTCCCCGAAATGGAAAGGTCGGGCTTTCGCCCAAACCCCCATTCGGGCAGTGCGGAATACCGATGGGACCGCGCAGTGTCAACGGCAACATGGAGATTTGACACCCACGCGGCTTCGCCGGAGGCTCGCTCGAGGCACCTCGTGCATTCCGAGGTGCCGATCTATACATTACTGAGCAGGAGGACTGATTCATGAACTGCGAACGATCGACTGGTCTTGTGGGTGTCTGCGCGATGGTCCTGGTGAGCGCTGCGGCGCTCGCCCCGCCCGCCGCGGCGGGGGAAGGCTGCTGGAACGCGGAGTACGACTTCTCCGATGTCCAGGGTCTGAACGACTGGTGGTACGGCTACTGGGAGTCGCCGGCGAATGCGTTCACGCTGATGAACGAGTTCGGAGTGGCGGCCGTCGACTTCTGGACGCTCGACTTTCTCCAGCCTAATCCCGCGTATTGGACGCTGATTGGCCCGACGGTCATGCATCCCAACGGCTCCGTCTCCAATGCCGGCAAGACGCTCGTCGAGCAACAGGCGATCCTGCGCTGGGTGAGCACGGTGTCGGACACGGTCACCTGCAAGGGACACGTCGATTGCTCCGACCTCGGCGGAAACGGCACCGAGTGGATCATCCGCTTCAACGGCAACCAGGTCTTCTCCCAGATCATCGGTGGCTTCGACACCGTCGGCTTCGACTACTCGCTGCAGTTCACGGTCGCTCCCGGCGACACCATCGACTTCGCAGTGGCCACCCCCAACGGCGACGCCAACTTCGACTCGACCGGGTTCACCGCGATCATTCGATCGACGAAGCTGCCGGCCTCGCCTGATCTGGACGAGAACTGCATCGTCGACGGCGCCGATCTGGGGCTCCTCTTGGCGGCGTGGGGAACGAGTGGACCCTTCGGCGACCTGAACAACGACGGCATCGTCGACGGCGCCGACCTCGGCCTGCTGCTCGCGGGGTGGACGT
>CAYXKH010000261.1:0-4015 GCA_964465255.1 uncultured Isosphaeraceae bacterium
AAGGGGATTGTTGACGGCTGTCCCCGGCGAGGGATGCGGTGCGTTGACCAATGCCTCGACAGGCGCGTTGGCGGCGTACGGGAGCGGGTCGTAGTCCACCGCGCCGCCGTAGCGAGGCCGACCGGTAATGAGCCGCGCGCCGCGCTGATACGTGAGGTATGCGTACCCCCACTGCAGCAGCACGCTCAACCGGTTACGAAAGCCCATAAGAAACGTGATGTGAACAAGCAGCCAGAGCCACCACGCGGCCCGGCCGGCGACCTGGATACGGCCGCTAAACAGGTTCGCCACCGCCTTCCCACGGCCGATCGTGGCGAGTTCACCCTTGTTGACGTAGTGAAACGGCTTGCTCGGCTGGCCCTGGGTCGCGCGAATCACGTTGCGTGCGGCCGTGCGCCCCGCCTGCATGGCCGCCTGCCCGACGCCTGGGGCCGGGCTGCCGTCCCGCTGCAACGCGTGCGCGAGGTCCCCGACCACGAAGACTTCCGGATGGCCCGGGATCGAGAGGTCGTGCTCCACGATCACCTGGCCGCTCTTCGTCAGCGGCACGCCGAGCGTGCACCCGAGCGGCGACGCGGTATTCCCCGCCGCCCAGAAGACGGTGCGAGTGGGGATGCGATGGTCGCCGACGTAGACCGCGTCCGGCTCGATGCGCGTTACGGCGGAACGTGTCCGGACGTCCACGCCCAGCTTCGCGAGGTCACGAGCAGCATGCGCGGCGAGTCCCGCTGGGAACGAAGCCAGGATCCGCTCACCTGCCTCGAGCAAGATGACGGCGGTGTTGCGCGTATCCACGTGCCGGAACTCCTGCCACATGGCGCTCCCTGCGATCTCGCGCATCACGCCCGCGAGCTCGCACCCCGTTGGCCCGGCACCAACGATCACGAAGGTGAGCCACGCGTCCCGCTCGGCTGCGGTCTCCGCCGCCTCCGCTCGCTCGAACGCGAGCAGGAAGCGCCGGCGGATCTCCGTCGCGTCTTCGATCCCCTTCAGTCCGGGTGCGAGCGCCTCCCACTCCGGATGCCCGAAATACGAGTGACGCGTCCCGGCGGCCAGAATCAGGTAGTCGTACGGGACGTCCAGCCCGTTGTGACAGCGCACCAGTCGGCGGGTGGTGTCGATTCCGCGAGCGTCGGCGAGCAACACTGTGGTGTTGCGCTGACGGCGGAGGATGTGGCGGATCGCACCCGTGATGTCGCTCGGCGCCAGTGCCGCAGTCGCCACCTGATACAACAGTGGTTGAAAGAGATGATGATTGGTGTGATCCAAGACCGTGAGCTCGACGTCGGCGCGGCCTAGCTGGCGCGCGGCGGCGAGGCCACCGAAGCCCGCGCCGACGATCACCACGCGCGGCCGGTTTCGGTTGGCAGGCGCGGTCACCGGTCGGCCTCCACCCGTACTTCAAACCGCTCGGCGGAAGAGGGGGGCTGGACTTTCCCTTCCCCCAGGGGACCACCCTCGTGCGGACAGGTGCTGTGGATAGCGTGGTAGACCCCGTTTAGGTCCACGGTCTTGCCGGTATCCGGTTCAAGGTCTCCCTTGCGTGCGACCATCGCGTAGTGCTTTGCGGCGTTCTTCATAGGTGTACGAGGTGTGCGCGCCATGACCTCGAACCCGTGTCGCAGAGTCAGTCCGCCAGCCGTGAGCGCGCGATGATCTGGATATTCAGCCCCTCGATCTCCACGCCCAGACGCCGTGCCAACTGCCCGAGCAGCGGCCGCGGAATCGACCCGATCACTCGCAGTCCAAGATCATTCGGGACGTCCCTGGTCTGGCCCGTATCCGCATAGCGGATATGCACATGCGGGCTCATGTCCGCGTCGTAGCGGCACGATCCGCCAGGCGTCGGGAACCGCCGCGCCAGCCCGACGCGGCAGAACGTGTCCAATGTGCTGTACACCGTCGCCAGGCACAGGCTGTCGGCTTCCGCCCGAGCCATGTCGAAGAGTTCGTCGGCCGTCGGGTGATTCTTGGTCGAACGAAGCGCACCGTACACCGCCAGGCGCTGAACCGTGCATTTGAGCTTATGGCTCGCCAAGAGATCGCGCGTCGAGTTCAACCGAAACCCTCCGTGACGGGCGGTACGAGCCGCCGTGACACTGTTCTTGCATTCTAGCACGGGGTTCCAGAGGCTTCCAGCGCCAGTCCGCGCCGCTTTCGCCGATCCGCGACCGACCCGAGTTCCCGCCTTCGGCTTGAATCGGCACTGAGGGTGGGCATGAAGTTCCCCTGAGGGCTTGACAGTGGCTAGTTGAGAACTAGACTCATTACGGTCTATGGGGGATCGCATCGTCGGTTCTCAGAGACTCTTCTAAAAGGAGCAACGCGAAGATGTCCCGCACGACACAGGACCAGACGCTCGATCAATGGGCGGCCTCCGAATACAAGTGGGGCTTCACCACCGATATCGAATCCGACACCGTTGCGCCGGGCCTGAATGAGGGCGTCATCCGCCTCATCTCGGCGAAGAAGGAGGAGCCGGAGTGGATGACCCAGTGGCGCCTCAACGCCTACCGCGCCTGGCTGACGATGACCGAGCCAACCTGGCCCAACGTTCACTACCCGAAGATCGACTACCAGGCGATCAGTTACTTCTCGGCGCCCAAGTCAGACAGCGATCGGCCCAAGAGTCTCGATGAGGTCGATCCCAAGCTGCTGGAGACGTACGAGAAGCTCGGCATCCCGCTGCAGGAGCGTGCGATCTTGGCGGGCATGGCCGTCGACGCCGTGTTTGATTCGGTTTCCGTCGCCACCACGTTCAAGGCCAAGCTGGGCGAGTTGGGCATCATCTTCTGCTCGTTCTCCGAGGCGGTGCGCGAGCATCCCGACCTGGTGCAGAAGTACCTAGGCTCGGTGGTGCCGCAGAAGGACAACTTCTTCGCCGCGCTCAACTCGGCGGTGTTCACCGACGGCTCGTTTGTGTACATACCCAAGGGGGTGAAGTGCCCGATGGAGCTGAGCACCTATTTCCGCATCAACGCGCTCAACACGGGCCAGTTCGAGCGCACGCTGATCATCGCCGACGAGGACGCTCAGGTCAGCTACCTGGAGGGCTGCACCGCGCCGATGCGCGATGAGAACCAGCTTCATGCGGCCGTCGTCGAGCTGGTCGCCCTCAAGGGCGCGACCATCAAGTACTCGACCATCCAGAACTGGTACCCCGGCGACAAGGAGGGCAAGGGCGGCATCTACAACTTCGTCACCAAGCGCGGCAAGTGCCTGGGCGACCACAGCCGCATCTCCTGGACGCAGGTGGAAACCGGCTCGGCCATCACCTGGAAGTACCCCTCGGTCATCCTGCAGGGCGACCACAGCATCGGCGAGTTCTACTCCGTCGCCCTGACCAACAATCGCCAGCAGGCCGACACCGGCACGAAGATGATCCACATCGGCAAGGACACCTCCAGCTACATCGTCTCCAAGGGCATCTCCGCCGGCCTCGGGAACAACACCTATCGCGGACAGGTCAAGGTGCTCCGCGGCGCGACCAACGCCCGCAACTACACGCAGTGCGATTCGATGCTCATGGGCGACAAGTGCAGCGCCAACACCTTCCCCTACATCGAGGTCGACAATCCCAGCGCGCAGGTCGAGCACGAGGCGTCGACGAGCAAGATCGGCGAGGATCAGCTCTTCTACTGCAACCAGCGCGGCATCAGCACCCAGGACGCCGTCTCGATGATCGTCAACGGCTTCTGCAAGGAGGTCTTCGCCGAACTGCCCATGGAGTTCGCCGTCGAGGCCAAGAAGCTCCTGGAAGTCTCCCTCGAAGGCAGCGTTGGATAACACGCACATCAACCATCAAGACACAGAAACGCAGAGACACAGAAACTCGGAGCCCCTGCGGCCGGATCGAATATGAGGAACGAACACATGGCTCCCCTTCTTCAAATCACCAACCTGCACGCCGGAATCGACGGGGTCGAGATCCTCCGCGGGATCAACCTCACGGTGAACGCCGGCGAAGTCCACTCCATCATGGGCCCCAACGGCTCGGGCAAGAGCACCCTGGCCC
>CAYXKH010000262.1:0-1169 GCA_964465255.1 uncultured Isosphaeraceae bacterium
GCCCGCGCCACCGGCGACATACACCGGCAAGAAGGTCAACTTCCTGCTCGGTCAGACCGTCTACTTCGTCGACGGAAGTCGGGCCCGAGTCGGCGACGAGACCGATGGCGTCAGAATCCTCGAGGTCAAGGCGCCGTGGGAAGTCAGGCTTCACCATCTCGGTCGTGACTACGACCATGTGCTGCTCGACTTCAAGAGCAGCGCCGATCTGTTCAAGCCGCTCGCCGAAAGCACGGGCCTTCCCGCCGGGCTTCTGCCCTCCGACAAGGTTGATCAGGCCCTGGCCAAGATCAAGTCGAGCGGCGCGGCTCCTCCGCCGGCTGCCCCCTCGGGACGCGGCGCGGCTCCGCGCGGACGAGAGGATCCCGCCGAAGCGGCGCGGGCCGAAGCTGCTGGCGAGGGCGACGCCGCGACCGAGAAGTCCGACGCTCCGCCGGAGGGCGAAGCCGACGCTGCTCCGGTGAGTGCGGCACCGGCGATTCTCAGCAAGGCCGAGATCGACCAGCTCGATCGTTCGGGAGCGATGAAGGCCCTGAGCGAAGTGGTCAAGGCGAAGAACAAGAAGGACCTCGACGAGGCCACCAAGGCCGCGCTCGATGAGCAGTACAAGCTGCTTCTGGCCCGGGTTCGCGAGGCTGCGAGTACGCGCAAGTGATTCGCAGTACGTGTACAAAGTCACCTGTGTACGGGCAATGACGGGCGCTTCGCCTCGTTTCTGTCCTTGATCGCTCCTCCCCCGATTCCGGGGCTCGAACCAGTTACAGGCATCGCACGCGGAGTCGACCGCGCGAGCCCCTGCCGGAGATCGCCCTCGTGAACCTGTTCTTCTCCACCCGCCATCAGGCCGCCGCGTTCTCTCTCCTCTCCGCGACTGCCGTGACGCTCGTCGTGGCGTCCGTCTCGAACTCCAACTCGGCACAGCTCCTCGCGACCTCGGCCGCGGAGGATCGCTCGGAGGCCCCAGTCGCCGAGGTGGCCGCTGCCCCAATGTCTGCTGACGAGACGCCTGCTGACGTGACGCCTGCTGACGTGACGCCTGCTGACGTGACGCCTGCTGACGAGACGCCTGCTGCCGGGGAGATGGTGGAACTCGCCCTCCAGGACCCACCACCGACGGCGCCGCCCGCAACCGAGCCACCGGCCGCAGTCACGGCTCCGGCCGCGAGTTC
>CAYXKH010000262.1:1179-4004 GCA_964465255.1 uncultured Isosphaeraceae bacterium
CCCCCACCTCCGCCAGCACCCTGCAACGCGAGCAGGCCACGCCCGCCGTCAAGCCGGCGACCGACGCCCCGCGCTCCAACAATCGTTCGACCACCGTGAACAGTCGCCGACCCGCGGTCGAAGAGAAGGTGGTCCTGAGCTTCCGCGAGACGCCCATCGAAGACACCGTGCGCTTCATCGTGGAGGCCACCGGCAAGGTCGTGATCGTTCGTCTCTCGGCGGTGAAGCCGTACAAGATCACGCTGATCAACGACAAGCCGATCTCGCAGCACGAGGCGCTCGATCTGCTCTTCAAGGCCTTTCGACTCAACGGAGTCGGCGTCGTCGAGACCGAGAATGAGATCATCATCGATCTCCTCACCGACCTGAACAAGATCCAGGATCCGGGCATCGTGCTCGGCGCGGATGACGACGTGATGGCCCTCCAGGAAGACGGCGCCATCGTCACCAAGGTGTACCAGGTGAGCCTGGCCAAGGCAGCGATCATCGCCGAGCAGCTTGAGCCTTTCGTGCCCAGCGACGTGGTCACGATGTTCGCCGACGAAAACTCCAACCGCATCGTGCTCCAGGGCAACGTCGGACTCGCCAAGCGCTTCCAGTTGCTGATCAATTCGCTCGATCAACCGATGTTCGTCAACGTCGAGACCCGCACCTTCCGCCTGGCCTTCGCGGACGCAGCGACCATCGGCGAAGCGGTGCAGAACCTCTTCGAATCAGGTCGCACCCCGAGCTCGGGCGGGAATCGCGCGGCTGCGCAGCCCGCTGGCAATCGTGGCCAGCCGGGACGACCCACAGGTGGTGGCGCCCGCAGCTCCGAATCGGTCGGCACCAGCGAGCAGCTTCGGGTCACGGTGATGACCCAGATCAACGCCATCACCGTCAGCGCCGAGCCTGAGATCCTCCACGAGGTGGAGTACCTCATCTCCAAGCACTGGGACGTTCCCCTCAGCAAGGCCGAGGGCGAGCTCTATCGCGTCTACGACCTGGCGTACGCCGATCCGCTGGTGGTCGAAGAGCTCCTCACCAACATGCTCGAGGGGGGAACCTCCTCCCGTGCCGGTCGAGGCGGCGCAGCTCGAGGCGGTGCGCTCGGTGGCGCAGGTGGTGGCGGCGGTGGCGGCGGTGGCGGCGGTGGCGATGGAGCCACGGCCGCGGTCGCCAACATCTTCCGGATCAGGGCGCTCCCCGACAATCGCCAGCTCGTCGTCTTCAGCCGCACTCCCGAGAACTTCAGTTGGCTCGACAAGGTCATCGACTCGATCGACACCCCGACCCGCATCGGCAAGCCCGTCATCGTCGAGCTTCGCTACGCCAACGCGACCGAGGTTGCCGAACAGCTCAACGCCCTGCTCTCCGAAGCCGGCAGCGGCGTGAGCATCGCCGGCGCCCGCACCGGTCTCACCAAGGGCAACACCGGCGGAATCTCCGATGGGCTCAACTCCGACGGTGGTGACACCGGAGGCGCCCGAGCCGGCGGCGACGCGGGTGGAGCGGGTGGCAGCGGCAATCCCGGCGACATCCAGTTCCCCTGGCAGCAGGGCCGGGCCGGCGACACCGAGCGAACACCCGAGTCTTCGATCATCGGCAAGGTCCGCATCGTTCCGATCATCAAGCAGAACGCCCTCTCGATCCTCGCCCCCGGCGAGATGCAGAACGCGGTGGTCGAGATGATCGCCCAGCTCGACAAGCCGGGTCGGCAGGTGCTGATCGCCGCCGTGCTCGCGTCAGTCGACCTGAAGGACGAGTTCGCCTGGGGACTGCGCGTCGGTCGAGACGGCATCACCACGCCGCTCAGCGACAACGCCATCGGCGCCTCGGTCGAGAACAACAACACCGAAGAGAGCTTCCTCTCGATCTTCGACACCTCAACCCTGAACGTGAACGTGAGCGCCGAGGCGGTGCTCCAGGCCCTGGGTCAGAAGACCAACGTCAAGATCCTCCAGCAGCCCAAGATCTTCACCAGCGACAACGCCGAGGCGGTCTTCTTCAACGGCCAGGAGATTCCCTTCATCTCCAACACCAACACCACCGACGTCGGCGGCGTGAACAACTCCTTCGAGTACAAGCAGGTCGGGGTGCTGCTGAACGTGCGTCCCCGGATCACGCCCAACGACAATCCGATGCTCCAGAACGTCTCGCTGGAGATCAAGCTCGAGCTCTCAAACGTCGTTCCCGGCGTGACCATCCTCGGCGGCGCCGTGCTCGATCGCCGCATCACCGAGACCGAAGTGACGCTCCGCAACGGCCAGACCGTCGTGCTCTCGGGCATCCGCGTGGAGACTCAGTCGGATGTGAAGCGGAAGGTTCCTCTGCTCGGCGACATCCCCGGCATCGGCGAGCTGCTCTTCACCTCGATGGACACCGCCGACAACGTGAGCGAGCTGCTCGCCTTCGTGACCCCGATCATCGTCGACAACCCCAACGAGAACGACACCAATTTCAACGAGGACGCCCGCCGCAAGCTCGACGAGTATCGACGGCCCCTCAAGCAGTTGATGGAGGATGGTCTTCGGGTGCCCGACTTCGATCCCTCGCTTCAGAACAACGGTGGCGCGACCGATCCGAATCATCGACCCGGTGCCCCGGACATCAGGCCCGTGATCACCCCCCAGGGCGCTGTCTCGGGATCGTCAGCGGCTGCGGCGGCGGCGAACTCCCCTCCCGCTCCGCCGCCGGCTGCGCCGACCGAGGCGCCCAAGCCGCCGATTGCCGCGGGCGAGACCCGCACCCGTGGTGGAATGGGTCGGTAGCGCGGAAGGACAATCGCCAGCCGCGCAGCCCGCCGGGCTTCGCCCGGCGCGGCGTACGAAAGCGAGTGTGCGCCC
>CAYXKH010000263.1:0-3971 GCA_964465255.1 uncultured Isosphaeraceae bacterium
GCCCGCCGGGCTCCGCCCGGCGCGGCGTACGAAAGCGAGTGTCGGCCCGGAGGGCCGAACCGAGCGCTCAAAAAACCAAGAACGCCCGCTCGAAGAGCGGGCGTTCTTGACGATCGTGAGATCGAAATTACTTCGTGCAGGCCGACTTGCCGGAGCAGGTCTTGCCTTCGCCGACCGCACCCATGCTGGTGGTGCCAGCGGTCGCGGGGCAGGTCTTGACGCATGGGGTGCTGCAGTTCTTGGCCTCGCCGACAGCGCCCGGGCTGGTCGTGGCAGACTTCGAGCAGCAACCCTTCGACTCGCCGACGGCGCCTGGGGCGGTCTGGCTGGCGGTGCAGGTGCTGGCGCAGGCCGCGGACTTCTCGGCGCAGCAGGCCTTCTCAGAGCCGACGGCGCCAGCGGCGACCGGCGAGTCCGACTTCGGGGTCGTGCTGCAGCCGACGAGGGCGGCGGTGAGCGTACAGGCGGCGAGCAGAGCAAATCGCTTCATCGGGAGTTCTCCTGGGAGGCGCTCGGGGCGCCGGTTTGGGTTCATTCACAAAAGGTCGGACGGACACCCGCCGACCCCGAGGACCACCGAGGGGTCCGAGGGAAACCGCGGAGTATACGGATGAACACAGACCAACCATCCCGTATTTCACCCTTCCCGCGGCTTTCCGTAGAGTTCGACCCCCGCATGGACCCGACGTTCCCCGAAAACCTCGACCCCGACCAATCGTCCTCCGACGGCTCGGGCGGTGGCGCGCCCTCCGAGGACCGGGAGGCACGCCTCACCAGACTTCTCGAAAAAGCCCGGGGATTGGCCAAGGTGCCGGGGGTCTATTTGATGAAGGACCGGTCCGGGAGCGTCCTCTACGTGGGGAAGGCCAGGTCGCTTCCCGATCGGGTCTCCACCTACTTCGTGCCCTCGGCGGAGCTGGGAGGTCGCAAACAGCCGATGCTCGAACTGGTCGAGGAGTTCGACACCATCGAGTGCGACAGCGAGTGGGAGGCGATGCTCATGGAGAGCCGCCTGATCAAGGACACCCGCCCTCGATTCAACACCCGCCTCACCGACGACAAGACCTTTCCCTATCTTGCCGTCACCGTCCGCGACGAGTTTCCCGGGGTCTACATCACCCGGACGCCGACCGACGAGCGATTCAAAGGGGCCAGGATCTTCGGTCCCTTCACCTCGGTCTGGGCCCTTCGACAGGCGGTCCAGTTGCTTCAGCGGGTCTTCAAGTACCGCACCTGCGAACTGGACATCAGTTCGAGCGATCCCCGCAACCAGCATTTTCGGCCCTGCCTCCTGGCGTCGATCGGCCAGTGCACCGCGCCGTGCGCCAATCGGATTGCGCCGACGGCGTATCGCGAGGACATCGATCGATTCGTCCGCTTCCTCGGCTCCAAGCGCAGCGCCATGCAGCGGAGCATGCGGGAGGAGATGGAGCGGGCCGCCGAGGCCCTCGAGTTCGAGCGTGCCGCCGTGCTCCGCGATCAGCTCACGGCGCTCGATCGCCTCGGCGATCGCGAGCAGGGTGGCATCCGCGGGGCCGCAAGCGGGGGGTCGAGCGAGGGTGCCGAATGGCAGCCGGAGGTGACCGTGTTCGTCGGCGATCCGGCGCAGGGGCTCCGTTCCCTCCAGCGCACGCTGGGCATGACCGAGCCCATCCGCTGCATGGAGGCGATCGACATCGCCCACCTCGTCGGCGGCGAGACCGTGGGAAGCAAGGTCTGCTTCATCGATGGTCGCCCCTTCAAGGACGGCTACCGCAGGTATCGCATCCGCACGGTGCTCAACGACGACTACGCGGCGATCCGCGAAGTCGTGTCGCGGCGCTATCGCGAAGCCGGTGACGGTCAGGAGCTCTATCCCGATCTCATCCTGATCGACGGCGGAATCGGACAACTCCATGCCGCCGAGGAGGCGTTTCGACAGCTTGCTCGGAAGCCGCCCATGGTGATCTCGCTGGCCAAGAAGGAAGAGCTGATCTACGTGCAGGAGCGACCCGAACCGATCCGGCTGGGTCGCGAGAACGCGGGGCTCAAGCTCTGTCAGGCGATCCGCGACGAGGCCCATCGCTTCGCCCAGCACTACCACCACGTCCTGCGGCGTAAGCGCCTGCTCGACGAGTGATCGCGGAGCGCGGGGTGTCGCCGGCGGCACCGGCGTCCCGCGGTGCTCCAGTCGCCTTTTGGGGGATCGAACCAGTCGGGCGCCTGGACTTTCGCGGCGGGTGGGTCGCCGCAGCCGACTTTGCCGCTTTCGCGGGATTCGCCGGTTTCGCGGGCTTCGCCGGTTTCGCGGGCTTCGCAGGTTTCAGGGGCTTCGACGGAATCGTGACCTTCGCCTGCGTGGTCGCCTTCGTTGAAGTCGTGCGGGACTGGTCTGGCCTGCGCGAAGGTTCTGGCGATGTCCGCCGGGCTGTCTCGCCAGCGGTCTCACGAGCGGTGTGCCGGGTGGGCGCTCGCCCGGGACCCAGACGAAACGCCGAGGGGATCGGAGACTCGAAGCGCATCTTCGCGGCGGTCGTCGGATGTTCGATCTCGAGCGTGAGGGCGTGAAGCGCGATGCGCCGTTCGTGCCATCGAGGATGCATCTCGCCGTATCGATCGTCGCCGAGGATGGAATGACCTCGGTCGGCCAGGTGCACCCGGATCTGATGCCGCTTGCCGGTCTCGAGCCGCACCGACAGCAGGGATGAGTCGCCCCAGCGCTCGCGGACCGTGACGTGGGTGATGGCGTGCTCGCCGGGCTCCTCGTGCGAGGCAACGCGGCGGCCGAGATTCTCCGTCGTCACCAGGCGCGAGCGGATGGTGAAGTGATCGTCACGCGGTTCTCCCGAGACCACCGCGACATACTCGCGCTCCGGGTGTCGCTCCTCGAACTGTCCGCGAAGCGAGGCCGTCGCGGCCCGCGTGCGTCCGAACACCAGCACGCCCGAGACGCCGCGATCAAGCCGCTGCACCACCCCCAGCGGTTCGCGCTGCCGCAAGGCCACCCGCACGATCTCGACCAGCGTGCGCGGCTCGCCGTTGGCGGTGGGCACTGTGAGGGCCCGCCAAGGCTTGTCGACCACGACGATCGCCTCATCCAGGTGCAGGAGATCGGTCCCGGGAATTGACGGCGGGCGGGGCTTCTCGGGGTAGCGACGTCCGGGGTCGAAGGCGACGTCGATTGCCGCACCGTGCCGCAGCCGCGCTTCGGGTCGATCGCAGATCACTCCGTCGAGGGTCACGCAGGCGTGATCGAAGAGGCCGCGAAGCTCTCGCCGCGAAAGCCCGGTGAGGCCTTGGACGATTCGATCGGCGCGCACGTCGCCGTCGAGTCCGTCGGTGGCTCCCACAAGGTGGCGAAGTCGTTTCACCTCGCACAGTAGGATCAGCGAGTTCGCGCGCCCGAGGCCGGACGGAAGTCACCCATGAGCTTTGCGACCCTTGCGGGGCACGATCTTCTTCTCTCGATCAAGGCCGTCCCCGGCGCCTCTCGCGATGCGCTTGGCGGCGAACTTGGTGGTCGGCTCAAGGTCCGCGTGGCCGCGGCTCCTGAAGGAGGAAAGGCCAACGAGGCAATCTGCGAACTCGTGGCTCGAGCCTTGGGCGTCAAGGCCAGACAGGTGAGCGTCGAGCTGGGCCGCAGCAATCCCGAGAAGGTGGTGCGGGTGACGGGATGGTCGACCACGGCGGAGTCCGCGATGAAGCGACTCCTCGATCGCGAGTGAGCTGCCCGGCCCATCTCTCTACGATTGGGTCATGTCCACGCCGCGTCAGGTGCCCCAACGGCAGAAGCGTGGCCCCGCGCTGACCGCGACCGATCGAGTCACGCGGATTCCTGCAGTGCGACCGAGGCTCCGCGATCAGTTGCGGGAACTGCTGCGGCGCACGTACGAGCAGATCCAGACCCGCGGGCGACGGTCCGACCGACTCGTCTCCAGTTCGTCGCGCGGCTCGCCGCCCAGTTCGCCGTCCAGTTCGTCGTCCAGTTCGTC
>CAYXKH010000264.1:0-3945 GCA_964465255.1 uncultured Isosphaeraceae bacterium
CGCACGCAGCAAGTCGTGAAACCCACTGCAATCCGTCCTGCTCCGTGCTCCGTGCCCCGTGCTCTCTGCTCCCTGCTCCCTGCCCCCTGCTCCCGACCTCCGCATCCCTATCCTCCGACCATGCTCACGTTGATGCCTCTGGTCCTGGTGCTGTCGATGCAGTCCGCGAACGCCCCGATCGCCCCAACGACACCGCACGCGGCTCCTGCTGCCGCAGCGCCCACCGCCCCCGCTGCTGCGATTCCCGACATTCGACTCCAAAGGATCTTCACCGCGGAGAAGTGGAAGCGGCCCACGCAGATCGTCGGGCGACCCGGCGATGATGACGCCCTCTATGTGCTGGAGCAGGCGGGACGCATCAAGATGGTGCGGGCCTCGAAGCCGGATGCCGAAGCGACGCTCTTCATGGACGTCGACGAGCGCGTGAACTTCGGTTCGAACGAGGAAGGCCTGCTCTCTCTGGTCTTCCATCCCAAGTTCGAAGAGAACCGCCAGTTCTTCGTCTACTACAGCGCCTCCGCAGGCGGCGGCAAACCTCGCCGCAGCGTGCTGTCGCGCTTCCGTGCAGTGGCCGACGAGGCCATCGGCTTCAAAGGCGACGCCGCCAGCGAGGAGATCATCCTCGAGGTCGAGCAGCCCTACTGGAATCACAACGGCGGGACCGTGCTCTTCGGGCCCGACGGCTTCGTCTACCTCAGTCTTGGTGACGGCGGCGCCGCCAACGATCCGCTGCAGGCCGGCCAAAGCCTGACCACGCTTCTTGCGAAAGTCATCCGGATCGACGTCGACACGCCCGCCGCCGAGCGGCCCTACTCGATCCCCGCCGACAATCCTTTCGTCCTGCGAAGCGATGCCCGGCATGAGATCTGGGCGTACGGCCTGCGGAACATCTGGCGAATGAGTTTCGACCGGGCCACCGGCGCCCTGTGGGGCGGAGATGTCGGCCAGAACCTGTGGGAGGAGATCGACCTGATTGTCCGGGGCGGCAACTACGGCTGGAATCTCCGCGAAGGGGCCCGAGCGTTCCGCAAGGGTGGAGAGTCGAAGGACGACATGATCGACCCCGTGTTCGAGTACCCGCGGCGTGACGGCATCTCGGTGACCGGCGGACACGTCTATCGCGGGACGAAGTTCCCGGCGCTCCACGGCGTCTACCTCTATGCCGACTACGCCTTCGGAACGGTCTGGGGGGCGCGGGTCGACGGAGCGACCGTGGGCACGCCGAAGGTCGTTCTCAAGCGCCGCGGCGTGCTGATTTCGAGCTTCGGCGAGGCCAACGACGGCGAGCTGTATGTGACTGCCTTCGAAGGTGGAGAGCAGGGACCGGGAGCGATCTTCAAGGTGGTGGTGCCGACGACCCCTTGAAGGCAACCCGTGAAGGCAACCCGTGAAGGCAACCCGTAAGGCCGCTGGCCCAGCGCAGAGGGTGATCTGCAGACCAATGGCGTGAGAGCTCGCCCGATTTCGCGTGCTGGCGAAGGGCGCTCCTGCCTTCGGAGAATCAGAGCCATGGAACACGTCCGTCGAGCGCTGGACATTGCCGCATGGGTGGGACTTGTCCTGGTGGCCGTCACCGTGCCATCGATGGCGTGGGCAGCGCCGAGTTCGCACACCCTCGACGACGCCCCTCCCCCGCCGACGAATGCCGCCAAGCTGTATGGCCAGGCGTTCGAGTTGATGCGCTTCAGCGAGAACGAGGGGAGCAATCGCCTTGGCTTCACCCGCGAGGAGTGGGATCGCTTGAACAATGTCTACGGACCCGAAGCGCTGACGCCGGAGGTTCGCGAACTGGTCCGCAGGGCCCAGCCGGCGCTCGATCTTGTCCGCCAGGCCGCGACCCTTCCCAAGGCCGACTTCGGTCTGGATCGAAGCCAGGGGCACGAACTTCTCCTCCCCCACCTCTCGCAGATGCGGTCGCTCTCCCGCGTGATGCAGAGCGAAGCCTTGCAGCACATCGTCGACGGCGACGTCGGCGCCGCCGTCGAGATCATGGAGACCCAGTCGGGCATGAGCTCGCATCTCTGCGGCGACTCGGTCCTCATCAGCTCGCTGGTGAGTCGTTCACTTGCGCAGCTCAACGACGGCCTCATCGAGAACTGCCTTGATCGCGGAACGCTCGATGGCGAGAGCGCCGCCCGGCTCGCCGCGGCGCTCGGACGGCTCGATTCCGCTGATCCGTTTCAGATCAGCCACGCCCTGGGAGGCGAAGTGCAATTGTTCGCAACCAGCGTCGGAGCGATCATCGAGCGCGGCAGCGGCGAGGAATTTGCCGAGCCGGCCCAGTCGCTTGGGGGAGACCTCGCATCCCTGAGCGAGCTTGATCCCGGTGTTCTTCACGATCAGCTTGCGGCCACGCGCTCTCTCTACGACGAAGTCCGGAAGGCCTTCGCCAACCCCAGTTCCGACGCCGCGAGAGCCACTCTCGCCAGCATCGCCACCCGCATCGCCAGCGGCGAGGGAGGCGATATCGCCCGATCGTTCACGTCGGGCTTCGATCGCATCTACGAGATGAAGCTCGAAGGCGATCGACTGATCCAGGAACGCCGTGCGATGTTGATTGCAATCGCCGAGGGCAGGCTCGATCCGCAGTCGGTGGCGAACGCGGCAATGTGGTACCGGCTCGCGGCCCGCGCCGCCGTCTCGATCCCCGAGGACGAACAGGCCACGCTCGAGGCGTTCCGGGTGACCTTCGGCGCCGTCGATGAGACAGTCCGCGCCGAGACCAGCCGCCTGATCGAACGGCACTGCAAGGCCGTGATCGAACCGCTGCTCGCAGGATCGCGCTGCGGCAAGTGCGCCTTCACCGATGCGAGTGGTCGACCGGCGCTGACCGTCCTCGGCCTTCCCGACTACGCCCCGGGGCTTCGTGCGGCGGCCCGGCTCCTCCAGGTGGCGCAGGTGCTTGGACCGAGCTCGCCTTCACCTGACGCAGCGACCGCTGAGCGCCCCACAGCGGCGTCGACTCCAGCTCCGGTCCCGCCGCGGGCAACCCCGCCCGTTGCTGATCCCAACTCCCTGCCCCCTGATCCGATTGCCCAAGGGTGGCTCGCGCTGATCCGCCTCGTCGGCCATCTCGCCGGCGACCCCAAAGTTGCCCACGCGGTGCTCGCCCAGTCGATCTTCGCGGAGGGCCTTGCGGTCGCGACATGGCAGAGCTCGCGGTGGACCCCTTCCGAACCATGGCGGGAGCGGCTCGACCAGACTCTGGGCTCCGTTGAACGCGGCGACCCGGTCGGCCATCGTCGCGGTCTCGTCGCCGACCGGGCCATCCTCGCCCGCACCTTTCTGTATCCCGCCAACCCCGGGGATCCGCCTGATCCCAAGCGTGCGGCGATTCTCGCGCTGGATGGCGCGACGGTGATTTCAATTGGCCTCCTTCTCCAGCACAACCCTGGTGAACCCGCGCCGCTGACCTGCGGAGCGAGCCCTGACGACGTCCTCTTCGTCCTGCGCGACATGCGCGACCTGTACGACCCGGCCGGTTGTCGCGAGTTGTCAGAGCAGCAAGCGACCATGTGGCGCTCCCCACTTTTCTCGGGCGTGCTCGAACTGCGTCCCGGCGCGCCACCCCTGGGCATCGATCCGGTTCCGGTGGTGGTCGATGTGGCCCTGCTGGCCCCGGAGGCCCCGACGCTGCTCGCCGCCTGGGAGAAGCTCTTCGCCCGGAGAGCGCCTGGGCCGTGATCTTCGGGCGCTGTCGACACCTTCAGGCACCTCCGGGAAAGAAGTCGTGACACGGCGGTCGCCGAGGAGACGGAGAACACGAAGGAGGGAAGCCGCGCAATTCTCTGCGCTCCGCACATCTCCACGAACTCCGAATACACACCGCGCTCCGTCGCATGCTCACTCTCGTCCGCAGCGCACGCAGCGAGTCGTGCAACCCACTGCACTCCGTCCTGCTCCGTGCCCCCTGCTCCCTGCCCCGTGTCGCAGTCCTTCTTCACG
>CAYXKH010000265.1:0-3942 GCA_964465255.1 uncultured Isosphaeraceae bacterium
CCCTGCCCCCTGCCCTGCCCTGCCCCCTGCCGCTCGCGCAGCGAGCGGTCAATACATCCCCACCGTCTCCGTCCATCGTTTCACGGTGGCGCGGCACTGGGTGCGTTCTTCGGGGAGCTTGAGGGGGCGACCACGGGCGTCGAGGATGAGGCCGACGGTGCCGCCGCGCACGAGGCGCTCGAGGGGCTTGCCGGGGCCGGCGCCGAGGTCGAAGCCGCGGGCGGGAGTCACAGTCAGAAGCGCCGTCTCGCCTTCCGCGAGAGGGATCATCCTGAGGTCGCCGCAGGCGATCTCGCCGGAGTCGTGAGAGCCCCCTGAATTGCCGGCTGGCGCGGCTCCTCCGCCGCCGCCCTGTCGCTTGAGCGCGTACGAGAAGCAGGGCTTTCCGAGCTTGCCCTCGCCCTTGGCCGCGACACAGGTGCCGAGATAGATCAGGCAGTCCTTGTCGAAGACCTGCATCGCCGCGGCCGGATGCACCGAGGCCAGCACACCCAGGTGGGGCATCATGAAGATGCTGTCCTTGGCGAGAGTGGTGAAGCCCTCGGGCTCGAACGAGTCGATCAGAAGGAGCGCGGTCTGGGCCATCTTCGGGGCATGCGAGAGCACGCCGCCCGAGGCCACCAGCAGGTCGAGCTTCATGTTGTCGACGATGGTCTGCCCGCTGGTGTTCTGATCGAAGACGTCGCCGACGGTGCGCTGCTGCTGCACGCCCTTCAAGGTCGTGGCGAACTCCTTGTGCTGCTGGTAGGCCAGACGCAGCGCCTCGCGGGCGACCGCCTGCTCGAAGATCAAGGCCTCGAGCGTCTGCGGAATCGTGGTCGGGCGGATCATCTTGTTCTTGACCCGGTTGCGCAGCTCGCGCTCGTCCATCTCCAGATGCACCCAGCGGAGGATGTTGGGCATCGTCGCTTCGGAGCAGACGTTCGAGATCGAGTAGCTCATCCCCAGATTGGCAGAGACCGTGCGGTTGAAGACGCCGTCGAAGACGCTGAAGACGTCGGTGGTGGCGCCGCCGATGTCGACGCCGACCGCGTTGATCCCCTGGCCCTTGGCAATGGTCTGGAGGATGTCGCCCACGGCCCCGGGTGTGGGCATGATCGGGGCGTCCGACCAGGCGATCAGCTTGTCGTAGCCCGGCGCGTGGGCCATCACGTGCTCGAGGAAGACGTCGTGGATGCGATCCCGCGCCGGACCGAGGTTCTCGCGCTCGAGCACCGGACGAAGATTGTCGACCACCGAGAGTTCGATGCCCTCGATCTCCAGCGCCTTCCGCACCATGGGCGCCGCGTCGCGGTTGCCGGCGAAGATCACCGGAAGCTTGTACTTGCCGCCGAAGCGCGGCTGGGGCTTGGCCGGCGCAATCAGCTCGGCGATCTCGGTGACCTTCTTGGTGTCGCCGCCATCGGTGCCGCCGGAGATCAGGACCATGTCGGGACGCAGCTCGCGGATCCTCTGGATCTGCTCGTGCGGACGGCGCTTGTCGTTGCTGGCAATCGTGTCCATCACGATGGCCCCGGCACCCAGCGCGGCCCGCTTGGCACTGGCCGCGGTCATCTCCTTGACCACACCCGCGACGACCATCTGCAGTCCGCCACCGGCGCTCGAGGTCGAGATGTAGATGTCGCAGCCGACCGGCTTGCCGTTCTCGATCCGCGCCGGGCGGATGATCTGGCCCTGTTCGTCGATCAGTCGTCGCCCGGCGAGCTCGCCGATCTCGGTGACCGAGTTGACCACGCCCATGGTGACGTCGGCGAAGGGCTCTTCGACCGTGGTCGGCGCCTCTCCGCGGTGAGTCTGCCGATAGGTGTCACCCACCTTCTCGATCAGGATGGCCTTGGTGGTCGTGCTCCCGCAATCGGTGGCGAGGATGACCTTGATGTTCGCGGGATCGAGTGGACGGGTCATGTCGTGAGTGCGATCGAGAGCTGGGCAGGAACGGGGAACGAGCGCAGGGTGAGTTGGCGACGAACGGCCTCAGCCGCCGCCGGTGGTGGCAGTTCGCTCGTCCTCGAGCGTCTGGAGTCGCGTGGCAATCCACTCGAGTGCGCCGCGATTCTCAAGGTATCGGGCGAGGCGCTCGTAGGCCTGGGCGTCGAAGAGGGCGGTGACGATCGGTCCGAAGAAGTGCATCGACGCCGCCGCGACTTCGTTGAGCGGGCGCGACATCTCGAGAAAGAGCACGGCCGGTCCCACCAGTCGGCGACGGACCACCTCGGCGCAGAGTCGATCGACAATCGGCTTGGTCTCCTCGTCAGGTTCGACCGGACCAGACGCTGGCACGGCGAAGGCGTGTCGCAGGGCCTTCCAGGTCTCCTCCCAGCGAGCCACGGTCTCGGAGCCAGATGATCCGGATGATCCGGATGATCCGGATGATCCAGATGATCCGGATGAACCCGAGGAGTCCGGCGGCTCAGTGGACCGCGTGGTCGTCGAATCCGCTGTGGGGCGTTTGGCGGGCATGGGAAGGAGGGTAGCGACTGCCGAGGCGCGATCATGCGCGGTCCGGGGCTGTAATCGCCAATGCCCGTCCGCTACCCTCTTCGCATGACCAGCGCCACCCATCATGGACAACTCACCGCGGCCACTCGCCAGGCTGTGCAGTTCGCCTCGCGCAGCGTCCCGACGTCGGCACGCAGCGCCCCGACCGTGCGAACACCCGATCCGGTCAATCTCCACAAGTGGATCGAGGAGAACCAGCACCTTCTCAAGCCGCCGGTCGGCAATCAGTATCTGCACTGCGGCGAGGACTTCATCGTGATGGTGATCGGCGGGCCGAACACCCGCAATGACTTCCACGTGAACACCACCGAGGAGTGGTTCCACCAGATCACCGGCGACATTGCCGTCCGTGTGCGCGAGAACGGCCGCATGCGCGACGTGGTCATCCGCGAGGGCGAGACCTGGCTCTGCCCGGCGCTTCTTCCCCACCGACCGCAGCGACCCGCCGGGACCGTGGGTCTCGTCGTCGAAAGGCAGCGACCCGAGGGAGACCTCGATCACCAGGTCTTTTACTGCGACACGTGTGGCGAGCTGGTCTACGACGCGGCATTCGTGATGAAGGACATCGTGGTCCACTTCGCCGACATCATGGAGAAGTTCTGGAGCGGTCCCGAGACCCAGCGCACCTGCACGGCCTGCGGCACCGTGGTCGAGAAGGCCGGGCCGTACGAGATGAAGAATCTGCTGCAGGGCTGAAACAGGCTCGATGCCTGGCTGACCCGATCGCCTACTCGTAACGAACGGATCCGAACTCGATCCATCCCGCGTCGCGGTTGCGTGACTCGGCGCGGTGGGTCCAGTGGACGACTCCGCCCTGGTCGTTCCAGACGTACTTGCCGCGGACGACCACGCGGTCCCCGCGCTCGAGAGGAATGCGCGGTGCGATGTCGATGTTGTGGGCCACCAGCAGCGTGCGTCCGTCGGCGATCCGCACGATGAAGCGCTGATGCCGGTCGCCGTCGTCATCATCGGGCCTCAGCTTCGAGACTCCCGCCTCGAACTCGACCCAGACCTCGCTCCGCCGCCCGCGTATCGCGGCATCGAGATCCGCGGCGACGCCGCTTCCGGAACGGGTGGCGGTGCTGGTCGTCCCGCCCGCCCCGCGCGCATCAGGAGACTGGTCCGGATTCGCGCCTCCCCCGAAGAGATCGATCCCGAATCCATACCGAAGCGTGAGCGCCGCGACGAGCAGGAGCACAAGTCCGGGGATCGACGCTCGTGAACGCCATTGACTCCGTCGCTGTCGCTGTCGACGCATGGCCGAGCGTAGAGCCCCACTCGGCACCCGCCGGACCTCCGGGTACTGTCCCCGGTCGTTCTCGTCTTCCCACGCTCCTCATTGCTCATTCCCGGTTCCCAATTCCCAGCTTCCAATTCCCAACTCCCAATTCCTCGCAACCGAGAGACACTGACGCACCCCCGCGCACGCACCCAATCGTGCAA
>CAYXKH010000266.1:0-3941 GCA_964465255.1 uncultured Isosphaeraceae bacterium
CGTCGTGGCGGCCACCTCGACCGGGGAGCCATTCGGCTCGACATGCTCGACATGCCGAGCGCCGTTGCGGTGCGGTGCCGACGGCGCCTTCGGCGCTGCGACCACCGATTCTTCACGCACTTCTTCGGCCTCGGCAGCGGCGATCACCTCGGCGCTGATGCGCCCGCCTGCGGTCACCTGCTCGAACTGCACCGCCACCCGCTTGCTCACGCCGCGCTCCTGCATGGTGACGCCGTACAGGCGATCGCAGGCCTGCATGGTGCGCTTGTGGTGGGTGATGATGATGAAGTGACTGCGATCAAGGAAGGGCCGCAGGCAGTTGCAGAACCGTTCCACGTTGGCCTCATCGAGCGCCGCATCGACCTCGTCGAGGATGCAGAAAGGCGACGGCTTGCTCATGAAGATGGCCAGAAGCAGGGCCACCGCGGTCATGGTCTTCTCGCCGCCGGAGAGCTGCTCGTTCACCCGGGGCATCTTGCCCGGCGGACGGGCGGTGATCTCGACGCCTGCATCGAGGACGTCGATTGCGCCGTTCCCGTCGGCGACCATGAAGACGTCGGCGCTGCCGCCGCCGAAGAGCTGGCGGAAGGTCCCCTGGGGTCCGGCGAAGTGCTGACGCACTGCGTTGAAGGTCTCTTCGAAGCGGGTACGGCAGAGAACGTCGAGCTCCATCACCAGGGCGTCGAGCTGCTCGCGGGCGAGATCGATGTCGGCCACCTGGCGGATCAGGTCCTCGTTGCGGCTCTCGAGCAGGGCCTCTTCCTCGATGGCATCGAGATTCACGTTGCCGAGCTTGCGGATCTCCTCGCGCAGCGTCTCCGCCTCGGTGGCCGCGGCGGTCTTGTCGATGGGCGAGAAGGAGGGTTCCTCGCGCTCGGCGCGATGGGCGACGCAGGCGGTGAGCAGGTCGAGCTCGATCTCGGCCAGAGTGCGCTCGAGGTGGGCCTCGCGGCGCACTTCGTTCTCGCGCCGCTCGATCTCGATTGCGGAGTGGACGCGATCGACATCGCTCATCGCCGCGCGGGCCACCCGCACCAGTTCGGACTTCTCGATCACCGCCCTGTCGGCCAGTGCCAGACGATCGCGCACTTCGGTGATGGCGGCGTCGACCTCCTCGACGGTTGCCTTCGACGCAGCGATTGCCGCTTCGGCCTCGACTATCGCGGCCTGGGTGCGCTCGACCTGCTCGGCGCGGCGGGCAACCTGCTGCGCGGCCGCTTCGCGGTGACGGGTCGATTCTTCGATGCGGTGGGTGCGATGGCGGCGCTCGCGCCGCAGCGACTCCACCTGTTCGGCGGCCTGACTTGCGCTGATTCTCGCCTGCGCGTGTCGCTCACCCGCCTGCGCTGCCTGGGCCCGAATGGCTTCGAGCGCCGTCTGGGCCCGAGCCATCTCGCCGGCCTGCTCCTCGAGCAGCCTGGTCAGCGACTCGACCTTGGCGAGAAGCTCTGCGCCCTCCCGCTCGAAGGCGTCGATCTGCCCCAGCAGATCGCGTCGCTCCTGACTGTCGCGGGAGATCTCCTGCTCGAGCCGGGCGATCTCGCCTTCGGCCCGCTCGCGTCGATAGCCCGCTTCGGCATGACGACCGCGGCTGGACTGAAGCGACTCCGAGACCTCGCGCTGGAGGCGTCGGCTCTCCTCGGTCTCCGCGGCGAGCTGCGACGCCTCGCGATCGAGACGAGCGATCTCGGCCTCGATTGTCAGGCGCTGCGCGTGCAGCTCAGCCATCTCGGCCTCGCGGGCCAGCCATCCGGCGCCGCCGGTGCGGGCGCCGACACCGGCAACGACCACGCGCCCGTCGGCTTCGAGCACGTCGCCCTGACGCGTGACGAATCGGCAGCCGCGCATCGGACCAGCCGCCAGGAGCATGGCCGACTCGAGGCTCTCGAGCACATAGGTGCGTGACAGCAGTCGGGTGAGGAGCCCCGCAACCAGTTCGTTGCCTTCGAGGAGCGAAAGCACCGGCACGACGCCCGCGGGAACATCGATCGACGCTTCGTCGGCGGTCGGCTCTGGCGAGGCCAGCGAGGCGAACATCACTCGGCCCGAAAGGCTGCGCAGCGCCGACTCCAACGGATTGAGTTGGGTGAGCCGATCGATCAGCAGGAGTTCGAGATTTCCACCCAGCGCCGCTTCGACCACCTGGGCGTCGCGCCGCGAGGTGGTCACGAAGTCGCCGAGCATGCCGCGCACCGCCGGGAAGCGATCGCGCGAGGCGAGGATCGCCCGCACCCCTTCGGCAAGTCCTTCGCCGGCGTTTCGCATCTCTTCCAGCAGGCGAAGCCGAGCGGCGCATCCGGCGAGATCCTGCCGATGCCGGGTGAGGGCGGCGCTCACTCGACCGTGGCTCTCGTCGAGTCGAGTGGCCGCGGCGGCGTACGCGTCCATGTCGCGAATGAGGCGGCCGACCAGATCCGACTCCACCTGAGTGTCGACGTTCGCGGTGATCAGTCGGACGCGGGTCTGGTCGAGCGAACTGAGGAGCGGCTCGACCTTGCGCTCGAGGCGGGCCGCGGTCTCCCGGACCCCGCGCTGTCGTTCGTCGAGGGCGGTCGCTCGGGCCTGAGCCTGCGAGCGCTGCCGCTCGATCGAGAGCACGGTTTCGCGGAGTCGCTCGCCCGCCGACTGGGCGGCGATGGCCTCGTGTTCGAATCGGGAGCGGGCCCTGGCGGCCTCCTGGGCCGCGACGTCGGCTTCGGATGCGGCGACCTGCTCGGTGGCCAGGCGCTCGTCGAGAGCCTTGATCGAGGACTCCAGCGAGGTGATCACGCCATCGAGTTCATCGAGCCGGGCCAGATCATGCACTCGGTGCTGCTCGGCGTCGGCCAACGTTCTCGCGTTCACCTCGCGAAGCTGCTCGGCGTGCCGACCTGCGGCAACGCCTTCGACGCGTCGCTGCGAGAGGTCGCGATCCTGCTGCATGATCGCGTGTCGCTGGAGGTCGGCGTTCTGTCTGGCGTCCTCGGCCAGTCGCAGACGTTCGCTGACCAGGTTTCGAGTGGTTTCGACCTCGGCGAGCTGGGCCGCCAGCGTGCGGGCCGTCTCTTCCAGTTCGTGATGGATCTGGAGGGCGAGATCGGTTCGCACCGTGCGCCGACGACTATCGAGTTCGCGGAAGCGCCGGGCCTTCTCGGCCTGAGTCTTCACCGTCTTCAGTCGGCGCTCCGTGCTCTGAAGCTGTTCGCGCACCAGGGCGAGGTTGTTCTCGGCCTGCTCCAGGCGGCGAGCCGACTCCAGCTTGCGGGCCTTGAAGCCGGCGATGCCCGCGGCCTCTTCGAGAATCTCGCGGCGTTCGAGCGGCTTCGCCCGGAGCAGCGCGTCGACCTTGCCCTGCTCGATGATGCAGTAGGCGTCGGTGCCGATGCCGGTGTCGAGGAAGAGGTCCTTGACGTCCTTGAGGCGGACCTTCTGGTTGTTGATCAGGTATTCGCTGCGGCCGTCGCTGTGGAGACGGCGCATGACATCGACCTGCTCGCTGTCGACGCCGAGCATGCGTCGCTTCGAGGGATCGATTTCTCCCCGCACCTCCGGATTGTCGAAGCTGAGGGTGACGGAGGCCAGTCCGAGCGGCTTGCGGGTGGCGCTGCCGGCAAAGATGACGTCCTGCATCGCGCCGCCGCGCAGGCTCTTCGCGGAGCGCTCGCCAAGCACCCACTTGATGCCATCCACGACGTTGCTCTTGCCGCAGCCGTTCGGTCCGACGATCCCGATGATGGGCTCATCGAAACGGAACTCAGTGGGGTTCGCGAAGCTCTTGAAGCCGGCGAGCGTGACCTTGGCGAGTCTCATGGGGCGGCGACCTCCTGTCGTGCCCGATCGCGGTGTCGCCTTCGGCTCCTGCGAGGCGATTCCTCGAGCCGATCGGGCGACGTCCGTCGTGGGCTCTCCGACCCCTTCCTTGGGGTCGGTCAACGCGGGACTATACCACCCTTGGGGGTTTG
>CAYXKH010000267.1:0-3935 GCA_964465255.1 uncultured Isosphaeraceae bacterium
GCGTTGAACTACTTCTTGTCGGTGCCTGTCTCTGTCGTTGGGGCTGCGGGGGCGGGCGGCGGGGTCTTGCCGGCTTCGGTGAGCAGGGCGTCGATGTGCCTGGTCTTCTCGGCCATCGGCATCGAGGGATGCAGGCCGTTGTGCCGCAGCACGCCCTTGGCATCGATGATCGCCAGGTGCGGGATGCCGTTCACGTCGAACTCGGGGTTGAAGACTTCCTGATCGGTGAAGCCGACGGTCCAGGTGATGTCCATCTCGTTCATGTACTCGGACATCAGCGACTTCTCGAGGTCGGGATTGCCCTTGGTCTCGACCTTCGGACGGCCCTTCCAGTAGTGATTTCCCTGGATGCTGGTCACGCCGATGATCACCACGTCGTCGGTGGAGTAGTGGGCCCGGAGCTCGCGCACGTTCGGGAAGCTGCCGACACAGGGGCCGCACCAGGTCGCCCAGAAGTCGAGCACCACGATCTTGCCCTTGAGATTTTCGAGAGTCTTCCACGAGGGCGTGCCGCTGCGATCGTGCAACCAGTTGAAGGTGACCGCCGGGGCGGAATGGTTCAGCAGTTGGCCCTTCATCGCCGAGCTGTCGAGCCGCGTGGCGAGCTTGCCAAGCGCCGCAGCATCGTCGGGGCGACTGTCCGCTTCCGCCTTGGCCGCCGCGGCGCTGACGGTCGCCAGCATCTGGGTGCGAACCGAATCGAACTGCTCGGGCGACAGCGAGGGCATCAGATCGCGAAGCGCGGTCACGTATCCGACGACGGAACGGAGCTGCGCCGCCGAGGTCTCCGGCGTGAAGGTTGCGCCCCAGGCGATCGCCTTGTCGAGGAATGGACCACGCTGTGCCGCATCGATGCCGCTGACCTGGCTGGTGAGCTGCACCAGTGGGCGCGGTCCGGCCTCGGCAAAGTATGCCGGGAGGCCGGGATGATTGAACGCTGCGGTGAGATGGCCCGGCCAGCCGGCGGCGTCGCTGGAGCGGCTCGAGCTGGCAACGAAGACCGCGGCCTTGGCGGACGTGGCCTCGGTCCCGGTGGCGAGCGTTTGGGCACGCGCCAGCGCGGCGCTCCGCGACTCCGGCGTTCCCGCGAGGATCTGCCAGCCGCTCATCAGTTCATCGATTGAGAGCGTCGAGCAGTCGATGCCCGCGACCAACTCCTTCATCAGGGCGTCGTACGCGGGCTGATCGAAGGGAGCGCCGGTCTTCTCCTGGGCCCGGTAGAACTCCTGCTGGCGCTTGACCTTCTCGCTCCAGTCGATGCCCTTCGGGGCCTGCGCCGGGGCTGCCGGCGGAGCCGCCAGGAGTGCCGGCGACAGGACAATCGGCGCTCCGTAGAGCGCTGGGAGAAGGATCAGAACGCCGTAGGTGCGTGAGTGCATGTGCAAAGCGTAACGAAACATGCCTCGTCTGAGAACAGTCTTGCGGGCGTCTGCAACCGCGACGGATGGCTGCTCGAGGGGACGTGGTGCGAACAGCTCCCGAGCGGAATGGCTTGAAGCCGCGAGGAACCCCGGGCGACCCTCCCTCGGATAGTGCGGTGTCGCCGACTCACCCGACGACTGGATCGCGGCCCCCAGACACTGCTCAGCAGTGGGACGCCGCGACCGACTCAGCACACATCCGGAGCCCTCAGATGAACCGCATCCTCGCGCTGCTTGCTGTCACTCTCACCACGACCGCCCTGAGCACCGATGCGAATGCGGACTTCATCGGGTTCGACGACGCCACCGACGGAACCGTGGACTGGCTGAGCGCCGATCATTACCGGGGGCAGGGGCTGATCTTCTCGAGCAACGCTCCCGCCGTGCACGTCGCGACGTGGGATCCCGGCTCATGGGAGATGTTCCGACGGGAGGGTGGCACCGGGTCGAGGGCCATCGGCCTTGCCAGCGCCGTCGGCCGACTCTCGATGGGCGCCTCCTTCGTCATTCCGATGACCTCTGTCGCCACCACCGTCGACTTCGTCTCCATCGACGTCTTCGACGCCAACATCGGGACGATTCTCGGTGTCCTGAAGGGCTACGACGCCACGGGCAAGCTGCTGGCGAGCGTCAGCATGATCACCCCGGGCAATGCCTCGGGCACGCTCTCGATCTCGATGGCCGGAATCAGCCGCATCGAGTTCAGCTCCGATCTCGACGGCGCCCTCTTCGACAATCTGACCTTCAACATCGCCTCGGTGCCGACCCCCGGTGCCCTGGCCATCACCTGCCTTGCCGCGCTGGTCGGTCGCCGTCGGCGGGCGTGATCGCCTTGCCCCGCACGGGCGGCGGTGGCGGCTCGCGAGCCGACCTGAGTCGACGGAAGTCGACACGCCACGAAAGAGGATGAGCACCGGCGCGGGCCTCGGCCCGCGTCGGCTGCTTTTTTGATTGCTCCGGGGCGGCTCCGCCGGCCGGGGCGGACGACCCTCGATTCCGCTACAATCCGCCCTTCATCCGGGTTTCCGGATGAATGGATGAATGCGTGAGTCCGCCGCTCGATGGCCCGATCGACCCAGATCGGCGTGGCCGGCTGATCGTCCGACCCCGTTTCGACCCGAACCCGACGAATCCGATGAACAACCGCCGCTATCTCTTCACCTCCGAGTCCGTCTCGATGGGACATCCGGACAAGCTCGCCGATCAGATCTCAGACGCCGTCCTCGACGCGATGCTCGCCGTCGATCCGATGAGCCGCGTGGCGTGCGAGACCATGGTCACGACCGGCGTCGCCGTGGTCGCCGGCGAAGTCACCTGCAAGGGCTGGGTTGACGTCCCGAGCATCGTGCGCGAGACCGTGATCAAGGCCGGCTATGACGATGGCGCCAAGGGCTTCGATGGAAACTCGTGCTCGGTGATGGTGGCCATCGGCAAGCAGTCTGCGGACATCGCCAGAGGTGTCGACACGCACGGCGCCGGCGACCAGGGCATGATGTTCGGGTTCGCCTGCCGCGAGACCGAGTCGCTGATGCCGCTTCCGATCGACCTCGCTCACCGACTCGTGAAGCTTCAGGCCGAAGTTCGAGTCTCCGGCGCGATCCCCGGACTGCGTCCCGACGCCAAGAGCCAGGTCACCGTGGAGTACGAGGGTCTCAAGCCCCTGCGGGTCGACACCGTGGTGCTCTCGACCCAGCACGGACCTGAATGGAACGGGTCCGAGCGTCAGGCTGAACTCAAGCGGCAGGTCATCGAGAAGGTGATCAAGCCGGTGCTCGGCACATGGTGGAACGACGGCATCCGAATCCATGTCAATCCGACCGGGCAGTTCGAGATCGGGGGCCCGCATGGCGACTGCGGTCTGACCGGCCGCAAGATCATCGTCGACACCTACGGCGGTCGCGGTCGGCACGGCGGTGGAGCCTTCTCGGGGAAGGACCCCACCAAGGTCGATCGCTCCGCGGCCTACATGTGCCGTTACATCGCCAAGAACATCGTGGCGGCGAATCTCGCGGATGTCTGCGAAGTGCAGGTCAGCTACGCCATCGGCGTGGCCGACCCGACCTCGATCCACGTCGATTGCCAAGGCACCGCCAAAGTGAGCGAGGACCTGATCGTCACGCTCATCAAGGAACACTTCGACCTGACGCCGGGCGGAATCATCAAGACTCTCGGTCTTCGCAAGCCGATCTACCGGGCCACGGCGATCCACGGCCACTTCGGGCGCAGCCCCGACGAGGCCGGCCCGGGGACGTTCTCGTGGGAGCGGACGGACAAGGCGTCTGCTCTGGCCTCGGCCGCGGGCGCAAAGGCCAGTGCGCGTGCATGATCCAAATCGGAGATTGTTCGGCCACCGCTTGACGAGCGACTGATCGCCGCGGGACAGTCTGCACCATGAGCGACGATTCCCGCGGCGGACTTCCCGACAGATCAGTCGACCGACGTGCATTCCTCGCGGCCGGCGTCGCCGTCGGGCTGTTCGGTGTGGGTCATGCGGCGGCTCATCCGGCGCCGATT
>CAYXKH010000268.1:0-3926 GCA_964465255.1 uncultured Isosphaeraceae bacterium
ATCCCTGCCCCCTGCCCCCCGCCTGTCACTCACCTTCCCCTCATCCACGGAAAATCGCTTGGAACAACCTCCGGCCGGTTGTTGATCCACCCCACCAGCCAGCAGAAGGCGTCGACGAGGCGTGGGCCGGGACGGTTGAACATCTGGTTGCCGTCGACCAGGACGACGTTGCCGTCGGCGACCGCCGGGAGCGCACCCCACCAGGTCGAACCGGTGAGTCGCGTGAACTCGCGCTTCACGCTGGCGAGGTCGAGGCCGCAGGGGCAGACGATGACTCGGTCGGGCTGACTCTCGACCAGTTCCTCGGGGATGATCTGCCGCGACTTTGCGCCGGCGGGATTGAGCGAGTGACGCCCGCCTGCGGCGGTGATGAGCTGCGGCGTCCAGTGCCCGCCGACAAAGAGCGGCTCGATCCACTCGAGGAAGGCAATCTCGGGTCCCTCGATGAACGGGTTGACGAAGTCGACAGCCGACCAGTAGCGATCGCGCAGCGCCACCATCGTCTCCGAGGCCTCGCTCGCTCGTCCCACGGCGTCGCCGACCGTGAGGAGATCGTCGAAGACCTCCTCGATCGAATGCGGGTCGAGCACGACCACCCGCGGAGCAGCACCTCCTTCGGCCCCGATCGTGGCTGCAACGCGTTCGACCGTGGGCAGATCGATCGAGCAGACATCGCAGAGCTTCTGGGTGAGGATCACATCGGGCCGAAGTGAGCGCAGGAGGGCCTCGTCGAGGGTGTAGAGACTGGCGCCGGTGGCCAGCGCCGCCCGCACCTCGGCGTCGATGAAGGCACTGTCTCCTCCCTCGTGGATGCTCTTCGTTCGTTGGCCGGTAAGGACTGGGCGATCGGTGATCCGCGGCGGCCAGTCGCATTCGTGCGATCGACCAACAAGCAGATCCTCGCCGCCGAGAGCGCAGAGCATCTCGGTCGCCGAGGGAAGCAGTGAAACGACACGCATGCGTCAATCGTAAAGGAACGCCCCAACCGCAGCGCACGCACCAACTCGTGCAACCCCCTGCCATCCCCCCTGCTCCCTAAAAGGCCGCGAAGCGGCCGGTCTGCCCGTTCCCCTACTCCCCTCCTCGCAACACCCGCAGTCCGTCCTCCGCGTCACCCGCCAACGCCGCCACCGAAATCGGCGCCCCCACCGCGCGGCGCATCCACAGGTCGGGGGTGAGGCGGCCGAGGGCGCAGATGCGGCGGGTTTCGTTGGCGAGGTCGCGGCCGCGAAGCGCCGAGCGGATCTGGTGGCTCATGATGTGACCCAGGGTGTAGTCCGCCAGATAGAGCGGGTGATGGATCATGTGCTGATACGCGGCCATGAGTCGATACGGATCGGCTCCGAAGTCGCGGCGGAAGAAGCGGTCCCAGATCTCGTCGGCAATCGTCAGGGTCGCGTCGCGCAGCGCCTCCGGGGTGGTCTCGGGATTGGCATAGAGCCAGCGCCACACGCGCAGTTCGAGAAGCGACGGGCCCGCAATCTGGCAGGCGTTCAGCAGCGTCTGCACGCTGTCGAGGGCGAACTGTCGCTCGGCCGCGGCGACGTCCTCGAGGCCGAGCACGCGCTTGGCAAGCGACTGGTAGAGGAAGGCAAACGCCTCGGTGCAGGCGGTGTTGGGAACTCCACGCAGCGTGGGTCGCGAGACGAAGGTGCAGGAGATCACCTGCTCGATGGTGTGCCCCAACTCGTGCATCGCGGTCTCGAAGCCGTCCCAGCCGAGCTCCTGGTCGAGTCGACTGGTTCGCAGCCACGCCTTGAACTGCGGGAGCGATGGCCGCATCGCGTGGCCGCTGCCTCGGGCGATCTCGACTTCGATGTGGCTGCCGAGATACTCGCTGTCACCCTCGCTGAATCCCAGCTCGCGAAGCACCGTCGGCAGCAGCGCCTGAAAGGCACGCTCGTCACCGAAGCGGGCTCGCACCGCGGCGTTCATCGCCTCCGCCGGGCGATTCTCGGCGATGTCGTCGACGTAGATGTCAAAGGACTCGAGCGCTCGCCCGATGCGGTTCTTCAGAAACGAGGCCAGCTCGATCCGCACCGGCGAATCGAGCAGGGCAATCATCAGCTCCTCCACCTCGCGCTCGGGAATCTCGCGAGCGAGTTCGAACTTGCGAGCCATCGCCGTGGGATGCTCGGTGCAGTAGCCGTCGAATTCGACTGCAATCCGCCGATGGGCCAGCCAGTGCTCGTAGCGGGCCGGACCGACGAGCTCGCCCGCGGGAGCCCCGTCGAGTGTGTTCCTGGCGACATCCCACTTCCCCGTCGCGGTTGCCTCCATCACCGACCTGGGGATGGTGCCGTCGATGTGGCGGCCCATCACCTGGGCCAGCGCCCGCTGCGCGGGAAGCCCGCTGGGGTCGCCCTTGGGGGCGCTGTATCGAGCCTTGATCTCCTCGCGCACCAGCCAGTGGGCAAGGAGCGCCCGCTTCGAATCCTCCATCACGGTGTGACCATCGGCGTCGACCAGTCCGCCGACCGGCACATGGAATCGCGCCACCCACTGCTGGGCCGCGTGTCCCACGAGTCGGGCCCGCTCGTTGACCTCGGCCGGAACCCGCGGGCCGAACTCCTGCGCCAGTCGCGCTTCGACCCATTGGTCGACGCTCCAGTCGGCTCCGTCGCGAAGCATCGTGGCCAGGTCGGGCTTGTCGAGATTGAGAAGCGCGACGAAGGCGATCTTCTGGCGATAGAGCTGCTCGGAGAGATCCGGCGCCGGGTCGAAGGTGGCCAGCACGTCGTCGATTGCCTTCACCTCGGGGACGCGCACGTCGGACCACCAGCGCAGCGATCGCCGCATTTCGCCGAGGTGCCCGCCGATTGCATCGACCCCGCGCTCCAGCCGATCGATGAGCCGCCTGCGCTCCACGCAATCGGCCACGTAGTGGTCGCGACAGAACGCTTCAAGCGCGGCGTCGTCGCCATCGGCCGGTGTCCAGCGATCGAGTACGCGACCCACACCGGCTTCGAGCCGGGCCCGGTGCCCGTCACCGAAGTGAGACACGAGCCGGTCGAGCATTCGATCGGGAGGGGTGCGGGGAGAGGAGGCGAGGCGCGAGCCGCTCGAAGAGGCAGCAATTGACATGGGCGGATGATTGCGGAGGCGAAGGGCGAATGCGAGCAGTTATCGAGGAATTCCGCTGTGGTCCACGCGCTCGCCTCGCCCGCGAGTCGAGGGCGCCCGCGCCCGCGCGAGGGCCCGCGGCGACGCGGCTATGCCGCGGTCGACCCACCTGCGAACCGAGCCGCGACTGCCTCGCAATCCAAGACCCACATCGCCTCGGGCACCCACTGCTGGAGCCGCTCTCCCAGCAGCAGGACGTGCTCGCGGCCGCCCTCGATGAACTCCCGCTGGACGAAGGCGTCATGCTCGGCATCCGGAACACCGCCATTCACCCGCGACGCCCAGACCAGTTGCGGCACGATCTCGGCCAGCGCCGCTGCGTTCGGGTCGACATGACCATCGGCCGAAGAGCGTGCCGCAAAGGCGACGTATGCGGCGAGCGAGCGCTCCAACCCGCTCCCGCCGGGGGCCGCCTGAAAGACCTGCCGGATCGAGGGAAGGAGATCCTGAATCGGTCGATCGCTCCAGAGCCCAAGCCACAGTGCCTGAGCGTGCCAGATGCCGGGGCGCTCTCCGTCGAGGTGGCCCATGAGGAGGAGTTCCTCGAACACCTTGGGCCAGACTCCTGCGGCGGCGAAGCCGCGCGCTGCGGCAAAGGTCGACTCCATCGCCCCCCGCAGATCGCCCGCCTGGATGCGCCAGACGGCGCGGGCATGCGCGATGCTCGCGAAGGCGGCCGCGTCACCCACCTCGCGAGCGATTGCCGCGGCGCGATCGAGCTCTCGCGCCGCCTCTTCGACTTCGCCTCGGGCGTGAAGGAGAAGCGCCAGGGCGTAGCGATTGTGGCCCGACGGTCGTCGCTC
>CAYXKH010000269.1:0-3895 GCA_964465255.1 uncultured Isosphaeraceae bacterium
CGAGCCCAGCTCGGCGGTCCCAGGCTCGGCGGCGCTGGGGCCGTGATTCGTTCACAGTGTCGGGTGCCGCGCCTTCGCGATGATCGTCACGTTGGGACCGAATCGCCGCCTTTGCGAGTGCTCACTCACGCCCGAACAGTCGCCCCGGTCGCAACGGTCGCCGCGGTCGCCCCGGCCGGAAGGCTCCGGGCCCGCAGGGCAAAGGCCAGCCACGACGCCCCGTGCATGATCAGGTCGATGCCCACGAAGAAGCCGATGAACCAGAGGCCGGAGTCGGGCCATCGGCGCCAGATCATCAGACCGAGGATGAAGGAGATCGCCCCGCTGAGCGCCACCGCGCCGCCCAGCATCGGCATCGTGAAGCCCGCGATCATGCGGAAGAGCCCGCCGACCAGAAGGAACATGGCGAAGATCAGGGTGATCATCAGCGCGTTCTCGCCGGGCGAAGTGACCAGCAGCACGCCCACGACAAGTTGAAGAATGGCGGCGATCAGGTGGACGAGGAACCCGCTCCAACTGCGCACGCCGAAGGTCTCGATCAACTGCACGCCTCCCGAGATCAGGAGCACCCATCCGAGAAACATGACCGTGACCAGCGTCGTCGTGGTGGTGCAGATCATGGCGATGAGACCGGCGACGAGCATGGTCGCCCTGAGCAGGGCGAATCGCCCCCAGCGCTCCTTGATGTAGTTCAGATCGTGCGGAATGGCCATGGTTCGTGTCCTTCAAGTTGTCGCCGGTGGGTTGTCGCCGGTTCCCCTCGTGGCGCGACCGACCAGATCTGGTTGACGGGCGACTGTCCGGAATGGAGGGTGCGCGACGGCACCAAGTGCAGCGTGACGGAAGCCTTGAGCGGCTGCCCGCACCACGACGGAGCCCGACTGGTCAAGGTCCACCTCGACGGGTACGACCTGCGTCCGGCGCTCACCGGCGCGGGTCCATGGCGGCGCAAGGAGTTCATCTATTGAACGGATGACCGCAGCGTCGCCGCGATTCGATACGGCAATTGGAAGGCGACATTCCTGCGACAGGATGCACACGGCCTGCGAGTGTGGCAGGAGCCGTTCGTCGCCCTCCGAGCCCCCATGCTTACGAATCTGCGGATGGACCCCTTCGAGCTCGCTTACGAGATCGGCATGGACTACGGCCGCTGGTTCGCGGAGCACATGTTCATGATCGCGCCGGCAGCGGGCTACGTCGGCCAGTGGACCCAGAGCTTCAAGGAGTTCCGGCCCCGCCAGAAGCCCGGCAGATTCAATCTCGATCAGGTGATGGAAGCCGTGACGCGACCGCCCGACGGCCGCTGAGTGCGGACGTTTGGCGCAGCGCCACTAAAACCCCCGCCGCGCACGCCGAGAGGCGCCGAGGCGGATTCTCCGGAGCGAGGAACGAGCTGATGACCCACACACTCACCCCCCGCTGGCGACCCGCGACGCACCGTGTTCGCAATCACGATGGTCACCCTGACCCTGATGGGACCCTCGGTCGTCGTCGCGGCTCAGCCCGGCGCGGCGCTCGCGTCGGATGATCCGACGTCGCCGCCGTGCTGTGCGCCCACCGCGGCGAAAGCCGTCCCGCCTCGCCCCGACCGTCCGGCGCCGATTGCCAGCAGGTCGGTCACCGCAGTCGTCGGCTACGACTTCCGCCTGTTCCATCATCCCGCCTCGGTGATCCTCGGCTACCGCGCCATCGCTTGGGACTACACCGACGGCAGCGGCACCAGCGAGTTCACCGGGGACGTGGCCCAGCACGGAGTCATGCTGGGGTTTGGGATGAGGTTCCAAGCACAACTGCTGCTGCGCGGCGCTACAGGGAGCAGGGAGCAGGGAGCAGGGAGCAGGGAGCAGGGAGATGTGCAGTGGGTTGCACGACTCGAAGCGTGCGCGGAGTTCTTGCGCCTCAGGCCTCACGTGCACCGCACGGTCCAGATTGTGCAACCGCCCTCCGCACTGAGGAGCACGGGAAAGCACCGGGAGCACCAAGGAGGGAAAGTCGACCGGCACACTCGACGGCCTCGGCCGCGGCGGGAGCGGCCGCACGGCGGCACCCCTACTTCCCCTTCACTCCGACTTCTACTTCAGCTTTCCGAGTCGAACACTGGCCAAAAGTACCCCGAGAATCGCAAGCCCGATCCCACCGACGATGTACCAGGTCGTGCTCTCGGTGAACTTTCCGGTGAAGGTTTCGCTGACCTGATCCGCGACAGAGTCGGATGCGTTCAGCCCGATCACCACAAGCACCACTCCAATCACGACCAGAACGATCCCGACCATGCGTTGCGGACTCATGAGAGACCTCCCGATAGACGATGATTCGGCACTCGAAGCGATGGCCATGCCCGGCGTCAGACGCCGGGCAGACGCTTCCCTGTCGCCAGGCTCACCACGAGCCCGATGACGAAGATCACCAGGAAGACGAAGAACAGGATCTTGGCGATGTACATCGACTCGCCGGCAACGCCGGTGAAGCCGAGGAGACCCGCGATAAGAGCCAGGACCAGGAAGATGAGCGCCCATCGAAGCATGACTGCGTCCTTTCAAGAGAGATCCATCCCTCGCGTTTCGGCGCACGCGCCCGCGACACTGGAGGAACGTGTGGCGATCGTCACGCAGCGTCCCCGCTCAGCGGGTTTGCCTGACAACTGAGCCTCGATCACGCTACCCGGTCACGCCGCCGAAGTCGTCTGTGAAGTCATCGGGTGTTCCCCCTAATTCTGAGTGGACATTCACTCGTGAGTGGCTTTCTGAGAAATCGCCGTCTCCGGAGTGCCGCACTACGCTTGGCTTCAAGACCGCGCCCCCCAGTCATCCCACCGGAGCCTTCTCGTGAACTTCCGCACCTCGCCAACCGCGCTCGCCTGTCCTGCGCTCCTCGCAGTTGCGCTACTCGTCGACACCATGTACGCGGTCGACATCGCAATCGACTCCAGGGCCGCGTTCATTCACACCGCCAGCGCCGATCCGTCGCTGCCGGCCGCGCCGATTGCCCTCGGCAGCCTCGGCATCGCCCCGGGCGACCGCATCGAGTTGACGACGCTCGGCGACTTCGACAACGGGCCTCGCGGCGACATCTTCAAAACCTCGATGGGCATCTTCTCTGCAAGCCCCCTGCTGCTCGCGCCGAGTGCTCTCAATAGGGTGGTGGATGCGCTCGACGCCGGCGTGGACTTCATCTCGGCGCCGACCTTCTTCGGCGGCGAGCCGACCGACGTTCCACAGGATTTCGTCATCACCAGCGGCGCGTTCCCCGGCGGCACCATCTGCGTCATCGTTCCGCGCGGCGCAACCCACCTCTTCATCTCGGCCCACGACTCGCTGTACGGGGACAACAGCGACCCCGACGGCGACTTCGCGGTGCGGATCACGCTCCTGGACGAGTGCGTGGCCGATCTCGATGGATCCGGGAGCGTCGACGGCGCCGACCTCGGCCCACTCCTCGCGAACTGGGGCCCGACCACGGTCATCGGCGCCCCCGGCGACCTCAACTGCGACGGCGTCGTCGACGGCAACGATCTCGGCGCGCTCCTCTCAGCGTGGGGCGCGTGCGAGTAGCAGAAGCGATGGGGTCTCGCGGCGGACCATCGACTACCTTCTACGAACCATGATTATCCCGGCCCTCCTTGTGCTCTCGTGCGCTGCCGTCCTCTCGATGTCCGCGCCTGTGCTGGCCCAGGTTCACTACCACGAGGATGGCCAGCCGTGGAAGCAGCGCGCTGGGGCCGGGCCCGATGCGGAGGTCTCCGGGTGGTTCTACAACCTCGGCATCACCGGCATGCGCGCTGAACTCGTGGCCGATGCTCCGAAGGCGCTGCTGGTGAGGCACGTCTTTCGGGGAACCCCCGCGAACGGCATGGTGCATGTCGGTGATCGAATCATCGGGGCGAGGGGGGCGGGGG
>CAYXKH010000270.1:0-2548 GCA_964465255.1 uncultured Isosphaeraceae bacterium
GGTCGAGCTCGACTTTGCGCGCCCTCGCCGAGGAGGTCGGCTCGCTGCGCAACGCCCGGATCGCACTCCCGCGAGATGGGGATCGTCCGCCGCTGGTCTGCTTCCTGCGTGAGGTCGGCGACGACGATCGGCGCGAGATCGAGCGACGTGCTCCGGGGCTGCGTCTGGTCACCGGTCTCTCCCGCGACGAGGCTCAGGGCCGCGCCGCCGAGGCGAGTGCAGTCGATGCGTTCTACGCCACACCCGAGTTTCTGAAGGCGGCCACGAATCTCGTCTGGGTGCAGGCGCGAAGCGCCGGTGTCGACCGCTACGTGGCGGTGCCGGAGCTTCGCGACTCGCCCCGCATCGTCCTGACCAATGCCCGCGGCGTGCATGGGCCGGCCATCGCCGATCACGTCTTTGCGATGCTCCTGGCGTTGACCCGCGACCTGCCGACGCATCTCGAAGGTCGCACCGCTGGGCGCTGGCAACCAGAGGGTTCCGGCTCACTTCAGCCGATTGCTCTCCAGGGCAGGACCCTGCTCGTCGTCGGGCTTGGCGGCATCGGAACCGAGATCGCCAAGCGTGGCGCGGGGTTCGGCATGAAGGTGATCGCCACCCGCCGCACCGCAGGTGATGCGCCGCCATACGTCGAGCGCGTCGAGCGCGGAGATCGCCTTCTGGCCATGCTGCCCGAAGCCGACGTGGTCGCAATCGCCGTCCCGCTCACCGACGAGACCAGCGGTCTCTTCAACGCCGAGGCCTTCGCGGCGATGAAGCCAGGGAGCTATCTCATCAACATCGCCCGCGGCAAGGTGGTCGACAGCGCCGCCCTGGTGGAAGCGCTCCGCTCGGGTCGACTCGCCGGTGCCGGCCTTGACGTCACCGACCCCGAACCGCTGCCGCCGAGTGACCCGCTCTGGCAGTTCAAGAACGTGATCATCACGCCCCACGTCGCCGCCCGCGCCGAACTCACCGCGGATCGCTCGCGAGCGATCTTCCTGGAGAATCTGCGGCGCTTCGATTGCGGCGAGCCGCTCCTGAACGTGGTCGATCTCGCGGCGGGGTACTGAGCGAACGCTGCACGTATGGCCCGATGTATGGCCTGATGTGTGGCCTGATGTCCCCCGGTACAGCCCGGTCGACAACCTTCGCATTGCCGCAGGAGTTCGGTCGTTCTCGACCGGACTCCGATCAACGGTTCGCCCCCACCGCGAAGGAACCTCGCCATGAACGGACGTCAGACTTCTTTCGGTCTGGCCGCGTGCGCACTCGGCATCGCCCTGAACGCGATGCTGCCGAGCCCGTCGCCACTGGCCATCGCCACGGTGGAGGACGGCCCCCGGGGACCTGGACAAGGACCCGGACTGGGACCGGAAATGCGCCCCGGCATGGGCCCAGGCGGCCCCATGCGCAAGGAGCGAGCGATCCTCACGACCTACGACCTCGACACCAACGGCCGACTGGATCGCGAGGAGCGGGCTGCGGCCCGCGAAGCGCTCAAGGCCGAACCCCGTCGCGATCGCCAAGGTGGTCCGCGCATGCGCGAGGTGGAGCCGGCCACGCCGGGGCCGCGGGTTGCGCCTGAGGGCGTCAGGAACTTCCCGGGCGCGGCGCTCTACGACACCAGCGTTCTCCGGACCTTCTTCCTCGAGTTCGAGAGTGCCGACTGGGAAGCCGAGCTCGACGCCTTCCACAACACCGACGTCGAAATCCCCGCCACGTTGATCGTCGACGGTGTGCGCTATCCCGAGGTCGGGATCAGCTTCCGGGGCGCCTCCTCCTACATGATGGTGCCCGCCGGCCACAAGCGCTCCTTCAACATCTCGATGGATCTGGCCAATCCCGACCAGCGGCTGCTGGGCGTGAGAACGCTCAATCTGCTGAATGCCAACGGCGATCCCTCGTTCATGAGCTCGGTCCTCTACGCGGAGATGGCGAAGGGACGGATTCCCGCGCCCCAGGCGAACTTCACCAACGTCGTCGTCAACGGCGAGAGCTGGGGCGTCTACGTGAACCTCGAGCAGTTCAACAAGGACTTCCTCACCCGCAACTTCGGCTCCGACAAGGGCGCTCGCTGGAAGGTCCCGGGACGTCCGCGCGGTGCTGCCGGACTCGACGATCTCGGCGACGATCTTGATTCCTATCGCGATCGATACGAGATCAAGAGCACGGACGAGAAGAAGCAGTGGAAGGCCCTGCGCGAGCTCTGCGATGTGCTGAGCAACACCCCGCTCGAGGAACTCGAGGCACGGCTCGATCCCATTCTCGACATCGACGGAGCGCTCTGGTTCCTTGCCCTCGACAACGCCCTGGTCAACAGCGACGGGTACTGGGTGAGGGCGAGCGACTACTCGCTGTATCGCGATCCCAGCGGCCGCTTCCATGTGATTCCACATGACATGAACGAGGCGTTCGCGCTGAGTCAGGGACCCGGCGGAGGTCGATGGCGGCAGCGCGGCCCCGACGGCGCCGGCCCACCGCCCGGTGGTCCGGGCGCGCCCGACTTCAGAGGCCCTCCCGGCGGACCGCCGTATCCAAATGGGCCTCCGAATGGGCCTCCGAATGG
>CAYXKH010000270.1:2648-3883 GCA_964465255.1 uncultured Isosphaeraceae bacterium
AATGGGCCTCCGAATGGGCCTCCGAATGGACCACCAAATGGCCCCCCGTCTGGACCTCCAAATGGACCTTTGGGTCCCGGTGGTCCAGATGGTCGCCCCGGCGGTGGGCGCGGCCCGATGCAGCACGGTGGCGTCGAGCTCGATCCGCTCATCGCACTCGACGACCTTCAGAAGCCGCTGCGCAGTCGACTTCTCGCCGTGCCCTCACTGCGGGCCAGGTACATCGATCACGTCCGCGAGATCGCCGAGTGCAATCTCAACTGGAATTCCCTCGGACCAATCGTCGCCGCCCACCGCGCGCTCATCATCGACGCCGTCCGCGCCGACACCCGCACGCTCAGTCCGTTCGAGGCCTTTGAGCGAGCCACTGCGGACAGTGCTGCGACCGTCGCCCCTGCGGGAGATGGTCGCCCGAGCGCTGCTGGTTCCCTCCGTGCCTTCGCCGACACGCGGCGGGCCTTCCTTCTTGGTCATCCGGCCCTCGCTCCGCAGGTTCGAGACGGCGACAGCGGCAGCACCCCGGAGCCCGACGCATGATCGAACAGCTCAAGCCGCTCATGGGGTCATTCGAGAGCGACGCGGATCTCGCGATGTCGGTGGTGGTCACCCGACAGGTCCTCGCCCTTGTCCTCGGCTGCGTGATCGCCGGGATCTTTCTGGCCACGCATGGTCGGGACACCGCCGCCGCCCGCTCGGGGCGACACGCCCGCAGCCTGATGGCGACGCTCGTCCTTCTGACCGTGCTCATCTCGATGATGACCTTGGTGATCGGCGACAACGTGGCCCGCGCATTCAGCCTGGTCGGCTCGCTGGCCATCGTCCGCTTCCGCACGGTGGTCGAGGACACCCGCGATACCGCCTTTGTGATCTTCGCGGTTTCGATAGGGATGGCCATCGGCGCGGGTTTCCTCAAGGTTCCGCTGGTGGCCATTCCGGTGGCGGCGATTGCGGCATTCCTGTTCCGGCCGCGACTCGGCGATTCCATGCGTCGCTCGCTCGAAGCCGATCTCGTCGTGCGCGTCGGCCTCGGCGAAGTGGTGGACGGCCTGGTCGAAGCGACGCTGGCCCGCCACCTCGAACGCTTCACGCTCACCGCCATGGGCACCGCGCGACAGCGCTCGGCACTGGAGTGGACCTACGCCGTGCGGCTCCAGTGCGAACAGAGCGTGACCGTCCTCGTGGACGATCTGAATCGCATCGCCGGCGTCCAGAGCATCGAGTTGACGAGGAGGTGA
>CAYXKH010000271.1:0-3864 GCA_964465255.1 uncultured Isosphaeraceae bacterium
TCTGGGAGAACATCGGCCTACGGTTCTCCCAGTGCTCCGACTTGCCCCACTTATTCTTCGGAACATCCTGCGGCATCGCCGGCGAAGTCTGCTCACATTGGCGAGCACGGCGGTGTCGTTGGCGGTGCTGGGGCTGGTGGTCGCGCTGTACCAAGGGTTCTTTTTCGCGCCGCCGTCGTCGCCCTCGGAAGCGCGCCAACTGATCACCCGTCACAAGGTCTCGCTGACCAATCTTCTGCCCGCAGCCCATCAGGCGCGGATTGCCGCGATCGATGGTGTTGACTCGGTCTCCGCAAACACGTGGTTTGGAGGCGTCTACATTGACAACACGCCCCAGAACTTCTTTGGCCGCTTTGCCGTCGATCCTGAAACAATGAGGAAAGTCTACCCTGACAACTCTGCGCCCAAGGAGCAATGGCAAGCCTTCGAGCGCAACCGCACCGGTGCCGCGGTGGCACGAAAGATCGCGAATGATCAGAAACTGAAGATCGGGGACCGCTTGAATATCAGCGGTGACATCTATCCGGTCGACCTTGAACTTACAGTTGAGGCGATTTTCGATCATCCCCCCAATACGGAGAGCGTGTGGTTTCATCGCGAGTACCTCTCCGAACTCCTCAAGGCGTCAGGGGCAACCCGGCCCGACACGGTGGGAACCTACGCGATTCTGGCAGAGACGGCGGACGATGTTCCGCGCATCGCCCGAGCGGTGGACGCTGTATTCGAGAACTCTCCGTTTCCAACCAAAACCGAATCCGAGAAGGATTTTGCGCTCTCGTTCCTTGCGTTTCTCGGGAATGTCAAACTCTACCTTGCGGTCATTTGTGCCGCCGTTGCTTTCACGATTCTGCTGGTCAGCGCAAACACCGTGGCAATGAGCGTACGAGAGCGAACCCGCGAAATCGCCATCCTGCGGACCCTCGGGTACGCACCATCGGAGGTTCTGCAGACCGTGATCGGCGAGTCGGTCCTCATCGCGCTTCTTGGTGGTTGCATCGGGATCCTCATCACGTTTGTGCTGACCATCGCCGCGAGTGCTGGCTTGGGCAGTTTTGGCGCAAAGATGCAGTTGACGCCCGAGGTTGCGCTGGTGGTGATGGTCACCGCCTTGCTGATCGGAGTGGCCGCCGCGTGTGTGCCGGCGCTTCTGGCCTCGCGCCGCAATATCGTCGAGTCGCTGCGTTACACAGGATGACTGCTCCATGGGCGTACCGATTCGCTACAACCTCCGCAACCTGCTTGAACGCAAAGGCACCACGCTCATGACCGCCTTCGGGATCGGCCTGACCGTGGCCGTTCTGGTCACCTCGATTGCGATGAAGCGCGGGATCGACTCTGTCTTTGCTGGAAGCGGCGACCCGCTTCACGTGCTGGTGCTGCGAACCGGTACCGATTCGGAACTGAACTCCACGCTTTCGGAAGAGAGCTATCAGATTATCCGCCGTATTCCTGGCCTTGCCAAAGACCAGAAGGGTGAGCCCATCGCGTCGCCGGAAGGTATCACGATCGTCAACCTGCCCAGCCTCGAAAGCCCCAACGGCATGAACGTCACCGTCCGCGGCATGCTGCCCATGGGCCTGAATCTCCGCGAAGGGGCCAAACTGAAGAGCGGACGTTGGAACCAGCCGGGAAAACGCGAAGTCGTCGTTGGCGAAGGCATCGCCTCGCGTTACCCCGCCGCACGCATCGGGCAATCGCTCCGATTTGGACGCGGCTCCTGGGAGGTGGTTGGCGAGTTTGTGAATGGAGGATCAGCGTCCAACTCCGAACTATGGACCGACCTGAACCAGTTGCGAGGTGATTATGACCAGCAGGGGGGTTCCAACTCCGTTCTGGTCCGTCTGGAATCAAGCTCGGGAGTGCCCGCGTTCAAGCAGGCCATCAAGGACAACCAACGGCTGGGCGCGGCAGGGATCGAAGAACGAGATTACTACGCGGGGCTGACCCGTTCATCCACCGGTACCGTGCTTCAGTTCATCGGCTTTTTCGTCGCGATCGTCATGGCAGTGGGTTCGGGCTTCGCCGCGGCGAACACCATGTACGCCGCGGTCGCCAGGCGGTCACGCGAGATCGGAACGCTTCGTGCGCTGGGATTCAGCCGCGGCTCCATCTTGACTTCGTTTGTGCTCGAGTCCGTTGCCTTGGCGATGGTCGGTGGCGTGGTCGGTGTATTGCTGGCGACGCCGCTGAACAACCTGTCCGCGGGGATTGGCAACTTCCAGACCTTCAGCGAAGTGTCGTTCAGGTTCAAGATCGATTCGGTCGCGATCGCGGGCGGACTTGTGTTCGCCGCGGCAATCGGGCTGGTGGGCGGGTTGCTGCCCGCATGGTCAGCATCGAGAAGGGGCATCGTCGCATCGATGCGAGAGGCTTGATTGCATGTCCGTAGCTGGCGAACTTGAGAAACTCCGGATCGACAAATCAGACCGAGCCCGCCGTGGTGAGCGATCACTGTGGCCCTGGTCTCTTGTGGTCATGCTGGTCATCGCGGTTGGCGCGGGCATCTGGTTGTGGAAGCAACGCACGGCGTTGCTGATCGTCGACACCTTTCGAGTCCGCGTGCCCGAGGGGGCTGTGACGGAGAGTGATCTGGTCCTGCTGAGCGCCACGGGATATGTGGCCGCCGCGGCGAAGATTGAACTGGCAAGCAGGGTGATCGGGCGTGTCGCGTGGGTAGGCGTGGAAATGGGTGACAGAATTGAAAAGGGGCAGGAGTTGGTCCGGCTGGAGGATGACGAGTTCAAGGCCCGTGTCGCGCAGGAGCAGGGACAGTTGGATTCGGCGAAGGCGAGGCTTGCGGAACTGGAAGCAGGATCGCGTCCGCAGGAGATCGCGCAGGAGAAGGCCGCCGTCGACCGCGCCAGGGCCGAGGTGGGCAACGCGGAGCGGAACTATGAGCGGCTCAAGGGACTCGATGTTGCGGGAGCCGCGACCACTCAGGAACTTGACGAAGCACGGACGCTGGCGCAGTCGCGCCAAGCACAGCTTGACCTGCAGCTTCAACGGCTGGAACTTGTGACACTTGGCCCACGCGCAGAGCAGATCGCCGCGCAGCGGGCGGTGGTGCGACAGCTCGAAGGGTCGCTCGCACTCGCGCAGATCGACTTGAACAATACGGTCATCCGCTCCACCATCGCGGGCACCGTTCTCGAGCGCAACGTGGAGGTTGGCGAGTTTGTCACCACCGGCTTCGTCGGTGATCGAGGGGCCAAGGGCTACGTTGTTTCGATCGCGGACCTCGACGACCTGCGCGTGGAGCTGGATGTCAGCCAGAACGACTTCGCAAAGGTGCAGGTAGGGCAGCCCTGTTCCGTAGTGACCGACGCCTATCCGGACCAAAAGTATGAGGCGGTCGTGTATCTGATCGCTCCCGAAGCCAATCGTCAGAAGGCCACCGTGCAGGTTCGAGTGAAAGTGCTGAAGCCCGATGCGCTGCTCAAGCCGGAGATGAATGCGACCGTGTCATTCCTGTCAAAGGAAGCGATCGAGGAATCCCGTCAGGGCAGTTCAGGCTCATCGGTTGATCGCCCGGCGATCCGCATCCCAGGCAGCGCTGTCCGCGACGGGGTGGTGTACGTTGTTGAGAAGGGCCTGGCAATGCGGCGGACCGTGATTCTCGGCGCCGTCGACGCGAACGGTCAGGTTGAGGTACGACGCGGTCTCAGCGACGGCGAGGACGTCATCCTCAACCCGCCCGATGGTCTGATCGACGGCCGACCAGTCAGAATCAAGGGGCAGTGAATGGATCTTCGGTTGGAAGTGCACTGCCCCGCCAGCTTTAGCAGTAAAGGAAGCACACGTGTCCGAAGCGATCGTCCAAGCCATTGATCTGACCAAGGAGTTTCAGCGCGGACAGACGAAGGT
>CAYXKH010000272.1:0-3835 GCA_964465255.1 uncultured Isosphaeraceae bacterium
GGCGTACAGGAGCGAGTGTGCGGCCGGAGGCCGCAACGGAGCGCTCAAACAAACCATGGGCTGGGTGGGATTCGAACCCACGTCGCGTCGATTATGAGTCGATGGCTCTGGGCCGCTGAGCTACCAGCCCGCGTGACGCCAACCAGCGCGCGGCAGGACTGAGGGAGAGACTACCGAGCCTCGGCAGGGTTCGCATCAGCCGGCGCGGTGGCGGCGATCCGACGGGACTCCTCGAGCCAGCGTTTGGCACGCACGATATCGAGATCGGTCTCGGGCTTCTTGAGATCGTCGCGCAGTGACTTCAGCCCCGCCTCGAGGCTTTCAAGCCCCGCCCCCGTTTCACGCAGGCGACAGAGGCACACTCCGAGGGTGATCCGGATCCGGGCAATCAGCAGCTTGCCCTTCTCGTCTGTAGGCTCAGGTTGGTACTCGAACGCCGACTCGAGATTCTGGCGAGCTTCTCGCAGCCGGCCGTCATCACCTGCCATGGCACCGAGCTCGGTTTTGGCGAGCCCGAGCACAAACGTCAGTTCCGCCCGCTTGAACGGGCTGGTTGGGCGTGCTTGGATCCGCTGCAGTGCCTCCTGGGCGTGCACGAGACCGTCATCGATGTCCGTCTTCCGCGCCGCCCGATCCTGGCCGTCGACACCGCGGTAGACCAGAATCAGGGCAAGGTAGTGATGAGGCAGAGCGACCCGCGGATCGGCCTGCAGGTTGATCGCGAGCTTCGGAAGATCTGCAATCACGGCCCGGAGGGCGGCGATTGCGAAATCGGTGTCGCCCATCGTCTTGACCGCCCACGCCCGATTGGTCCGCGCCAGCAGATTGTCGACGCTGCGCTCGAGGCCGTTGCTGGCGAGGAGCTGGATCGACTCGTCGTAGAGCGGAATCGCCTTGTCCGGGTCGCCCAGACTTCGATGGTCAATCGCCTCGTTGTTCAGGGAGCCGGCAAGTTCGAGAGTGAGTTCACGCCTCCACTGCTCCAGACTCATCCCTTCCGGAACAGACGACTCCGCCGCCGCAAGGAGAGCCCGCAGCGCCTGCGATCCCTCGCGAGTGAGGCGAATGGTCTCCGGGCGAATGGAGGCGTTCCCACCTTGGCGCAGGACTCCCGCGTGCCCGATGCGAGCCAGAGCGAGTTCGAACGATCCGGGAGCGTGAAGCCGTTCCGCGATCTGCAGCGACTCGAGCGAAAGAGCCTTGGCCTCGGTGTGAAGTCCCATCTCCTTGAGCACTGCGGCAAGCTGGATGTTGCCGTCGGCGCGAAGCCAGTCGTACTCGGAACCCAGCGAGCGGAAGATCGTCGCCGCCTTCTCGAGATGCTCCCGAGCCTTGACGAACGAGCGGATCGATTGATAGGCGCGGCCGATGGCCGAGTGGGCCATCGCCCGCTGGGCTCGCTGCTCGGGCGATTCGCCGGCGAACTTGATCTCGATGAGCGATTCGCGGCTGTCGTAGTACTCCTTCAGGGTCACGCTCTCGCCGCCGCCCAGCGATGGGTCGAACGCCTTGACCAGCGGCTGGAAGATGAAGGCATCGACGGTCTGCTGGAGGAGTCGCGACTGATCGCGCTGCCGCAGCGCATTTTCCGCCACTCGTCGGGCATCTCGGGCTTCGTTGCGCTGCACGTAGAACGCTCCGGCGGCGCTGGCCAGGGCGACGATTCCGAGGAGACTCACCGCGGTTGCGGCTCGGTTTCTGGAGACGAACTTGCGGGCCCGATAGAGCGAGCTGTCGCGCTTGGCGTCGATGGGTTCGCCGCGGAGATAGTGTTCGACGTCGCTGGCGAAGGCGTGGACGCTCTGATAGCGCCGCTCCCGCTCGGGATGCATCGCCTTGAGGACGATGGTCTCGAGTTCGTCATCGACGTCGCGGGTGATGCTCCGCGGCCGCGACGGCAGGTTGTGCTTCATCGCATCCCACAGGTCGTGCAGGTGACCTGCGAGATCCCACGGCCCGCGCCCGGTGAGGAGCTTGTAGAGCACCATGCCCAGCAGATAGACGTCGGTGCGCTGGTCGATGCGCGACGGATCGCGATCGATCTGCTCGGGGCTGGCCCAGGCCGGCGTGCCGACGAACTCGCCGGCGTTGGTCATCTCCCGCTGATAGCCGAAGTCGCCCGCCGAACGGGCCAGGCCGAAGTCGAGGACATGGGGCTCGCCGGTGCCGTCGACGCGGATGTTGCTGGGCTTGAGGTCGCGGTGCACCACCCCCAGCAGGTGCGCCGCCTGCACCGCGCTGCAGACCTTGGCGAAGAGCTTGAGCGCGTCGAGTTGAGTTCGCTTCGACTCCTGAAGCCACTCGTCGAGCGACGGGCCGGCGATGTAGTCCATCGCGAACCAATGCTGATCGCTGGCGATGCCGCGGTCGATGATCGAGACGATGTTGGGATGCTCGAGCTTGGAGAGGATCTCCATCTCGCGCTCGAATCGGAGGATCTCGCGGGCGTCGGCGAACGGGCCGTCGCGGAGGACCTTGATGGCCACGCGGCGGCCGGTGGCCAACTGCACCGCCAGGTAGACCACGCCCTGCCCGCCACGGTGAATCTCGCTCTGGAGTTCGTAACCGGGGATCGCGTCGCGCTTGATCGGCTGGACGTCGTTCTGGGCGGCAAAGGGATTGCCGACCGAGGAGGCGCTGCCGTCTCTCTGCTTCGATTGCGAGGCCTCGGCCTCGGCGGCGAGCCGGGCCTGTTCGATCAGGTCTCGTTCCCGGGACGACGATGATGGGTCGGATGCAGACATGGTCGAGCACGACTACAACGGAAGGCGGCGTGGCCAGTCACGGATCTCGCGGACAATTCCCTCAACCACACTCAACTTCCCCCAACTTCGTCGCCACCCCCGCCGCGCCTCAGGTGCTCAGGAACTGCGACCGGTCGCCCATGATCTCGGCCAGCCGGCGATGGGCTCGGGCCCGGACCATGTACATCGCCCCGACGCTCTTGCCAATCGCGGCGGCGGCGTCATCGGCCGACTTCTCCTGCAGGTCATAGAGATCGATCACCGTGCGATAGACGGGGGGAAGCGTCTCGAGGGCACGGCGCATCGCCGACAGGGCTTCACCGCCGGCCACGACCTGGCTGGGCGTCTGGCTCACCCCGACGACGGCGTCGAAGAGGGCGGTGAGGGATCGCTCGGGGTCGGCCATCACCTGTCGTCGTTCACCACCGCGCTTGGCGGCGTTGAGCATGTCGATGGCATCGAGCATGGCGTTCTTGGCGAGCTTCGTCAGCCACGCCAGAAAGGCCCCGTCGCCGTGGGGAATGAAGCGGCGGATCGCCAGAAAGGCGTCGGTATAGGCCTGCTGGAGCACATCGTCGACGGAGAGCACGGCCTGCCAGCGGCGCGGCATGTCGGCGGCGATGCGCCCACGGACGGTGGGGCCATGAACCTCGAGCAGCCGAGTCAGCGCCGCAGCGTCGCCGGCCATCGCCCGTTGCAGGGTGTCGTGTTCTTCGGCGGGGGTGAACATGGAAGCGGACGGGGAGTGAAACGATCCAGTGCCGGTCGGGAGACCGCAGCACCGGATCCCCCGACGTGACCACTCTACGGGACCGTGTGCAGTTCGACCGCGGAGCTGGGCCCGCGGCCCCAAGTCATATCGCCCCAATTGACCTCGCGGCCACGGGGGGCCATCATCGCGGAGTTCCCGCGAGTTGCGTGCCCTGCCGGGGCCGCACTCGGGAGCGACAGTCGCTCGAGAGAGCGATCGAAATCGAGCCGAAGTGGCGGAACTGGCAGACGCGACGGATTCAAAATCCGTTTCCCCGGAAGGGGAGTGGGGGTTCGATTCCCCCCTTCGGCAGTGCCCGCGGGGACGCGAGGAAGGGTCG
>CAYXKH010000273.1:0-3830 GCA_964465255.1 uncultured Isosphaeraceae bacterium
TCTCCTTGCGGATCTCGTCGTAGTCGGCAATCGCTTCCTTGCTCTCGCTGGTGAAGGGCACCCAGACGCTGGCCATGTGCAGCATGACCACCAGCGGCGCCACCGGCACGCTGTTGCGCGGCTGCTGAAGGCCGTAGTTGCGCCAGTTGGTCTCGATCACCGCCTTGAAGGCCGAGCAGGCCGACTGCTGGTACATGAGCGGCACGCGATTGGCGAAGCGGATGACCCGCGTCGCCTCGTCGCCTGCGAGCGAACCGCCGAAGGCAATCGCCGCCTCGATGATGAAGGGCCGTCCTCGATAGACCTCGGGAGGTCGCATGCTGGCGGCGTAGAACTCCGCCTTCACTTCCTTGAGAAGCCCCGAGAGCAGCGTCTTGGTGCCGATGGCCTGCACGCACGAGGTCGGCGGGGCCATCACCTTCACCTCCTGCAGTGCCGCGAAGAGCTTCTCCGCCTCGGCGTGACCGATCCCCTTGATCCACGTGCGACTGGTGAGACCGGCCTTCTCGCAGATCTCCTTGGCGGTGGTCGGGCCGATGCGGCAGAACTCGCTCTGGAAGAAGGCCCCGAGCTGCGTGCTCTCGGTGCGCTCGAGCATCTGGATCAGGATGCCCAGCTCGATGCCGCGCGGGTGGGGCTTGATCTCCTCGACTTCCTTGGGCAGCTCGTCGACGGCCCGCTCGAAGATCACCCGCTCGTTCGTCGGCATCAGGTACTCGATGCGGGCGTGCGGATTGGCGATTGCGGTCTGCTCGAGGTACTCGTCGATCGACTGACGGCCCTTCAGGTACTTGCCCTCGAGTTCGATGGCCACGCTCGTGCCGTGCCCTTCGGGGAAGAGGTGATCGTCCTCGGGATGCTCGGTCTCGCTGACCACATCGGCGCGGTTCTTGGAGGTGTCCATCTTGAGGACCACCTCGTGGGCCGCCTTGCCCTTTCTGATCTTGCTCACGATCACCACCGGCTTGCCGGTCGTCATCAGTCCGTACATGCCCGCCGCGGAGATGCCGATTCCCTGCTGCCCGCGGCTCATCTTGAGGCGGTGGAACTTCGAGCCGTAGAGAAGCTTGCCGAAGATGTTCTCGACCTGCTTGCGAACCACACCGGGGCCGTTGTCGCGGATGGTGACGCGGTAGCGGGTCTCGCCAAGCTGCACCACTTCGACGGCGATGTCGGGAAGGATCCCACCCTCTTCACATGCGTCGAGGGAGTTGTCGACGGCTTCCTTGACGGTCGTGAGGAGCGCCTTGCGGGGATTGTCGAAGCCGAGCAGGTGACGGTTCTTGGCGAAGAACTCGCTGACCGAGATCTCCCGCTGCTTCGTGGCCATCTGCTCCGCACTGGCGCGGCGGCGCTCGCGAGGAGCGGGCTCGGTCGCGGGCGCCGCGTCGTCGTCGCCTGGCGCAGTCGACTTCGCCGGCTGGACTGGCTTCGTGGCCTCGGCGCTCTTCGCCGGCGGAGCGGTCTTGCCGGGCCCGGTCCGCGCGGGACGATTGCCGGGCTCATCTGGCGGGATATCCGGTGTGGTATTGGCGAAGAGCGTGGTCATGGAAGCCATCCGTGGCTGAGGGAAGAGACGCGTCGATGGTCGGTCAGATCGGCTCGAGCCGCAGCGTAGCTCTTCTTTCGGATGTCGATTGCCGGCTGCCGGAAGGCGGCAGTGCGATTGCACGATCCAATCGGTGCGCGGGCATCTTGCCCGCCTCGACCGACCCTTGGATTCGAATCAGCGAGTCATCGGGCAGACAACCACTCCGGCGTCGCCATGGCGAGGATGGTCATTGAGAGTGCACTCGCCCTGCGGAAGTCGCTTCGGCGATGCCGACGAGCCGTCCGGCGAGAGGCTGTGCCGACCGTCCCTCGGCAGGCGAATTCGTCCGGCCCGCAGACAGGCGAAGCCGCCCGTGCCCGCAGACCGAGGCCGCCCGCCGGTTGCTGGCGCCTCTCCCGGCAAAGGGCCCCTCAGCCGTTGGATCATCGGAGAACCTCTGCGGCGATGACCTCCAACGGGCTTTCGTCAGGCGGGCTGGCAATGACTGGCGAGGTCGATCGTTCTTCCTTCCGGCACCCACCACTGCGACAACCGCACGACGCGGGAATGGTCGGGAGGTGCCAGAGGCGGCGGTTTTCGCGGAGCGAATCGAGCTCTTAACCGGCCCCACGAGCCTGAGACACACGGGACGACAGGAACGGCGCGAGTTGCGCCTGAGCTATCCCCACTCCAGGCTCGAGACCGCGACGCTCGACCCGAATGACCGGCCAGGCATTTGGCCGAGTATTTGGCCGAGCATTCGGCCGAGTACTCAGCCGAGTACTCACCCGGGCATTCGCCCGAAGAGAGCCGTCGAAACCGGTGGCGGAATGCGGTGAAGGGTTTTTTCCCCTTCTTTCAGAACAACCCCCACTCCTCGGTAGTTTGTGTCTCGCAGGCGGTTCCGCTCACGCCTCCCCAACGTGCTCCTTCCAAACCCCGCCGACGCTGCGACTCACCTCGCTCCGTCGGCGGAGTTGTTTTCTTTGAGCGCTCCGTTCGGCCCGCTGCGGCGACACCGCCGGAGGGGGCCGTGGGACAAGGCCGCGCAGCGGCCGGTCTGCCCCTATCGCAACCCCACCACCACCGCGCGGTTGTCGGCGAAGATCTTCTCCATCCGGTCGCGGAAGCTGGGGACGCGGAGGTCGTCGAGGCCGGCGGCGGCCACCAGGAGCATCTCGATCAGTCCGTGATAGTCGTCGAGGGCCACGAACTCCGGGCCGACCTTGGCCGCCTTGCCGGCGAGAGCGCCGTCGATGTCCTGCATGTTGTGGTAGTTGCCAAGGGGCAGACAGAGACAGGTGCTCTCGTAGCCGTACGACGCGAACGCAGTCGCCTCGCACGCCCCGCCGGCCATCAGCTTGCGCTGGAACGTGAATGCCGGAGTGGTCCGCTGGTGCTCGAGATAGAGCTGGCCGAGCTGGTTGGTCAGTTCGGGCGAGAAGACGCTCATGCGGTCGCCGACGCGAAGGATGGCGCCATGACCGATGGGGCTGTCGGCAAAGCTGCGCGAGTTCTCGAGGCAGATCAGCCGCGCCTCGCGCGGGATGCTGCCGTTGCGGGCCGCGGCGATGGCCCCGACGAAGCCGACCTCTTCGGCCACGGTGAGCAGCACTCCGACATGCTCGAAACCGGCGCGACCCGCGACCGAATCGAGCGTCGCCAGCGCCGCGGCCAGCGCGGCGAGATCGTCGCAGGCATGGGTGCGGATCACGCGAGTGCGAAGTCCCTGACCGGTCTGGGCCTTGACGATGCGTGGACTGGGCAGCTTCCACCGAGCGATGTCGCCGACGTCGAGGCCGGTGGTCCCTGAGATTGCGTGCGCCGACTTCTTCCGACCCTTTGCTGCGCCATCGAGCGGCGCCGCGGCGCCGGAGATCCGCACCACCACCTGCTTGTACGGCTTGGCCTTGGAGTCGAGCGATTCGATCACTCCAGGGCGGGTGCGATCGGAGCCGTCGATGATCTCCACTGCGGCCTTGGTGAAGTAGGGATCGTGCACGCCGCCGCGGAACTCGAAGCGAGCTCGCTTCGCGTCGATCACCTCGCGCAGGACGAAGGCCGGATGGTCGAGATGGGCGGTGATCAGAAGCGGCCGGTTCCTGGCCGCACGTCCGGTCGCTTGGTGCGACGGTCCCTGGTGAATCAGCAGGTTCCCCGCCACGTCCACCACGACCGCCAGCTTCGCGCCTCGCCCAGCCACCCACTTCAGCACCCACTCGATCACCCGATCCTCACGACCCGAGGCCGTTGGAATGGCCGTGAGCGCCAGCAACCACTTCTCATGGGCGACGCGAGC
>CAYXKH010000274.1:0-3791 GCA_964465255.1 uncultured Isosphaeraceae bacterium
GGCTCGGCGGCGCTGGGGCCATGATTCGTGGACGCTTGCGGTGATCCGGCTTCCCCCGCAACCGCAGGCTTATCCTGATCCCCATGACCTCCTCCCCCGCACCGTTGCCTCCCCCGGCTGCCCGTCGCCACGGCTTCATCCAGCCACTGCTTGCCATTGCGGTCCTCGTTCTTGTCGCGGATCGGCTGCTGCCAGTCCTGTCGAGCATGTCGAGCCTGTCGAGCATGTCAAGCATGTCGGGCCTGTCGAGCATGTCGAGCATGTCGATCAGGCCAGGGAGTCTGCTCGGCGGCCGGACCGCGGTGGCCACGTCGGCGGCCGACGAACCTGCCCTCGGGCCTGCGGCGTCGCTGGCCCTGCGCGGCGAGAAGAACGACCTCACCCTGCGGAACATCGAGGGTCGGCTCGGCTGGACCAAGGATCCCTTCGGACGCGTCTACACCATCGGCTTCGTGCACATCACCAAGCCACTCCGCCGCATCCGCGAGCAGCCGCGCTTCGCCGAAGACCTCAAGGCCCTCGCCGAGGAACTGGGCAAGGTCGACGCCGACTATCGCCGGCAGCTCGAGGAACTCACCGAGCGGATCAAGGGCATCGCCGAGACCGATCCCACGTATGCGGAAATGAACGATCAGGGTCAGCGGCTCTACCAGGAGTACATGGGCTGGCAGCGCAGCGCCCTCGAGCGCAAGGGCAAGCTGGAAGCGGAGCAGCTCGAGGAGTCCTATCGGCAGTTGATCTCCGCGGTCGAGATCGTGAGCGACCGACTCGGCGTCGACATCGTCTATCGCTTCATCGCCACCGCCGAGGCCTTCGAGTCGCCGGACCTCCCCACCGCGCTCAACGAAGTCCGCTTCCGCAGCGTGCTGCGCTACCCCGAAGCGCTCGACATCACTCCGGAAGTGATGAAGGAGCTTGGCGTCGAAGAGTGAGCGCCCCGAGCAGCTTCGCGGCCAGCCGTTCCTTCACGGTGGCCATCGATGGGGCGCGATCCCCGAGTTCGCGGGCGAGACTGGTCACCGTTCGACCCGCAAGGCCGCATGGCACGATCAACCCGAAGTGCTCGAGGTCGGGCGAGACGTTCAGGGCCAGACCGTGCATCGACACCCAGCGCGAGACGCGCACGCCCATGGCGCAGATCTTGGCGCTTCGGCCACGCGTGCCCAACCGCATGCCCGGCCGCGTGCCGGCAGGCGCGTCGCCGTGCGAGCGGTCGAGGCTGCACATCACCGCGGGAGCGGTGGTCTCCCCGATCGGATCGTCGACCCAGACTCCGGTTGCGCACGCGTCGCGACCCGCGGCCAGCTCGAACTCGCCGAGTGTTGCAATCACCACGTCTTCGAGAAGCCGCATGTAACTGTGGATGCGCAGCCCGTGACGATTCAGATCGATGATCGGATAGACCACCAGTTGCCCGGGACCGTGATAGGTGATGTCGCCGCCGCGATCGGTCTCGTGAACCTCGACGCCCAGCGCCGCCAGGCGCTCGGGTGAGGCCAGGAGGTGCGCTGCCGCTCCGGGACGCCGGGTGATGGTGATCACCGCCGGATCGTGTTCGAGGAGGAAGACGACCTCGCGCGAGTCCTCGGCATCGCGGGCGGCGACGACGCGTTCGAGCGCGTCCCTTTGAAGGGCAAGCCCGCTCGCGTAGTCGATCGAGCCGAGATCGACGACCGTTGGAGTGAGGACCGGCGGTGACGACACGGGCGGACCGTAGGGAGTTTGCCACGGCTTTGCCCCGTGCACGCGCCACCAATGGCCGTCATGCGCCGCCAACGCGCCTACGTTGCACGCTCCACTGTGCTGCTCCACGCCGAATCCATCTCCAAGTCACACGGGCTGCGGACCCTCTTCCACGACGTCTGCTTCTCAATCGACGCCCGCGAGCGGGTCGGCCTGATCGGCCCCAACGGCGCCGGCAAGAGCACCCTGCTGCGCCTGCTCGCGCGTGAAGAGATCCCCGACGCCGGATCGCTTCGCGGGCCGCGGAACGTCCGCGCCGTGTACGTGCCGCAGCAGGAGGTCTTCCCCTCCGGCGGAACCGTCCGCTCGGTCGTGCTCGACGCGGCGCTGAGCGATCCGAACCTGCACGGCGACGAGCACGAAGCCGAGGTGATCACCGGCATCGTGCTCTCGCGCCTGGGCTTCGACGAAGCCTCGCAGGACCGCGTGGCGACGGCGCTCTCCGGGGGCTGGCAGAAGCGCCTGGCACTGGCCCGCGGACTGGCGTCGTGCGGCGGCGAACCCGATCTTCTCCTTCTCGACGAGCCCACGAATCACCTCGATCTTCAGGGCATTCGCTGGCTCGAGGAGTTCCTGCGTCGTCCGCCGATTGGCAACAACGCGATGGCCTCGATCTTCGTGACCCACGACCGGGCCTTTCTCGAAGGCGTGGCCACGCGGGTCGTCGAGTTGAGCTCGGCGTATCCCCAGGGCACCTTCGAAGTCGATGGCAACTACAGCGAGTTCCTGCGCCGCAAGGCGGAGTTTCTCGAGGGCCAGTCGCGCGCCGAGCAGACCCTCGCCAACGAGGTTCGCGCCGACCTCAAGTGGTTGGCACGCGGTCCGCAGGCGCGGCGCACCAAGGCCAAGAGCCGGATCCTCTCGAGCGGCGAGCGCATGGGCGAACTGGCCGACCTCTCCTCGCGCAATGCCGCCGCCCGCTCCAGCGGGGCCCGCGTCGACTTCGCCGCCAGCGGCAGGCGCACCCGCAAGCTGATCGCGGCCACCGGCATCTCCAAGTCGATGGGTGGCAAGCCGCTCTTCCGCGATCTCGAACTCGAACTCGGGCCGGGCGATTGCATCGGGCTGCTCGGAGCCAACGGCAGCGGCAAGACCACGCTGATCCGCGTGCTCACCGGCGAACTCGCCGCCGACACCGGCACCATCAAGCGGGCCGATCCGGCGCCGCGGGTGGTGATCTTCCGCCAGGATCGCAAGGACATTCCCGGCGGAACCACACTGCGCGAGGCGATGGTGCCCGGCGGCGAACTCGTCCGCTTCCGCGACCAGCCGATGCACATCACCGCATGGGCCAGGCGGTTTCTCTTCCGCGACGTCCAGCTTGATCAACCGATCTCGGCCTTGAGCGGCGGCGAACTGGCACGCGTGCACATCGCTCGAATCATGCTCGAGCCGGCCGACGTGCTCGTGCTCGATGAGCCCACCAACGACCTCGACATCCCCACCCTCGAGGTCCTCGAGGAAGCAATCGAGAGCTTCCCCGGCGCCGTGATCCTCGTCACCCACGATCGGGCGATGCTCGAGCGGCTGGCCGGCGAAATCGTCTTTCTCGACGGCGTCGGCAACGCCCATCGACTCGCCAGCCTCGAACAGGCCCTCGCTGCGGAGGGGATCGCGGCTCGACACGCCCAGCAGCTCGAGCGCTCGCAGCGCAGCGGGAAGAACGAAGCCCTCGCCAAGTCGAACGAGAGGGCTCAGCCCAAGGCTCAGCCCAAGGCCCAGCCCAAGGCCCAGCCCGACACCCAGCCCGAGACTGGGTCGATGCCGTCGACGACCTCCGCCTCACGTGCGTCAACAGGAACCACGCCGCCGACCGCGCCGCGCCGCAAGCTCAGCTTCAACGAACAGCGCGAGTTCGACGCCATCGAGGGCAAGATCCTCACCGCCGAAGAGGTGGTGAAGAAGGCCGAGCACCGCGTGAACGATCCCGCGGTGATGGCCGATCACACCGCCATGACCAAGGCCTGCCGCGACCTCGAAGCAGCCCACACCGCCGTCGCCGTGCTGTATGCGAGGTGGGCGGAGTTGGATGGGAAGCGCAGTTGAGG
>CAYXKH010000275.1:0-3768 GCA_964465255.1 uncultured Isosphaeraceae bacterium
CTCGCCGCCTCGCGCGAACGCAATCAAACTGCACCGGCCCCCCACATTCCTGCCGGACATGCCGCCGCTCCCCTGCGTACGAAGTTCCCGTGTCCCCTGTTGGCGGCGGCGTGGCCGGCCTGTAAAACCGTGCCGCGCAGCGGCACACCTTCTGAAACCGTCGGCGGAGCCGACGCGCCCTCCGCCTTACCCTCCCCCCCATGAAGCTCTACACCCGAACCGGCGACGATGGCACCACCGGACTCTTCTCCGGCACGCGCGTCAGCAAGGACCATCCGCGCATCGAGGCGTATGGCACGGTCGACGAGTTGAACTCGTGGCTGGGCATGGTCGCCAGCGCCTGCGATCCGGCGCGGGCCTTCGAGAAGCGCCTCGCGACGATTGTCGGCGAGATCCAGTCGCGGCTCTTCGACATCGGCGCCGATCTGGCAACCCCCGAGGGCGCCGCGCAGGAGTCGCGGATCATGCGAATCAGCGACGAGCATGTCAGCGAGAGCGAGCTCTGGATCGACGAGGTCGAGGCCGGCAATGCCCCGATGAAACACTTCGTGATGCCCGGCGGGACCGAGGTCGCCTCGCGGCTCCACGTCGCCCGCACCGTCTGCCGCCGCGCCGAACGACTGATGGTCTCCCTCAATCACAGCGAACCGGTCACCCCCGCGGCGATCCGTTATGTCAATCGGATCAGCGACCTGCTCTTCGCCGCCGCGAGGCGGGTGAATCGCGAGGCCGGTGTCGCGGACATCCCCTGGCTGCCGTCCAGCGGCGGCGCCCGAGGCGCAGAAGGCGCCTAAGGCCCGTGAGGGGCGTGAAGAGACCGAGCCGCGAAGCTTGCATGAAGACCATGAAGTGAAGCGCACGAAGCCCGGCTCGCCCTCCCGCTCACGACCCCGACTTCAACGCGTCTTCGACGGCGAGACTCACCATCGTGGTCTCGAGGATCTCCTCGAAGGGAATCGGCGCCGGTCGCTCTCCCGCCATCGCCTGACCGAATCGTCGCAGCTCTTCGGCGTGGCCCTTGTCGACGGCGCCTTCCCAGAGCGGCGATTCCGTTCCGGCCTTGGTCAGCGTGGTGAAGTCGTCGATGATCCACGCCTCGCCGCCGCAGAAGACTTCAATGCGTTCCTTGGCCAGCCCCTGCTTCGGCCCCTGGGCGGTGTAGGTGAGCGTGCACACCGAGCCATCCTCGTAGCGGATGGTGGCGACGAAGTTGTCGTTGGCGAGCACATCCGCCGGTCGCTTGCCGAGCGGCATCGCCCGCACATCGACGGCCGCGGCGCCGGTGAGGGCCCGGAAGAGGTCGTACATATGACAGGCCTCGCCGATATTCCGTCCTCCGCCCTCGCTGCCCTGGATCCATGACGAGAGCGGGATGCGCCCGGCGTTGATCCGATAGTTCACCATGAGCGGCGTGGCCCGACCGGCGAGCTGCTCGCGCAGCACGCGCATCGCGGGGCTGAAGCGACGGTTGAAGCCGACCATGACGATTGGGACCACCGCTGCCGGGTCGCGCCCGGCGTCGGCACGCGATGCGGCGATTGCCTCCCACTCGCCGAGGAAGCTCTGGAGCTGCGCCGTACTCACGACCAGCGGCTTCTCGACGAAGACGTGCTTTCCGGCCCGCACGCCCGCGAGAACCTGTTCGGCATGATCGCTGTGCCGCGTGGCAATCACCAGCGCATGCACGGCGGGATCGGCGAGGAATCCCTTGAGATCGCTGGCGATCGACCCGACCCCGATCGAACGGGCGAAGTTGCTTCCCGCCGCGCCATGCTTCGAGACCACACCCGCGAGCTGGAAGTATTCGGGGAGCTCCAGCATTCGCGGGGCGAGCATGCCTTGGGCGAAGCCACCCGCGCCGACAAGAACGACATTGAACGGGCCTTTCGCAGTCGCCGCGCGCAGCGGGGCGCCCCCGGCAAGTTCGACGCGGCTGCGGGCTTCGGCAAGAGATCCACCCTCGGAAGGCTCCGAGTCTTCGGCGCCGTAGCGCAGCACCAGGGCCATCGGCTTGACCGGCGAGGCCACAAGCTGCGCATAGGCCTCGCCCGCGTCCTCGAGATCGACTTCGTTCTCGATCAGGCCGAGGAAGTCGACCGCGCCGCTCGCGAGCAGTTCGAGATAGCTCTGAAGATTGCGATTGGCCGTCCAGCGCACGTAGCCCAGCGGATAGTCGCGTCCCTCGTCTTCGTAACTGGCGTCGTAGCGACCCGGTCCGTACGAGGTGGCCAGACCGAAGTCGATCTCCTTGCGATAGAAGTCGCCGCGCTGCGGATGGAGATCGACGTCGCCGCTGACGATCACCTTGCCGCGGCGCCGGGCAAGCTTCATCGCCAGATTGATCGGATGATCCGACTTGGTCGCAGCGGTCACGATGACGGCATCGGCGCCATGTTCGCCGGTCAAGCGATTGACGAGGGCAATCAGGTCGCCTTCGACGGCTGCCCCCGCGTCCATGCCGCGGAGAAGGGCCCGCTCGACGCGGTCGCTCATCAGGTCGAAGCCAATGACTCGACATCCTGCGGCCTTCAGAATCTGCACGGTGATCTGCCCGATCAGTCCGAGCCCGATCACCACCACGCGATGACCGAGTTCGACCTCGGCGCGGCGAACGCCTTGCATGGCAATGGCCCCGACGGTGGCCGAGCAGCCCATCCGGCAATCGACGCCCTGCGGCAGTTTGGCGGTGAGCATCACCGGCACCGAGACCACTTCGGCGTGATTCGCACGACCCGCGCCCGCGCAGGCGACGAGGTCGCCCACGGTAACTTCAGTCACATCGCGCCCGACGGCGACGACTTCACCTGCTGAGGAGTACCCGAGAAACCATCCCTGGTGGCTCATCTCGTCACTCGGCAGATCGCGCCCGCGGACCACGCGGGTGTTGGCCAGCACGGCGTCGCCGATTGCCTTGCCGTACCAGCGCTTGAGGGTCTGCTCCTGCCAGGAGTTCTCCTGACCGGTGAAGCGAATGAGCATGCGCTTGACCGCTCGCTTGACCCGTTGCTCGCCAGTGAGCGGTTCAGTCGCCGCCGCCGGCTCCGGCTCGGGTGGCGCGGCCACGCGTTCCCAGCGGTGATGCACGACTTCGAGGACTTCGAAGGCAGACGACGCCGAGCCTCCTGGGAGGTGATTCGACACGATCAGATGCACCTCAAGCGGCTTCCCCGCCGGCACATCGACCGAGAGTGTGAAGCGAAGTTCAGGCCGCGGATACGGAAACGCCTGCGTCGTCAACCACGTCCGCTCGCGTGCCGCGAGGAGTCCGACGCTCACATTCCCGGAGATCACCCGCAATCGAATCGACACGATGTGCCGCGAGTCGGGCGCGAGCGCAATCACCGGCGACCGCGCCGCGTAGCCGTACTCACTGCTGCCGGTCGAGAAGACCGCCGCCCCTCCCGCTTCAAGTCGCTTCCCTTCGCCGAACGCCGCCAGCACTCCCGGATCGACTGAAGCGCTGCCGACCTGCCGATACAACGACCGCGCCCGCCTGCCCGACGCCGCCAGATCCGCGGGTGCCGTCATCCCCGCGGTTTCGGTCCCCGTCGAGACCAACGAGAAGCGATTCCGAACGACCACATCGCGCCCCCCCGCCACCGGCTCCGGCATGCGAGTGACGACGACGCTGTCCGACCGACCAATGAGCTGTTTCACGCGAGGAATGTAGCGAGTCAAGGAACGCCGCGGCGCGGACCAGCGATTGCCCTCAGTGCGCCCCGACCACCAGTCGCGGCAGCGAGCCACGGATCGCCCCCTTGGACCGCC
>CAYXKH010000276.1:0-3762 GCA_964465255.1 uncultured Isosphaeraceae bacterium
CCTCATTCCTCATTCCTCATTCCTCATTCCTCATTCCTCATTCCTCATTCCTCATTCCTCGTTCCCGCTCCCTGCTCCCGCTCTTCCTACGCTCGGCTTCATGTCTTCGAGCGTGCGTGCCTGCGTCGTTCCACTTGCTCTACTCGCGCTGCTGACCGGCTGCCAGACGCCGGGGAATGAACGCTCCTCCGGCAGACGCGTGACTCCCGCCGCGTATTCCGACGCCGCAGTCGACACCGACGGTTCAAACCGAAAATCGGCCTCCGCGTCGCCCAGTTCGGGACGAGCGCCGGCGATGGTCGATGGGCAGCCGATTGACTTCGAGACGCTCTGGCCAGTCCTTGCGGAGGCCCACGGAGGTGACGCCCTTCGCGAGATCGCGCTGGATCGACGCCTGACCGTCGAACTCGAACGTCGAGGGATGCGGATTGGCGAAAAGGAGATCGCCGCCGAACAGTCGCGACTTCTCGAATCGCTCTCGGGCGATCCCCAGTCGGCGGCACGACTCGTCGTCGAACTGCGACGCCGCGACGGACTTGGTCCGGTGCGATTCGCGGCGCTGGTCAGGCGCAACGCCGCCCTTCGGGCGCTGATCCAGGAGCAGGTCACGCTTTCGCCGGAGGCACTCGACGTGGCCTACGACGTGCAGGCGGGCCCCCGGCGGCAGGTGCGGCTGATTGCGGCGCCGACGCTGGTCGAGGCCGACTCGGCCCTGGCCCAACTTCGCGGCGGCGCGAACTTCAGCGACCTCGCCGTCGCGCAATCGACCGACTCCAGCGCCTCCCGAGGCGGCCTTCTCGAACCCTTCTCGCGCCACGATCCGAGCTATCCGGAGTCGGTGCGGGGCGCCGCGTTCTCGCTTCCCGCAGGCGGGCTCTCGGCGCCGGTTCTGCTGCCGCAGGGCTACGTGGTCATGCTCCTGGTTCGAGAGATCCCCGCGAGCTCCGAGAGTCTGCAATCGATGCGACCCCGCCTCGAGCGAGGAGTGCGCAACACGCAGGAGCGGCTGCTGATGGATCAGCTCTCACAGCGGCTGCTCCGCGAGTCGCGGATCACGGCCTTCGACGAGTCGCTGAACTCGTCGTGGTTGAGCGCTCCGTAGCGGCCGTGGGGCGGGCTGGGCCGACGCGGCGGGCGCGGCCTCTCACGTGCGGGTGCCGGTGATTCGGGCAATCGCCAGCGGGGCCAGCACGATCATCGGAATCGCCGCCCCCAGGGCAGGCGAGACGCCCGGCAGATTCACGGTCATTCCCACCAGGGCCACCAGCATCGCTCCGATGGTGACGATGCTGCACTCCAGACTTCGCGCAATCAGGTTCGCCGGCTCTCGCAGCAGGAAGCTGGGCAGGGCGATCAGGAGAATCAGGACGTTGGCGATCACTCCCGTGAATCGAGTCCATCGGGCCCGTTCGACGATGCGCTGATCGACGCCTCCACCCTTCTCGATGTCGCGGAGCTGCGCCAGACTCAGCATCTGGGCGAACGTCGCAGAACGGCGAATCGCCAGAGCCCGAGGGTCGAGATCAGTCTCGACCGCCTCAACTGTCCGGCGCTCCAGGATCTCCCCCTCCAGCGGATCGGTCATCGAGCCGGGACGACGGATGCCGATGCCGTTCTCAAGCCGCCACGTCCGCGACGCGGAGTCCCATCGGGCCCGATCGGCGGTGATGCGCCGCTGGGTGGCGCCGTTGGCGTTGCGCTCGAGGACCAGCACCCCCACCATCGACTCGCTCGCGGGTTCGAACGACCTGGCCATCAACAGCCGACCGTGGCTGTCGGGCGTCAGCGGCACGGCGAAGCCGGTCATTCCGCTGCTCAGGATGTCGCCGTGTTCGCGCATGAGCATCGGCGCCAGTCTGGGAATGGCGTACTCGGCGTTGGCGAGCTGGAGCAGATTGAGCCCAATCGACGCGACCAGAAGCGGCAACGCCACCCGCCGCAGACTCATGCCCGCGGAGAGCAGCGCGGTCAGCTCGCGATACCGATGCATCTGCGCCAGCGTGAACCCCATCGCCGCCACCGTCACCAGTCCGAGCAGATAGGCGTAGAACTGAAAGACCCGCGGCCCATGGAAGTTGAAGATCGCCGCCAGCAGCGCAACGGTCCGGCTCGAAAAGCGCCCGGTCGCGACCGCTCCGTCGGCGGCCTCGAAGAAGCGATCCAACTGCAGGATGACGTCAATCGACACCGCGAAGACGTAGAGCAGCGAGAACAGCACCGCGAAGTTCCAGAGGAATCGGGCGGTGATGTGACGGTCGACGATCTTCATGGTGACGTTGAACTGGCGGTACGCGCAACTCGGCGGCTCAATGCCTCGCCATCCTCGACCACGCCGCGACGAGCAGGACCACGAGGATCGCATTGCCCGACCACGCCAGACCCATGCCCTCGACCAGACGGCCGGTCTTGAGCATCTGTTCACCGCTCGAGATCAGCAGGATGTTGGCAATCGCCGGCACGAAGGCGATCAGGTAGACCTCGAGCGGCGTGCTCCCTCGACGCCAGATGGCCAGCACCGCGCCGAGCAGGAGCAGGATCGGCGCCGAGACGCTCAGGGCCGCCCGCTGGGTCGCGCGGGCGATGAGGTCGCGCTCGACGCGCTGGTCCTCGACGTCGATGGCGGTCTGCCAGGTCTGAGCCTGGGTGACGAGTTCCGCAGTCGGACCGCGGCCTCCGCCCAGACGGCCGGCGGCTTCGGCCAGTTCCACCCGTCCCGGAATGCGCTCGGGCAGAGGATCGAAACCGGCCAGATGAAGTCCCCCGACTCGCGTGGGCCAGCGCCCGGCAGCGCCGCCGGCGCGCAGACTTCGCACGACCGGTTCCACAACCGAGAGCTCGAAGCCGACGACGCCGCGAGAGACATCGCGCTCGATGGTGAGTGTGGCACCGGTGGCGGCGGCTTCGCGATTGGCCACGCCGTCGACGAACTCGACCACCCGCACACCGCGAGCGTCGCCGCTTCCCCCGGTCGCCCCGCCAACATCGCCTCCATCGGGGCCGCCCCTCGGGCTTCCCCGCAGCGCCCGGCCGTCGAGTTCGACCGCATGCACTTCGTAGCGGGCCTTGCCGCGGGGCTCGTTGAAGATGAGGGGCTCGCCGCGGCGAAGCGAGTCGTCGATGAAGCGCCAGGCATCGGCCTCGTGAAGGACCGAAGCGAAGCCGCGGCGGCGCTCGACGATGGGCGGGTACGCGTCGGGATTGCGAACCACCCCGAGCATCTGGCCGATGGTCATGAACTTCGGCTCGACCAGGGACCGCTGTCCGATGTTGACGGCGTCGGGGAGCGCTTCGGGAAGGAACACAAGGGCGCCGTCGGAGCGGCGGAAGACCGTCGCGTTCACCAGGGCGGGCTTGAGGTAGGCCCCCTGCCCGGTGCGATAGACGTCAATCGTGGCGTACTCGGCGGTGAATTCGATCTCGGGCTGGCCCTGCTCGTCGAACTGGATCGCGGCCACGCCACCGAGGAGGAGTCGTGCGGTTGGAGCAATCTCCGCACTCGAGGTCCTGCCCGGAGGAGTCGCCTCCTCCACTTCGTCGGCGTAGATCTGGAGATCGCCTGCGGCAAAGGCCCGCCGCTCTTCGACCGTCGCGACGAATATCCGGGTGATGTCGCCCGCGATCGTGGCCTTCATCATGATCCAGAAGCGCGGCACGATCGAGAAGACCAGAACCAGCATCACCAGCGTCAGCACTGCTCCCAGACCCATCAGCGGGGCCAGCACTCGTCGATAGCTCACCCCGCAGGCGTTCATGGCCACGATC
>CAYXKH010000277.1:0-1562 GCA_964465255.1 uncultured Isosphaeraceae bacterium
GAGAGGGGATCCGGGGGCAGGAATCAGGAATTGACAACGCGGAGGGAGTGGGCGGCGAGGACTCGGGGGAGGCCTTCGAAGTCCTTGATCACGCGAGGGTCGCCGAGTGTGGCGGCGCGGGCGAGGTCGAGGACGGCGTCCTCCTGAGCAGCGGCGATCTCAACCAGGAGCAGTCCGCCGGGGCGGAGGTGCCACGCGGCGGCAGCGATGATTTCGCGCACCAGATCGAGCCCGTCGGCGCCGCCGCGAAGGGCTGAACTGGGTTCGTGCTCCTTCACGTTTGGCGGGACCTCGTCCCACTCGCTGTCGCTGATGTAGGGCGGGTTGGCGCAGATCAGATCGAACGTCGGGTCGGGGGCCGGGTCGGGGGCCGGGTCTGCTGCGGGGATGGAGTCGTCTCCCGCCAGCGCGTCCCACAACGAGCCGACCCGAAAGTCGATGCGATTAGCCACCCCGTGCGCTGTCGCGTTGCGCCGGGCGAGAGCGATGGCCTCGGGCACCAGATCGGTCGCGACCACTCGAGCCTCGGGGCTGTTCGTCGGAAGCTGCGCCGCAATCGAGACGGCGATGCACCCCGAGCCGGTGCAGAGATCGAGAACGCGCGGCGCCGCGAGTTCGTTCCGTCGGATCCACTGGAGCGCTTCCTCGACCACCGTCTCGGTCGAGGGTCGCGGGATGAGCGTGGAGCGATCCACTTCAAAGCGCCGCGAGAAGAACCAGGCGTGACCCACGAGGTACTGCACCGGCTCGTGCTTCCCGGCGCGGCGCACGAGTTCCCGCAGCGCGGCCAGCTCCTCGGCCGAGGCGGGACGGTCGACATCCATGTAGAGCTTCATCCGCTCGCACTCGAAGACGTGCGTGAGCAGCATCTCCGCAAAGACCCGCGGCGAATCGAGCCCCTTCTCCGCAAAGTGCCCCCCCATCCAGCGCAACAACTCGCGCGTGGTCCACTGCTTCGGAGTCGCCGCGGAGGAGGACACGGGGGGGAGAGTAGGGACCCGCTGCCATCCTTGCTGCTCCCTGCTCCCTGCCCCCTATTCTCCCCCCCATGACCGACACCCACTCCGCGACCTCCTCCTCCATCGACTCGTTTCTCAGCGCTGTCGAGCACTCGGCTCGGGCGGCGGGGGTGTTTGGGTCGATTGACCGGGAGTCGGACCGGCTGCGCTGCCGGGCGGCCGACTCGGCGGAGGAGGCGTGGTATCGGGTGCTCCTCGAGGACGGCCGCTGGTTCGTCGAGCTGGTCACCGCGAACCGCTGGCTCAGCGAGTCGATCGAATCAGATCTCATGCACGACGGCGATCCGATTGAGGAGTTGATCGAGGAGGAACTGGTCGAGCTCGGCGGTGCTGGGCGACCGATCGTGCAGCACTTCCGAAGCGACGATCGCCTGTACACCTTCCGTACACCGGTCGAGGTGGTGGCGCACGGGCTTCCCGACCATCACCTCACCGGTCGGCTGCTGCTGGCCTACGAGGCCGCGTTCCGGGAGCTGGGCGACATGGGCGACAAGGGCGACAAGGGCGACAAGGGCGACAAGGGCGACAAGGGCGACAAGGGCG
>CAYXKH010000277.1:1662-3601 GCA_964465255.1 uncultured Isosphaeraceae bacterium
GACAAGGGCGACAAGGGCGACAAGGGCGACAAGGGCGACAAGGGCGACAAGGGCGGCGATGGCGCGTAAGTTCCGAATGCGAGACGAACGTGGGCCGCGCGCCGTGGGTGATGTGCCCCGAACCGTCACGCACAACCGAGGCCAGCGGTCCCGTGGATCGACTGCCCTGAGTGGGCGGATCAAGTAGTGTGTGAGGCCACGGGAGCGGCGGCGTCCGCTGGCGTTCCCTTCGGAGGATTCATGCGGGTGCTCATGCTGGGGTGGGAGTTCCCACCCTTCATCACAGGTGGCTTGGGCACGGCGTGCTACGGCCTCACCAAGGCCCTCGATCGGCGCGGCATGTATGTCACATTCGTGCTGCCGAAGGAGGTCGACGAGACTCACGCAGGCCACGTCAATCTGGTGAGCCCGGCGATCTTCAGCAAGGGGACGTGGGGGGGGACGTCGGTTGGGCCGTCGGGGCCCGATGCGGCCGCGCACACGCTGGCGGCGCTCGCAGCGCCCACCCCGCCCCGTCTCGGTGCCGCCGAGACCGATCCGCGGGCTCGCCTCGCCAGCGCCGCACCCTCGGCGCGGGACGTGCTCCAGAGCGTCGCACTCGCCCACGGCGCCCACGCGGCGGACGCGTCCCCCGGAGGGTCCCCCGGAGCGTCCCCCGCGGCAGGCAAGCCGGAGGAGATCGACTCGCCGCGGATCGTCACCACGATCCGCGAGCGGCTCTCGATCCTCGGTCTCGGCGAGACCTCGGCCTATGCGGTGAACGCCCTGAGTCCCGAAGAACGAGCGGTCGTGGCCTCGTACAGCCAGGCGCTGATCCGCAGCGGCGGCCTGCTCGCGCCGGAGCGAGTCCACGCCGCCACCAGCGAGGCCGGCGCCATTGCAGTCATCGAACGAGTGATCCGTGAGGTGATCCCCGAGGCCGCCGGGCGCGCCGCCGACCATCAGGGGTTCCTGCCCAACGTCGGCACCGACTACGGCGGCGATCTGATCGGCGAGGCGGATCGATACGCCCGCTTCGTCGTCGCCGCCTGCGGCCGCCTGCGCTTCGACGTGATCCACGCCCATGACTGGCTGACCTATCCGGCGGGTCTGGCGCTCGCCCGCGTGACCGGCCGACCGCTCGTGGTGCACGTGCACTCGACGGAGTTCGATCGCTCCGGCGTGCATGTCAATCAGCGGGTCTACGACATCGAACGGCGGGGCATGCACGGGGCGATCAAGGTCGTCTCGGTGAGCATGCTCACCAAGAACCTCTGCGTGAATCGCTACAGCGTCCCGGCCGACAAGATCGAAGTGATCTACAACGGCGTCGATCTCGCGCCGCAGGCGGTGGGCATGGAGGACATCCAGACCAAGGACAAGATCGTCCTCTACTTCGGTCGCATCACCATGCAGAAGGGGCCGGAGTTCTTCATCCAGGCCGCCAAACGGGTGCTCGACGTCTACAAGGACGTGAAGTTCGTGGTCGCCGGCAGCGGCGACCAGGCGACGCGGATGATCGAACTCGCGGCGAGTCTCGGGATCGGGCAGAAGGTCCTCTTCACCGGCTTCCTCCGCGGCAAGGACATCGCCCGCGTCTTCTCCCTCGCCGATCTCTACGTCATGCCATCGGTCAGCGAACCCTTCGGCATCGCCCCTCTCGAAGCGATGGGTCACGACGTCCCGGTTCTCATCAGCCGCACCAGCGGCGTGAGCGAGGTGCTCACGCACGCCTTGAAGTGCGACTTCTGGGATGTCGACGACATGGCCAACAAGATCGTCGCCGTGCTCCGCTACCCGCCGCTGCAGCGCACGCTGCGCGAGCACGGCCGCTTCGAAGTGCGCCGCCTGAGCTGGGACGGCGCCGCCGACCGCTGCGAGCAGGTGTATCACGCGGCAATTGCAGCGCTCGGGAGGCGCGTGGACGGGATGAACTCGCTGGAGGTGCTCGGGTTCCGTG
>CAYXKH010000278.1:0-3587 GCA_964465255.1 uncultured Isosphaeraceae bacterium
CCGCTGGGACATGACCGCAATGAACCATGAAATCTCGGAGTTGAGTTCCGAGATTTCATGGAGTGCGTGGGGCCTTCCGTGGGGCCTTCCGTGGGGCCTTCATGGCGTCCGCTGCAGCCAACATCTCAGGCCAGCAGTTTCGCCGGGTCCTCGAGCAGGCCGATCACGGTGGTCAGGAAGCGGACGGCTTCGGCGCCGTCGACGACGCGGTGGTCGGCGCTGATTGAGAGGGGCAGGACCAGTCCGGCATAGAACTGGCCGTTCCTGGTCAGCACCCGTTCCCTGGCGCGGCCGGCGGCGATGATGCCGATCTCCGGGTAGTTGATGATCGGCGTGGCGAACATGCCGCCGTAGCTGCCGACGTTCGAGATCGTGAAGGTGCCGCCGGTGAGTTCCTCACGCGGGATGGTCCGGTTGTGGCAGCGGGCGGCGACGTCCTTCACCGCGTCGGAAAGCTGAACGAGCGACTTGTGATCGGCGTTGTGGATCACCGGGACCATGAGGCCGTGATCGGTGTCGACTGCGCAGCCGAGGTTGACGACGCCCTTGAGCAGGATCTCGGCCTTGGCGTCGTCCACATTCGCGTTCATCAGGGGGTGCTTGCGCAGACCCTTGCAGACCGCAACCATCAGGAAGGGCAGCAGGCTGAGCTTCTGCCCGAGCACTGCGGCGTACTCCTTGCGCTTGCGGTCCAGAGCGGTCACGTCAGCTTCGTCGACTGCGGTGAAGTGCACCGTGGTGCGCACCGAGTGGAGCAGGGCCTCGGCGATCTTGCGGCGGACACCGCGGAAGGGAATCCGCTGGGTGACGCCGTCGCCACTCACGGCGGGAAGATTCGCGGGGACGGGAATGGCATGGGGGGCGAAGCCCGCGGGGATGTCGGAGGCGCTGATGGCGCCGCTTCGCGACGGACCAGCCTTGGCCGAGGAGCCGGAGCGCACGAACGACTCGATGTCGCTGGCGGTGACCCGGCCGCCGCGCCCGCTCGGGGCGACGTCATTGATGTCGACCTTGAGATCGCGGGCGATGCGCCGCACCGCGGGTGTGGCCAGGGCCTTGCTGGTCCGCGCCGCGGCCCCGTTGTCGCCGCGCTTGCGGGCGAAGCGGTCAGAGACGGTCAGCGTTCCGGAGACGTTGCCGACGACCGTGCCGGCGTCTTCGTTGGCGCTGTCGTCGACCTTCGCGACGTTCTCAGCAGCGTGGGCAGCGGCCTTGGTCGACATCGGCGGAGGCGAGCCCGCCCCCGACCTGGCGACCGGCTTCGCGATCGGATTGGGGGCGGCGGCCTGTCCCACCGCGTAGCGGATCAGGACGGCGCCGACCTTCATGATCTCGCCCTCCTTGCCGCCCAGCTCCGAGATCACGCCGTCCCACGGCGAGGGGACCTCGACGAGAGCCTTGTCGGTCTCCATGTCGGCGATGGTCTGGTGCTCCTTGACGGTGTCACCAGGCTTCACGCGCCACTTGATGATCTCGGCTTCATGCACGCCCTCGCCGAGATCGGGAAGGATGAAGTGGCTCTTGTCGTCGGGTTGCTTGGTTCCAGCCATGGGGGTTGTCGCCAGGGGATCGATCGGTGAACGGGAATCAGTGCAGGGAAAGCCGGTCTGAGCGTATCCGCTACGGAGCAGTTCGGAAGTATCGAGATCACGGACCGAGCCGCGGCGCACGCGCACCGAGAATCAGACGCGCGGAAGGAGGGTTGGTGACACGGAGGTCACGGAGATCACGGAGGAAGAGAGGAGAAGTCAAGGGAGGTTGGCGGGCGGTTCGCGGGCATGTGTTCGTCAGACGAGCGCGGGCGGAAGCAATCATTCGGCCAAGACTTCCTTCGACTGCTCTCCGTGTTCTCCGTGACCTCCGTGACCTCCGTGACCTCCGTGTCATGAAAGTTCTGATCGGAGGGCGTCAAACCTGCCAGCTGGATGCGGAGTCCTCGCCGCTTCAGAGCACACGCCGCAATATTCCATCTGCCATTCGGTTCACGTTGAAGTTCATGAGGAGACCGACGGGAAGCTTGGCGACTCTGAGATAGGTAAGGAGTTGAGCACCATGGATCGGGGTGAATGCCTTTACCGATTTCACTTCGACCAGCACCTGCCCAGCCACGATCAGATCAGCGCGATATCCACAATCGAGGCGGACTCCCTTGTACTCGACCGCCATGGGCACCTCCCGCGCCACGCCCACGCCGCGCTCGGTGAGTTCAAACGCGAGGCATTGCACGTATGCCGACTCGAGGAGCCCTGGACCAAGCGCTCGGTGTACCTCAATGGCCGCGCCGATGACCTTCTCCGACAGCGCCTCGAGTCGAAGGACAGGGGAGATCGGATGCACGGGTCCTCCACGACCAGTACCGAACACGACCCGTGGGGCCGGTCAGTACGCACACACTTCTTCAATCGCCTTGGCGATTCGGGCTGCGTCGGGCATGTACTCGAGCTCGAGCTTGTAGTAGGGCATGATCGTGTCGAAGCCGGTGACGCGCTGCGGGGGAGCCTCGAGATAAAGGAAGCATTCCTCGACGATGCGAGTGGCGATTTCGGCGCCGAAGCCTGCGGTCTTGGGGGCTTCGTGGACGATCACCACGCGACCGGTCTTCTTGACGCTCGCGACGACGGTCTCGATGTCGAGCGGGTAGATCGTCCGCAGATCGACCAGTTCGATGGCCTTGTTCGCCGCGGCGCCGCCGTTCTTGCCGGCCGCTTCGATGGCCTGCATGCACTGCACCACCGAGGCGCCCCAGGAGACGATGGTCAGATCATCGCCTTCGCAGACCACGCGGGCCTGGCCGATTGGAATCGTGTACTCGTCCTCGGGAACTTCCTCGCGGAAGGCCCGGTAGATCCGCTTGGGCTCGAAGTAGATCACCGGATCGGGATCGCGGATTGCCGAGATGAGCAGCCCCTTGGCGTCGTAGGGCGACGAGGGCATGACCACCTTGAGTCCGGGAGTGTGGGCGTAGATCGCTTCCGGTGAGTCGCTGTGCAGCTCCGGCGCGTGGATGCCGCCGCCGATTGGCACACGGATGGTGAGCGGCACGGTGAAGGCCCCGCGGGTGCGAGTGCGCATGCGGGCGGCGTGCGAGCAGATCTGGTCGTAGGCGGGCCCGAGGAAGCCGTCGAACTGGATCTCGGGAATCGGCCGCAGCCCGTTCATCGCCAGGCCGATCGAGGTTCCGATGATCCCGCTCTCGGCCAGCGGCGTGTCGACCACCCGCTTCGCTCCGAAGCGCTTGTGCAACCCTTCGGTCACGCGAAAGACGCCGCCGTTGGGACCGACGTCTTCGCCCAGGATGAGGACCCGATCGTCCTTCTCCATCTCCTGAACGAGCGCGAGGTTGATTGCTTGGACGAGGGTGAGGTTGGCCATGAGGCGGACGCCGGTGAGGGAACGGGGGGCAGAGAGGAGGGAGCAGGGAGCAGGGAGCAGCAGTGGGTTGCACGGACGGCGCGGGCGCGGTGGACGAGAGGCGTGCTCGGGATCGTGGTGCGTGGAGTGAAGGCGGAACTGGAGGCCAGGGAGCAGGGAGCAGCAGTGGGTTGACGGAGGTCGAGAGCGAGGGGAACGAGAGGCCTACTCGGTGG
>CAYXKH010000279.1:0-3570 GCA_964465255.1 uncultured Isosphaeraceae bacterium
GGGCTCGGCGGTACCGGGCTCGGCGGTACCGGGCTCGGCGGCGCTGCGGGCGCGAGAAGTTCACGAGTGCTCACGGCGGCGCTTCCGGCCTGTAGTAAGGTGCCGCGCATGATCCTCCTTCCGGAGCCTCCCATGAACCGCGCGACCGGCACGATTGGTTTTGACGCACGTCGCACGGCTGACGGCGTTCGCATGTTTCGGCTCGACCATCATGCTCGCTGACCTGGCCCACGCCACCAGCCGCCGATACCGCATCATCGAGATCACGCCGATGGGACTCTTCACCGATCTCGATGAACTCGGAATCGGACCACCACCCACGTTGACGCCTCCTCGTCTTGCCTTCAACACCCTCGGGATCAACGACGAGGGCATGGTGGTCGGCGGGTTCCTGGCCACCAACGGGAAGCCGCACGCGTTTCTGTGGGACGCCTCGTCCTCGACCAGCGCCCCGGTCCTCACGGACATGCACGTGGCCACCTTCGGGTCGGAGAATGGCGCGGCCAGCTTCGCACACGACGTCTCGAACCCAATCGGCGCATCCCCAAGCGACTGCGACTCGGCATCAACAGCGTCGCCATCGACAACATCTATTTCAGTCAGGCACCGATCCCGGCGCCGGGGGCGGCGCTGCTCCTGATGCTCCGTGCACTCACGGGCTCCGGACGGCGGCGGCGATGACGTGTCGTCGGCTGCGCCTCCTCAAGCGGAGGCGCAGCCGAAGCGCCCGCCGCCGGTAACTCCCTCCGCCCACATCCGTGCGTCCTTCGTTCGCGTCCGAGATTGGGTTTGGTCGACCCAACACCAGCTTTCGAACGACGCGGGGACGGCCTGTCGTCGGCCTCCGGTTGACTTCCGACGGATCGTCGATCGCGTGACGCAACAGCCCCGGTCGTCGCGGCGTATCCACTGGCGTCGCTCACTGATCGACACGGGATTCACCCGCTCGACCACCTGACGCGACGCGCCGAATCACCCATCCTGAAACCTGGTTCGACCTGTCGGGGCATTCCGAAGCGGCTCGTGGCGGTGGCCGTACACCGCACGCTCGCTCCTGCGATGCCACGCCTGACGAATCGGTGACTCTTGCTGGCAATGGCGATGGGAATGACGAAGGAGATGGATCGTCTCGTCCGCAGTTCCTGCACCACCGCACGAAAGCAACGCCCCACCATGCACACCCTCGCCATTGCCACTGCCGCTCTTGCCACCGTTCTCGCCTCGACCGCGCAGGCCGGCCTCGTGTATGCCTCGCACGTCGAGCAGTTCTCGCAGGGCCTCAAGCGCAATGGTTCATCGGTGGATCCCTCGCGGAGCGATCCGTCGAAGGCGCTCTTCTCGCCGCAGGGCAACGACACCATGAACTTCGTGTCGCTGGGCATGAACGGCTCGCTGATCCTGAGCTTCGGAAGCAAGTTCGCAACCAGCGTGAGCGTCACCGAGACGACCTACGGCAACGCCGCCGGTCACCCGGAGTCGGCGCAGATCTACGTGGGCGTCGGCGCCTTCTGGAACACCGCCACGTGGTATCTCGTCGGAAGTGTCCTGAACACGGCCGATGGTTCACCGATGTCGCTGGCTGCCGTCAACGGCATCTCCGGCACCGACGCCTACGACTTCCTGAAGATCAAGGACACCACACTCTCGCTCAGCTCGACCGCCTCCCTCGACGGCTTCGACGTCGACGGCGTCTCGACCTTCGCAGTGGTGCCCGCCCCCGGCGCATTCGCCCTGATGGGGCTGGCGGGAATCATCGGCGGGCGGCGGAGGCGGGAAATCGTCGGCTGACGCCGACGGGGGGCATGGTCGGCAAAGCCGACCCATCGAGTCGGCGAAGCCGACGACCCACTCACACGTAACGGGCAAACCCCGCACCGGGGTAGTACTCCGCCACAATCGCCCCCCAGGCGGCGCCCTTGCGGGCCATGCCTTCGGCGCCGTACTGGCAGAGCCCGGCGCCGTGGCCGTAGCCGCGACCGGCGAACTGGAACGAGCCCGAGCGCAGCGGTGAACTGAAGTGGCCGGAACGCAGCGGATTTCGCAGCGCCGGGAGCGTTGCGGTTGCGGTGTTGAGGGCGGCGCGGATGTGCTCGGCGGGAAGCTCGACGGAAGCTCCGCGGGCGTCGGCGAGTCGGAAGCGCACCGGGCGTCCGTAGGCGTTCATCTGCACCGCTTCGATGGTCGTCAGCGGGCCCAGTGTGGGCACACCCCAATTCGGTCGCTCGCGTCCCCAGGCCATCACCCGCTGCGCCGCTTCAGTGCCGGTCTGGGCGCTCGACCAGCGGAACTGCGGGGCCCAGTCGCAGCAGTCGCGCGGCGGACGGGCGCGGAGCGGGGCGACATCGTTGATGGGCGAATCGGAAATCGCATCGCGGGCGTCGGCGGAGACTCCACCGCAGCAGCTCGAGTAGTACCCCGGCACCATCCGCCCGCTGTGCGCAAGGAGTGCTCCGCGCGTCTCCTTCACGGCCCGCTGCGAGGCGGCGTGATCGGTCGTTCCCACATAGGCCTGCGAAGCCTGCCCGGCGACGACGTCGAAATGACGCCGAGTGCGCCAGTAGGCCGACTCGACGCAGGCGAAGCTCCGGGCTGCAACGGCCTGGGCGGTGAAGGTGCTCGGACGCCATGTCGCGTAGAGCTCTCGCACCAGGACTCCCGGCAGGTACTGCTCCATCGCGACCACATTGACCAGATCGATGCCGGCCACCGCGCTGGCGGGATCACCGGCCTCGGCGCCGCGGAGCACGAGCCGGATCGAGCCGGGATAGGTGTCACCGTCGAGGCGGATGCGCGGCGTCTGTCCCTTGACGGCGCCCAACTCGATGGCCCCGCGTCCTTCGATCCTGCTGCGCTGTCCGGCACCGTCGAGAAGTGACCACGAGGCGCCGTCGAAGGTGGCGCGCACGGGGGAGAGCAGAACGAGAAGGACCGCCCCGGCGTCGCCCGGCGCAACCAATCCAGCCTGAGCAGCGGAAGCCGGAGTGTCGGGGCGAGCCACGCGGATCCACTGCTTGCCCGAGCCTTCGGCGGCGATCTCGACCGGTGGATCACTCAGCGTGCGACGAGCGAGGCGCACGCGGACCCGCGGCTCGGTCGAGGGCGGGGTCAGATCGAGCGGCGGTTCGACCGGCTCGGTCGGCACCGATGCGGTCGAGCCGATCGGGCTCGCGGGATCATCAGGACGGGGCAGCGCCCGGCTTCGGGCACGCGGATCAAGCGCGGGACCGGATGGGGCGCCCTCTCGGAACGACTCGCATCCGGCGAGGAGAAGCGTCGAGCCGGCGATGACACCGAACTGGAGGAACCGACGCCGCGAGGCAATCGACTCGTCGGCAGAGCCGGGCGTCGGCAACAGGTTGGCGTCGTGGTCGTGGGTCATGGCGAGGCAGGCCGTTTCGGGGGCGCAATGCCCCCGTCACGGTATCGGCCGACCCGCCCCGCGGCGATCGCATTTTGAGCGATCAATCGCCGCCCCGTTCCCGCGAAAGCGAGTGTGCGGCCGGAGGCCGCTACGGAGAACTCCGCCAGCCCCGTTCCCGCAAAAGCGAGTGTGCGGCCGGAGGCCGCTAC
>CAYXKH010000280.1:0-1324 GCA_964465255.1 uncultured Isosphaeraceae bacterium
CTTTCGCGACGCGCCGCGTCTGTTTCACGATGGTTCGCTGCTGCGGTCGCGGCCTCGCCGCCGGACTGCCTCGCGGAGCAGCCACTCGATCTGGGCGTTGAGGCTTCGCATCTCCTGCTGCGCCCAGCCCTCCAGCTCGGCATGGAGGGTCGGCTCCAGGCGAAGCAAAAAGTGCTTCCTGGCCCGCGCTGATTCGCCGGGTGGCGCTCCTTCGGGATCATTCTGCGGTCGAGTGCTCATCGATCGTCTCAGATCCGTTTCGACTCTCAGCGAGCCGCGTGGTTGCGTGCAGGCCCAGCGACGACAGCGGCTGGCGGTGTGCGACTCAGGTGTAGAGCGTTCCGGTGTTGATCACCGGCTGCACGTCGTGGTCGGCACAGAGCACGACCAGGAGGTTGCTGACCATGGCGGCCTTCCGCTCCTCGTCAAGCAGGATGACCTGCTTCGCGGCGAGCTCTTCGAGGGCCATCTGCACCATGCTGACGGCGCCATGCACGATCTTCTGGCGGGCGGCGATGATCGCCTCGGCCTGCTGCCGTCGGAGCATCGCGCCGGCGATCTCCGGGGCGTAGGCGAGATGCGTCAGTCGCGCCTCCTCGATGTCCACGCCCGCCGAGGCCAGCCGCACCTGAAGCTCGGCCTGAAGTGCCAGCGACACGCCGTCGATGTGATTGAGCAGGGTCTGCTCCTCGCCGTCGCCGTGGTCGTAGGCGTACTCGCTGGCGAGGTGTCGCACCGCGGTTTCGCTCTGCACCTTCACGAAGAGCTGGTAGTCGTCGACGTCGAAACTCGCCTGCGCCGCGTCTCGGACTCGCCACACCACGACCGCGGCGATCTCAATCGGATTGCCGCGCTTGTCGTTCACCTTGAGATGCCCGCCTTCCAGATTCCGCAGCCGCAGCGAGACCACGATGCGGGTCAGAAAGGGATTGGCCCAGTAGAACCCGGCGTCGCGAACCGTGCCGCGGTACGTGCCGAAGAGGAGGAGCACGCGGGAGTGATTGGGCTGGACGATGAAGTGGCCGCGCAGACTGATGATTGCGGCAAGCCCAAGCAGGATGCCTGGAACCACCAGCATGATCCCCACGATGTCGGCCGAGTTGCCTCCATGCTCGATCAGCGTTCCGCCGGTGACCACCAACGCCACTGAGGCGAAGAGCGCAATCACGTTGATGGTCAGCATGGTCCAGCCGCTGGAGGGCTTCAGAATGGTGTCTCGATGCATTGGTGGCTCCCTGTGGTCGGCCGGGGTGGCGGGAAGTGACTTCGCCGCACGGGCCTGATGGCTGATACCGCCCCTCCCCACCATCGGTCCCGGCCCACA
>CAYXKH010000280.1:1424-3481 GCA_964465255.1 uncultured Isosphaeraceae bacterium
CACATGGGCTCGTCCCGAACCGCGATCGACCCGGGGGCGGTACCGTGTCGACGGGCGGATGATATCACTTTAATATTTCCGTGCAAGCATCACGGAAGGGAATTCAACACTTCCGCTGTTTGCTCGGGGGTTGCGGGCGCCACGCAACGGTCCGGCCGGGGGCGCGAGCCGGTGCTCGAAGCACTCAGGAACCCCTGTAATTGCGGCCGCCGGAGGCCCCGGTATACTCTCCCGCTTCTCCTGCGGCCCCGTCCCTGACGCGGTCGACGGGTGGAACGCTGCGCCGAGGGTGGACTGGCGCTGCGTACTGATTCTTCTTCACTCTGGGCCGGGTCCACCCGGCATCACCTAAGCGCCCTCAGGTTGGACAGGCCCCGCGGCGACTGCGGTCATCTTGACCCTTCAGTCGACTCACGCTGCGGATCCACCGCTTGTACCACCGGTGTCGCTGCCCTCGGAGCCTGTCATGACCTCGCTCGTCAACGAACTCATTGAAGCCGGAATCCACTTCGGTCAGCGCCGAAGCAACTGGAATCCGAAGATGCGGCCGTACATCCACAGCGTCCGCAATCAGATCCACATCATCGACATCAAGGAGACCATCAAGGGGCTCCTTCTGGCCAAGCGGTTCGTGTCGCGCGTCGTCGCCGACAACAAGGACATCTGCTTCGTCGGCACCAAGCGACAGGCCAAGGGCGCCATCGAGCAGTACTGCGCCGATGTGAAGATGCCCTACGTGACCGAGCGCTGGCTCGGCGGCACGCTGACCAACTTCCGCACCATCCGCGATCGACTGAAGCGGCTCGAGGAACTCGAAAGGCTCGTCGAGACCGGCGAGATCAATACCTACTCCAAGAAGATGGAGTCGCAGCTCGAGCGCGAGCGGAAGAAGATCTTCCGCAACCTCAACGGCATCCGCACGATGACCCGCCTCCCCGGAGCGCTGATGGTCGTCGACACCCTGCGCGAGACCAACGCTCTCCTCGAGGCCCGCAATCTGGGCATCCCGACGATCGCCCTGATCGACACCGATGGCGATCCGGATCTCGTGGACATCCCCATTCCCGGCAACGATGACTCGATGCGTTCCATCGACGTCATCGTCCGCGAGCTCTGCGCTTCCGCCACCGAAGGCAAGACGGCGCGCGCCGAAGCCAGCGGCGAGCGCGAGAGCGACGGCGGTCCGGTCGGTGGCCCGGGTGGCGCCCAGGCACCGCGACGGCGCTCCACTCGTTCGCAGTTCCGGGCCGACGACAGCGCCGCGCCCTCGAGCGGCGATGCCCCGAGCCCGAGTCCCAGCGTTGGCAGCCCGGCCGCCGCAGGCCAGTGACGCCCCATCGGACGTCCAAGTGTGACATCAGGCGTCGCCGCTCTTCGGCGACGGGATCATGAGTTCGAACGACCAGACCACCCCGCGGGGCGCCCCCGGCGCCCCGCATTTCACGTGAGCGAATTGCCATGCAGACCAGCAATGTGAGCGCAAAGGACGCGATGACCCTCCGGCAGCGCACCGGACTCGGAATCATGGAGTGCAAGAGCGCTCTGGCGGAAGCCAACGGCGACATGAAGGCCGCCGAGACCCTCCTGCGCGAGCGACTCAAGGGCAAGATGGATACCCGCGTCGATCGCGCTGCCGGCGAGGGCTGCGTGGCCATCACCACCCAGGGCGCCAAGGCGGTCGTGGTCGAGCTCCGCGCCGAAACCGACTTCACCGCCCGCAACGAGAACTTCCGCAAGATGGCCGCCGACGTCGCCACCATTGCCCTCGCGCACAAGGCGGGGCCGATCGCTGCCGACGCCGCCATGACCGCCCGCATCGACGACCTCCGCATCACTACCGGCGAGAACATCTCGCTGGCCCGCGGCGAGGTGCTCGAGGGCGGCTCCTTCGGTCAGTACATCCACCACGACGGCAAGCTCGCCGTCCTGCTCCAGTGGAACGGGGCAATGCCGGCCGACATCGCCACCGGCATCTGCCAGCATGTCGCCGCCCACGTTCCGACGCCGCGGGCCATCGACGAGAAGGGCATGTCCGCCGATCTCGTCGCCGAAACCAA
>CAYXKH010000281.1:0-3475 GCA_964465255.1 uncultured Isosphaeraceae bacterium
CCGCTCGGTGTTCCACTCGGTGTTCTGGGCTCGCACGGCCTGGCAGTGTCGCAGTCGACATCGGCCCCGACCAGCGACTCTCCCGTGGTGGCGACCAGCGCCTCCGGGGCCCGCCCCGCCGGCACGCCGACACGGCCGCGCGATCCGTCCGCCGGCACCCGCGAGGACGCACCGCACCGTGGCAGCGCCACTGCGGCGGAATCTCGACCGGCCCCAATCGACTGGCGTGCCGCAGAAGAGAACCTGCTCTCGAATCAGCTTCAGCTCACCTTCCCCGATCGCTACATCAAGGCGGGCGAGTCCTACTTCTCGCCGGATGGAACCAAGGTCGTCTTCCAGGCGGTCGAAGTGGCCCCGGGCGAAACGGTGCCCGAGGACTTCTACGCGATGTTCGTCGCCGACGTGGTCCGCGACGCCAACGGGCGGATCACAGGGTTGTCCAACGATCGTCGCTTGAGTCCGAAGGGCTCCGCAAACACCTGCGGCTGGTTCCATCCGACCGATCCCAATCTGGTGATCTTCGGCTCGACCGTGAGCTCGCCCACCGAGGCCACGCCGCCGGGATTCCAGCGCGGCACGGGGCGCTATCGCTGGATGTTCCCCCCCGAGATGCGGATCGTGCAGGTCGATCTGCGCACGGCCGACGCTTCGCCGGAGTCGCTCAAGACGATCGTCGCGCATGTCGGCGCGTACATGGCCGAGTGCTCGCTCAGCCCCGACGGACGCTTTCTCCTCTACTGCTCGCTCGAGAGCAACCAGGGCGACCTCTTCGTTCACGATCTGATCAAGGGCGTGACCACGCCCTTGGTCACCGCGCCGGGCTACGACGGCGGTCCGTTCTTCTCGCCCGACGGTCGGCGCATCTGCTGGCGCAGCGACCGCAACGGAGACAATCTGCTTCAGCTCTTCGTCGCCGATCTGCGCTTCGCGCCGGACGCGGACGGTGGAATCCTCGGCATCGCTCGCGAGCATCAGCTCACCAGCAATCCGCACGTCAACTGGTGCCCGTTCTGGCATCCCGATGGTCGCTCGCTCGTCTACGGAACGAGTGAAGTGAGTCACCGCAACTACGAGGTCTTCCTCCTCGACGCCGACCCCGGCTCGATCGCCCCCAACACTCCGGCGAGCCCCGGACCGATGCGCTACGGCACCGGAGCGCGGCGAATCACCCACGCCGACGGCGCCGATGTGCTGCCGGCCTTCACCAGCGATGGCAGGACCATGATGTGGACCAGCCAGCGCGGCGAGGGCGGCACCAGCCAGCTCTGGGTTGCGGATGTCGAGTGGACCCGCCCGGCGCCACCGCGGGCGGAATCGGCGCCGCGGTGAGTGGAGATCGGGCGACCGCTTCGGTACAGCCCTGACCCCGCTCGACATCACGCCCGCGGTCGCTCGTCGACTCACTCATTCCGGGGCCGCGGCGGCGAGCAGCTTCAACATGGTGCGGCTGTTCGAGCAGATGCGCGGCGGCAGGAGTGGACGATGACCGCCGCGACGAAGCCGAGTTTTGGGACGTTCGGCCTTTGTGTCGACCGGATCGACCTGAACGGGGCGACATGGTCTATCCCCGGCACCCGGGTTTCGCTAGTCTCGACCCGAATCATGACGCACGTCCACGCCATCACTGTCGCCCTCGCCCTCGCGCTGGCGCTTCTCTCCAGCACCGCCCGCGCCGACCAGTTTGCAATCGGTCTCGAGCAGGTGGTCTCGAACGGCGTGCCTGGTCCCGGCGCCGGCTTCATCGAGGTTGCCGGCGGCAGCGATACCTACACGCTCGAGATCACCCGCCCGCTCGCAATCTTCGCCCAGGAACTGCAAGGCTCGTGTGCGTTTCACTGGTCCATGACCGATCCCCGCGGTGCGACGGTCTTCTTCGACTTCGCGATATGCGTCGCTTCGCCCGGCCCGCGCGAGCTCCTGATCCCCGGGACCTACACCGTGACCGTGGTCGGGACCGGGGCGTCGGTCGGGGCCTACTCGTTCATCCTCTGGCAGCTCGAGGAACCGCAGGAGTTCGCCATTGAACTGGAGCAGACGATCTCCAACGGCGTGCCCGCGGCTGGAGCCGGTCGACTCGAAGAGCCCGGCTCAATTGACATCTACACCCTCGAGGTCGAAGCCGGGGCGGCGATCTACGTTGATGAGATCGCCGGGAACTGCGCGCTCAAGTGGACGGCGTTCAGTCCCTCCGGAGCGGTGCTCTTCGTCGACGGCGCCTTCTGCACCGGCGATCCCGCTGCACGGATTCTCGACGAGACCGGGGAGTGGTCGTTCGTGGTGAGTGCCCCGAGCGGCACCACCGGCACCTATTCCTTCCGGCTCTGGTCACTCGAGGCTCCCCAGTCGTTCGCACTCGCGCTCGGCGAGACGGTCGCGTCGGGATCTCCGGCGCTCGGCGCCGGCGTGCTGGAGGAGCCGGGAGCAATCGACGAGTACACGATTGCGCTGTCGGCCGGGCAGCTTGTCTACTTCGACGAGCTGTCAGGCGGGTGCGGAATCACATGGCGTCTGATCGATCCCAACGGCGCCACCATCTTCATCGATGGCGCGATCTGCGTGAGCGATCCCGGCGAGATCTCAATCGCCACGAGCGGCATTCATCAACTCGTCGTCCAGGGATCCAATGGAGCATTCGGGGCCTACAGCTTCAGGACGCTGCTGGTGAACCCACCGCAGGTGTTCGAGATCGGCGTGGACGAAATCGTCTCGGAAGGGATGCCGGCCGCCGGCGCGGGCTCGATCGAGATGAGCGGGTCGGTCGATGTCTACCTCCTGATGCTCGATGAGGATGCCGACGTGTGCGTGGTCGAGCTGAGCAGTTCGTCCTGTTCGCTGCAATGGAGCGCTTCCACGCCCGAGGGAGCCACGCTCTTTGAGGATCCCGCCAACTGCGTGGGGAACCCCGGTCGATTCACCCATCTCGCCGCCGGCCTCTACACCATCAGCGTCTCCGGCTCGAACGGCGCGACCGGTATCTACTCCTTCGTCGTGGAGCCCGGCCGACAGGCCGATCTGGACGGCGACTGCGAGATCTCCGGCGGTGATCTCGGCCTCCTCCTCGCGGCCTGGGGACCCTGCCCGGAAAAGGGTGCCTGCGATGCCGATCTCGATGGCGACGGTGTCGTCGGCGGCGCCGATCTCGGCATGCTGCTCGGCATGTGGGGCGAGTAGCGGGAGGAGGCGTCGTGTGCGGATTGGGGCCTGCGACTCCTGCGTGGCCTGTCCCGAGGACCTGACTGGAGAGTGCGTGGTGGACGGGGCCGACCTCGGAGTCGTCCTCGCAGCCTGGAGCGAGTAGCAGGAGCGTGCTCCCGCTCGCGTGACTCGCGAACGGACCGCCCCCCGCGCAGAACCTGTCAAAGGGTCTGTGTGCAAAATATCGCACCCCGCGCCCGCGCCGTCCGTGCAACCCACTGCTCATTCCTGATCCCTCTTCCCTCTTCCCTCTTCCGTCCCCCCGCGCACCACCCCCGCG
>CAYXKH010000282.1:0-3416 GCA_964465255.1 uncultured Isosphaeraceae bacterium
ACGGAGCGCTCAAACAAGACGAAATCCGCGTCACCCCCCGCGAGAAGATCGTCATTCTCGGCGGTGGTCCCAACCGGATCGGCCAGGGCATCGAGTTCGACTACTGCTGCTGCCAGGCCGCCTTCGCCGCCGGCGAGATGGGGTACGAGTCGGTGATGATCAACTCGAATCCCGAGACGGTCAGCACCGACTTCGACACCTCCGATCTCCTCTTCTTCGAACCGCTGACGCTCGAAGACGTGCTCAACGTCGTCGAGCGGCTGAACGGCGGCGGCATCGACGTTCCCAGTCGTGGCGGTCACGTCGTCGGCTGCATCGTGCAGTTCGGCGGACAGACACCGCTCAATCTCGCCCACGGCCTGGTCGCGGCGGGAGTACCGCTGATTGGAACCGGACTCGCGTCCATCGATCTGGCCGAGGATCGCGACCAGTTCCGAGCCATGCTCGACGAACTCGGTCTGCGACAGACGCCCAGCGGCATCGCCCGCTCGCTGGAGGAGGCGGTCGAGATCGCCGAGCGGATCGGCTACCCCGTGCTGGTGCGCCCGAGCTATGTCCTCGGCGGCCGCGGCATGGAGACCTGCTTCGACCAGGCCTCGCTGCGCAAGTACGTGACCAACGCGGTGAAGGCCTCGGATCTCGCCGACGCCCCGGTTCTCATCGACAAGTTCCTCTCGGAGGCGATCGAGCTCGACGTCGACGTGGTCGCCGACTTCACGCCCGACGAGGCCACCAGCGCCAGGCAGATCCGCCTCTCGAGCGATCCTCCCCGCGCCATCGTCTGCGGCGTGATGGAACACATCGAGGAAGCCGGCATCCACTCCGGCGACTCCACCGCCATCGCCCCGCCGTTCTCGCTGCCGCGCGGCCTGGTCGACGAGGCTCGCCGCGCCGCCCGCAGGCTCGCCGAGCGCCTCAAGGTCCGGGGCCTGATGAATGTGCAGATGGCCATCAAGGACGAATCGCTCTACGTGCTCGAGGTGAATCCGCGAGCCTCGCGCACGGCGCCGTTCATCTCCAAGGCCAAGGGTGTGGCGTGGCCGCGCTTCGCCGCCAAGGTCATGATGGGTGCGAGTCTCGATCAGTGCGGGGTCAAGGAGGTCCCCGATGCCGGCTTCTACGCCGTGAAGGAGTCGGTCTTCCCCTTCGCCAAGTTCCCCGGCGTCGACGTGGTCCTCGGACCCGAGATGCGCTCGACCGGCGAAGTGATGGGTGCCGATCGCTCGCTGCCTCTCGCCTTCGCCAAGGCCCAGATGGCTGCCGGCGTCCAGCTTCCAATCTCCGGCGAAGTCTTCCTCTCGGTGCGCGACAGCGACAAGCCGCACTGCGTCGACATCGCCCGACAGCTCGTCTCGATGGGCTTCGTCGTGCACACCACCAAGGGCACCTGGGAACTGCTCGAGTCCTACAGCGTGCGGACCAATCTGGTGCCGAAGATCTCGGAAGGCGCCCGACCCAACATTCTCGATCGGATCACCAACGGCGAGATCAACCTGATCATCAACACTCCCACCCGCACCGGTGGCGACACCGACGAGGGCCGCCTCCGGGCCACCGCCGTCCGCACCGGCATCCCCATGATCACGACCATCGCAGGCGCCAAGGCCAGCGTGCAGGCCATTGCGGCGCTGCGCGCCGGAACCTGGGGCGTCACCGCGATCCAGGACTACTTCCCGAACCTGGCTCGGGTTCCGCGGACCATCGAGAAGAGCGAGCTGGCGTCGGTCTGATTGGGGAAGGCGACCGTTCCGTAAACCAGCGCCCCCCTCCTCGACATACGGGGCGCGGGAGAACTCACATGTCCAGCCACGCATCACCGTCGGCATTCGTTCGTTCACGCACCTGCCACGCCGCGCTCGCATTCTCGTCCCCCGCGCTCCTCGCCTGCGCCGCCTCCGCCGGCGTGCCGCTGCCGAACTGGGCTTGAGCGTCCCCGGGGCTGCTCTCGAAGGCGGGCTTTTGCTTGGGCGGCGTGGCTGCTCAACGAGGACCAGGGGGCCGCTGCGGCCGTCGACGGCGGTCGGGTCCCATCGGTACCATCCCGACTCCCATGTCCGCGCTCACGTCGTATCTCCCGGAATTCGTCACCCCGCAGTTGGTGGCCTCGGTCATCACGATCGTCACGATGATCCACGTGATCCTCGTCGGCTGCGCCTACTGCATCTGGCTCGAAAGGAAGCAGAGCGCGTGGATGCAGGACCGCTGCGGACCGAACCGGGTCGGCCCCTTCGGACTGCTCCAGCCGATTGCCGACGGACTCAAGTTCCTCCTCAAGGAGGACTACACCCCGCCGAACGTCGACAAGGCGATGTTCACCCTGGCCCCGATGGTGATGGTGATCCCGGCCCTGATCGGCTTCGCGGTGATCCCCTGGGGCGGTTCGTTCGATCTCTCGACGCTGCCCTTCGGTCTGGCCTCGACCCTCGGAGTCGACGGCGAAGTGGTCCGCATCGTCGGCGCCCAGGTCAACATCGGGATCATCTACATCCTCGCGGTCGGTGCTCTCGGGGTGTACGGCGTCGCCCTCGGCGGATGGGCGAGCAACAGCAAGTACTCCTTCTTCGGCGGGCTCCGGGCCAGCGCCCAGATGATCACCTACGAGATCCCGCTGGGCCTCGCCCTGCTCGCGGTGATCCTGCTCGCCGGCACCGTCGATCCGTATGAACTGATCGAGCGGCAGAGCCAGATGGGCTGGTTCATTCTCCAGACCCCGGTCGCCGCCATCCTCTATTACATCTGCCGGCTCGCCGAAGCCAACCGCGCCCCGTTCGATCTGGCGGAGTGCGAGCAGGAGCTCGTCGGCGGCTATCACACCGAGTACTCGTCGATGCGCTTCGCGCTCTTCTTCCTCGCCGAGTACGCCCACATGATCACGGGCGGAGCGCTCTTCGCGCTGCTCTTCCTCGGCGGGTGGTCGCTCAATCCCTTCGGCGTCGGCCCCGACCTTCCCGGCCCCAGCGAGGGAACGAGTCTTCCGATCATCCTGCTTCAGGTCGGCGTGATGTGCTTCAAGGTCTTCCTGGTGATCTTCCTCGACATGGCCATCCGCTGGACGATCCCCCGTCTGCGCTACGACCAGTTGATGAAGCTCTCATGGACCTCGCTGATCCCCATCGGCCTCGTCCTCGTGCTGGCGACCTCGGTGGTGATCTACTTCGGCGCCCAGTCATGGATGTGGGCGGTCTCGCTGGCCTGCTTCGGCCTGATCTACTTCGGCGCCCGGCTCATGCCCACGCAGCCCAATCCGAATCATCGGATCCCGCTGGTCGGCAGTCGCTTCAGCCCGGTCCGCGAGAGCGACGTGGTCACGGCCCCGACCGAACCAGTGGCCCTGCTCGACGCGCCGTTGTCGCGGTGATTGTTTTGAGCGCTCCGTTCGGCCCTCCGGGCCGAAGTATTTAGAGCGCTCCGTTCGG
>CAYXKH010000283.1:0-3406 GCA_964465255.1 uncultured Isosphaeraceae bacterium
TTCACCCTCGGCCTTCACCCTCGGCGTTCGTCCTCGTCATCGTCCCCCACCCTCACCCTCACCCTCATCCCTCACCTTCGTCTTTCGTCCTTCGTCGGTCCCGACAGGGGGGCGGAGCTTCCAGGTCCGCCCATCTCTCTCCATCCAGAAAACGTCGTTGTTCGGATGTCGGGACCCGTGCAGGTTGCCGTCATCGGAACGTCGAGAGATTCGACGCAAACATCGTGCCGGTTCCGGTCAATGCGAAAGTCGTGCCACTCGGCTGCGGGGCCGAGAACAGGCCGACGCGGGGATCTGCGAAGCGATATGAAGAAAGAGGGGAGGGAGGTGTTCCCCGGACCCCTCGCGGGGCGGCGGCGGCACACACAACGTTGCCGCGCTACTCAACCCGCGCGCCGCTCGCTCGCGCCGCGCTCACCCCATCTGGCGGATGAAGGAATCGGCTTCGTCGATCGATGCTTCCATCTCGGCGATGAGGCGGGTCACGTCGCTTTCGATCTGCCCCGCGGTGTTGCCCAGCGACGAGATCGCCTGGGCGTTCAGGTTGTGCTTGAGGAAGAGCACCTGATCGCGGAATGCCGCCAGGACCGGTTGCATCTTGCTCTCGGCGCCGCGCATGACTCCGACCAGCTTTGTGTACTGGGTCCTGGTCTCATCGAGCTGTGCCTGACTGCTGGCGCGGAGCGAGTCGCTGGTGTACTCCTCGAGCTCCCGCTCCCACTCGCCGAAGAGCTTGGCCGAAACGGCTTCAACGTCGCGGATGCGGGCGCTCACCGCCTTGGCCTGCGACTCGCTGGCCTCGAAGGCCTTGGTGAGCTTCCGATAACGAGCTTCGAGCTCGGTGCCGCCGCTCCCGGTCACCGCGAGGAACTCGTCGAGAGCCGAGGCAAACTGTTCCTTGGCCTCGTTCTGCTGGTCGCGGGCATCCTCGACCCGGGCGACGAGCTGCTCGCGCTTGCTGATGCCGAACGCCTCCTTGACGGCAATCGTGGTGCTCGAGCACGCGGCGAGTCCAGCGCCTGCGACCAGCAGCGCAAACCCGGCGATTGCAGCACGGAGTGGGACGGATCGGAACGCCGGCGCGAGGGCTGAGAACATGGGGCGAGTGTAATCGGGACCACGGGACCGAGGGTCCAGACCCCTCGGGTCGGCCCGGGGCGCATGGCCGGATGGGGTCGGCGAAGGAGGCAGTTCCGCGTGCACTGTTCTTGTTCCGGCGCGGCTCGCCGGTATCCTGCTCCCTGAGCGTGGCGGAGGAGTTGAACTGGTCCCGAGCGGTCGGCCGACGACTGGCGGTGTCTCTCGACACTGCTCGCACGCCGCCCGGCATGAATCCGGGAGCAGTCGGAATCGTCGTTCACGCCATCCCATTCCCAGAGCTCGCCCCGTGATTCGGCGGCGGCCCCAGTGTCCGTACCCAGAGGAGATCAGACGGTGTCATTTCGCTCCATCCACATCAGCAGCGCCCTTGCGGCGCTCTCGATCGCCGGGCTGGCATCAGCCCAGCAGTTCATCCAGCAGACCGCAACTCTGTTCGCCGGACTGATCAACACCGAGTACTCCAACCAGTTGACTTCGGTCGACATCGACGGCGACGGCGACCTCGACATCATCTGGGCCAACGGACAGGGCTACAACGCCCAAGGCGCGGCCCTCAAGCCCCGCATCTGGGTGAATCGGATCAATGAACCCGCGGCGAAGTTCGCCGACGAGACCGACGCCCGCATCCCCGGTGTCACCGGGTGGTTCCGCGGCGTGGAGGCCGGCGATTGCGACGGCGACGGTGATCAGGACCTCGTCCTTGCCCAGGACTTCAACAAGCAGCCGCTGCTGATGATCAACAACGGCAACGGCGCCTTCACCAACGAGACCGCGACGCGGCTCCCGGTGCTTCTGATGAGCAGCGCCCGAGCCCAGTTCGGCGACGTCGACAACGACGGCGACCTCGATCTCTTCTTCTGCAACAGCGGCGCCGCCAACCGCTTCGGTTCGGGACAGCCCCGGCTGTTCCTCAACAACGGCGCGGGCGTCTACACCAACGTCACCGCCACGAACATTCCTGCCGGCAACATCGCCGACCAGCAGGACTGCATCTTCGCCGACGTCGACGGCGATCTCGATATCGACATCCACATCGGCAGCCGAGCTGGTGTCAGCAAGCTCTGGCTCAACAACGGTGCCGGCGTCTTCACCAACTCGGTCATTCCCGGCGGCGGCTCGACCTACTCCTACGACTTCGGCGACATCGACGGTGATGGCGACATGGATCTGATCTCGATCCAGGGAGGCAGCGAGCTCCTTCTCCAGAACAACATGCCCGGGGTGTGGACGAACATCTCCTCCGAGATCTCGCCCAACACCGCAATCGACGACAACGACAGCAAGTTCATCGACTACGACAACGACGGCGATCTCGACTACATGGTCGGCTCCCTCGGCAGCTCGGAGCGGGTCTTCCGCAACAACGGCGGCGTGGCGTCCGATCCAGGGTTCCTCTTCACCCTGGTGGCCGCAATCCTGCCGGCGGTCGGCGACGCGACGCTCGACCTCGAGGTCGCCGACTACAACGGCGATGGTCGACTCGACGTCGTCACCGCCCAGGGCGAGAGCGGCGCGTTCACCAACAAGATCTATATCAACACCACCGGTCCGGTCGACACGATCGGACCGAAGGTCATCAAGACCGAGCAGGTCACTTCGGTCGAGCTCGGGAAGTGCGGCGGCGAGGCCGGGCCCTTCACGGTCCGCACCGTGGTGTACGACAGCCATAGCAGCGATCGCGGCTTCTACCGTGGCACATTCGTCCTCAAGTACAGCGTCGATGGCGGCGATCCGCAGTCCGTCCCCATGAAGTGGGCGGGCAACAGCATCTGGCGCGGCCAGATCCCGCCGATGGGTGCGGGCGAGGTGACCTACTTCGTCACCGCCACCGATGGTGCCGGCAACTCCACCGACGGCGACGAGATCACCTTCGACATCTCCCAGATCGCCCCGCTCGGCGACCTCAACGGCGACTGCATCGTCGACGGTTCCGACCTCGGCGAGCTGCTCTCGCTCTGGGGCACCGATGACGCCAACGCCGACCTCAACGGCGACGGCATCGTCGACGGTTCCGACCTCGGCGATATGCTTTCGAACTGGAGCTGAGTTGTTTGAGCGCTCCGTTCGGCCCTCCGGGCCGACACTCGCTTTCGTACGCCGCGCGGGGCAGAGCCCCGCGGGCTGACCGGGCGCGTGTGCCGACTTGAGCGCTCCGTTGGGCCCTCCGGGCCGACACTCGCTTTCGTACGCCGCGCGGGGCAGAGCCCCGCGGGCTGACCGGGCGCGTGTGCCGACTTGAGCGCTCCGTTGGGCCCTCCGGGCCGACACTCGCTTTCGTACGCCGCGCGGGGCAGAGCCCCGCGGG
>CAYXKH010000284.1:0-3389 GCA_964465255.1 uncultured Isosphaeraceae bacterium
CCTCCCCCCGTTGCGAACCTCCGCCCCCCGCCCGATACTACTTCTCTTCGCCGTTCAGGCGGGACCACTGGGCCGGGATCGACGGGACACCACACGAGCGAGCGTGGGACCCGCGACGCCGTCGCGGTGGTGTTCACGCCGCTGAAAGTTTTCCCGGAGACTCCGTCCCATGTCATTCGAAGCTGCCGTCCACGCCCAGGCGATCAAGCTCGACCACCTCGCTCTCGACATGTGCGCTGCCGCCGGCAGCGGGCATCCGACCTCTGCCCTGAGCCTCGGCCAGATCGTGACGGTGCTCATGTACCACGCGATGCGCTGGGCTCCCGAGCTCCCCCGCTATCCGACCTCGGATCGCCTGGTCCTCTCCGAGGGCCACGCCGTTCCCATCATCTATGCCGCCTGCGCCGACCTCGGCGTGGGCATCGGCAAGGACCCGAACAACCTCCGGCCGATGACCAAGGAAGACGCGATGAGCCTCCGCAAGGCTTCGTCGATGATCGATGGTCATCCCAATCCGATGGAGGGCTTCCCCTTCTTCGATGCCGCCACCGGTTCGCTCGGACAGGGTCTCTCGGTTGCCGTCGGACTCGGCGCCGCCGCCCGCATCGACGGGATGGACAAGCGGATCTACTGCATCATCGGCGACGGTGAAGCACGCGAGGGCCAGAACTGGGAGGCGCTCGATCTCCTCGTCGATCGCCGCCTCACCAACGTGCTGCCGATCTTCAACTGCAACGGATACGGCCAGGCCGACAAGGTCTCGCCGCAGCAGTCGATCGAAGTCCTCGCCAGGAAGCTCGAGGCGTTCGGTCTGACCGCAGTCATCATCGACGGTCACGACCCCAAGGCAATCCGCGCTGCATTCGATCGCTTCGCCAAGCTCACGCCCACTGATGCGCCGATGGCGGTCGTCGCCAGGACCATCAAGGGCTGGGGCGCCGCATCCCTTCAGGGCGGCGGCTGGCACGGCAAGCCCGCGACCGGCGACAAGCTTCAGCAGGCCCACGAGGAACTCGACGCCATGCGCGTCGGCCTCACCTCGGCGCTTGCGGGTGACGCCCTCACCATCGACGTTCCCGCGGAGTGGACCGAGCCGGCCGACACCTCGACCGACATGCCCAGCTTCTCGCAGGCCATGAAGAAGTACGACATGGCCAGCGTGCTCGCCACCGGCAAGTTCGCCACCCGCAAGGCGTACGGACTTGCCCTGCGCGTGCTCGGACACGCCAATCCCGACGTCGTGGCCCTCGACGCCGACGTCAAGAACTCGACCTTCGCGGAGTGGTTCGCCAACGACCGCGTGCTGGCCAATCGATACATCGAGTGCAAGATCGCCGAGCAGAACATGTACTCGGTCGGCGCCGGTCTCTCGGCCGCCGGCAAGATTCCCTTCTGCTCGACCTTCGCCAAGTTCGCCACTCGCGGCTACGACCAGATCGAGATGGCAATCAACTCCGGCGCCAATCTCAAGATCGTCGGCTCGCACGCCGGCGTGACCCTCGCCGCCGATGGCCCCAGCCAGATGTCGCTTCCCGACGTCGCCTGGTTCCGAGCCTTCGCCAGCATCCGCGACCACCGCGGCAACCCCGGCTGCTTCATCCTCCAGCCTTCCGATGCCTTCGCGGCGTACGCCCTCACCCTGGTCATGGCCGAGTACCAGGGCGTCTGCTACATGCGCACGCTGCGGCCCGAGGTCGAGTTCCTCTACGACGACTCGACCGTCTTCAACCTCGGCAAGTTCGAAGTGCTCAACCGCGGCAAGGATCTTCTGGTGATCTCCGCCGGCTACATGGTCCACGAGTGCAACAAGGCCATCGACCTGCTCGACAAGGCCGGCATCGACGCCACGCTGGTCGACCTCTACTCGATCCCCTTCGACGCGGACGACCTCCTCGATCTGGCCAACCAGAACGGCGGCAACATCCTCACCGTCGAGGACAACTACAGCGGCGGCATCGGCTCCGCCGTCGCCGACGCCTGCGCCCAGGCCGGCGACGCCTTCACCATCGACCAGATGTTCGTGCGCCGCATCCCCAAGAGCTGCCTCACGGAAGACGACATCCTCCGCTACTGCGGCCTCAACCACGCCGAGATCGCCAAGCGGGCGATGGCGATGTGTGGGGTGGAGGCGTGATCGTCGGCGAAGCCGACGGGGGGTAAGAGCATCGCATCCCCTCTCCCGCCAGCGCAGCGCCGCGGGAGAGGGAGGAGCCGTGAGACGAGCGCAGCGAGTCGAACGGCGGAGGGTGAGGGTCGTCGGAAGTCGGACGGCGCAGCACCCCGGCACCGCCCGCGCACGCGCCGTCCCCTGCATGCCACGATCGGCTTGTCCGACCCTCGTTCGCGCACGGGCACCAATCGTGGATGCGCGTCGGCGGCAGACCTTTGGGTGCCACCCTCAATTGGGACTCGTCACCCCCGCGCCGGATCCATCCCCTCTCCCGCCAGCGCAGCGCCGCGGGAGAGGGAGGAGCCGTGAGACGAGCGCAGCGAGTCGAACGGCGGAGGGTGAGGGTCGTCGGAGGTCGGACGGGGCAGCACCTCGGCACCGCTCGCGCACGCGCCGTCCCTGCATGCCACGACAATGAGCGGCCGCGATCGCGTGTCGGTATACCAGCGACTGGAAGAGGCCCGTCGAAGCCGTCCTCACAGGATGTGCGCTGGCCGACGAGCGCGACCCGACCCCACCCGCTGAGCAAGCAACGAGGTCCCCATCGTGACCAATCCAACTCCAAGCCAACCCGAACGCCCAAGCCGCACCCACGGCTGGTCTGGCACCGTCTACCACCTCCGTGGCTCCACCGTCGTCTCTATCCGTGAGCGCCTCGAGCGATTCATCCCCGACGCCGGTCCTGGACAGGTGAGAGCGTGGGATGACTCGATTGCAATTCTGCAGCACCAATCAGGCCAACTCGTTGCGCGGGATCGGGTGGCGGAACGGGACGAGGTCATCCTCGAGTACCGAGTTCCGTTCGAGTCGAGGCGGATCGACGCGATCGTGCTTCACGGGCCACGCGTCGTCGTGATCGAGTTCAAGGGCCGCAGTCAACCCGGGCTTGCCGATCTCGACCAGGTCTCGGCGTACGCGCGCGATCTTCGGTGCTATCACCGGGAGTGCGAAGGTCGACCGGTCGACGCTGTACTCGTGGCAACTCGTGCCAAGGGTCGCCACGGACGTCGTGCCGAAGTGCATGTGATTGGTCGCGACGCGATCGACGAGTTGCTCAAGGAACTCGAGGCCGACGCGTCGCTCCCGCCGATTCCGATCGATCGCTTCCTGTCGGAGGAGGCATATCGCCCCCTGCCCTCTCTGATTCAGGCGGCCCGTGATCTCTTCGAGAAACGACCACTTCCGCGAATCAAGAGGGCGCACGCCGCGACCGAGCCTG
>CAYXKH010000285.1:0-3378 GCA_964465255.1 uncultured Isosphaeraceae bacterium
CGCTCAACATCACACAGCTTCCAGATACTTCGCGACGCTGCTGATGTCGGGAACGATCTGCGGGGTGATGCGAACCTTGAAGGTGGCGCCGACCTGCGGCGTGACCAGCTTGGTCACCTTGATGCGGCTGGTCCACAGGCGACCGCCGCGCTGGTGCACGTCGTTCAGATCGCGCTGGCGGCGCTTGGAGAGCTTGGTCAGACCGCGCTGGATCTGGGGCTGGAGCCGCATGAGCCGCTGAATGGTCTTCACCGCGGAGGCGTTGCGAGGCATGACCGCGATCCGATAGGTCGCGGTCTTCAGCGGAGTCACGGTCAGGGTCGGGGCGGTCGCAGTCGCAGTCGCATTCGCAGTCGTCATGGCGGATCCAGTCTTCGGGGAGCTCTTGGGGCCAGCTCTTGGGGGAAGCTCTTGGGGGAAGCTCTTGGGTGGAGCTCTTGGGTGGAGCTCTTGGGGCCAGCTCGCGGGGTCAACGTCCTACTCGCTCCCAGAGGGGCCATCCAGCGCCGGGGGGCGCGGGGCCGCTTTGGGAAAGGGGGCGAGTGTAGCAGCACGGCCCCCCAGGAGCGAGGGGGAGGGCGACGTGAGGGGTGCCGCCGGAGCGGCCATCCGGGGCGGCGAGGAGGCGTTCACCGGGCAATTCCCGGGGCTATTCAGGCTCCGCGGACGAGGATCACGAGGACAGTCGCCCTCGCCGCACCGTCCTTTCCGCCGTCCTCCCCGAGCTCGAGCAGCAGCGTGGCCCCCCGAACCGGCGTCGAGGCCGTCGACGTGGCGACGTTGCGGGTCGTGCCGTCGAACTGCCGAAACTCGACCCGCATGGAAATCGCCGAACCGTCGGCGTCGAGAGTCGGCTTGGCCAGAAGGGTGAGCTCGGCACCGTCGACCGGGGCCTCCTTGGTGGCGCCGGCGCCGACGGTCGAGATCTCGAGAATCTCGCCGAAGCGGGTCATGCCGCTCCTCGACCAGAGCCGTTCGGCTCCAGCGCTGCGGAGGATGTTCTCGCCGAGAAGGAGCGAGGCGCTCTCGTGGCGGCGCCGCAGATGTTCGAGCTGCGTCGCCGGAAGTCGAACCAGCGTTGCTTCGATTGCGGCGCCTCGCGGGTGGAGGACCTGAAGCTGGTCGAGCAGCTTTCGAAGCTGGAGATGGATGCGCGGCGCCGCCGTCACGTACATGATTCCGTCGCGCTCGTCGACGCGTCCGCGCGAGCCTCCGGCGGCGAGCCATGCCTCGGGGTCGACATGCTCGATCAGCATCGAGACCAGTCGGCCGGCGCGGGTCAGCGGCTCCCTCACGGCGGCATCCGGCGCCGCTGCCGCCGCGTCCGCGTCTGGCTTGACGTCTGGCCTGTCGTCTGGCCTGTCGTCTGGCCTGTCGTCTGGCCTGTCGTCTGGGGGCGGAGTCGCGTCGTGGGTTCGCTCATCGCGTCGTTCGAGCGAGCTGCGCAGGGCCTCTTCGGCGCGGTTGTCGCCGAGCAGGCCGCGAAGGTCGTAGACATCGGTCTGCCGCAATCGGGCCGCGCCCTCGACGGTGGTGATCACGACGTGGCCACCGCCGACATCGAAGACCGGTGTCTCGTACTCGGGCGCAATGGCCAGCATGATCGCCGCGAGAACATCGCGAACCGAGCCATCGGGGACACGAAGCGTCACCTTGGTGTTCGGCTTGATCTGAAGACTCGCAAGCGCCTCCCACTCGATGCGCACCGGCGTGGTCATGCGGGCCTGAAGGTCCTCAAGCACGGCCCCGAGTTCGTCGTCCCGGGCGACCAGTCCGAGCGTCTGCTCGGCGAGCCCGTCGAGAATCGCGAGGCTTTGATCGAGATCGCTCTCGGCAGGGGCGGCTCCGCTCGGCCCACAGATCGGCCCATACATCGGAAGAGACATCGGCAGCAAGATCAGCAGGGAGGTCAGCATGTGCAGGTGAATGTGCTGGTGCCGAGGGGCCCAGACGGGATAGCGGCCGACGTCGCGTCGGTTGCACTCCGAGGGAGGCGACGCTCAGGCCCGGAGGGTCTGGCGAAGGGCGAGAACATCGAGCGGCGAGGGGGCGTCGATCGAGCCGTCCGCCGCTCCGCCATCGTTGAGGTGCTGGAGGATCCAGCCGATCTGCCCGCTGCGGTAGAGCTCGGTGAACTTCTCGACCGCCTGCGGCCAGTACCAAAGGCCCGACTTCGCGTTGAGTTCCACGAGTGCCCGTTCGGCCGCGGCGGGTCCGACATCGCGCCGGTAGGGTCGTGTCGAGGTCATGGCATCGAACGTGTCGATCACCGCGAAGAAGCGGGCGGCCATCGGGATGTCCTCGCCGGAGAGGTTGTCGGGATAGCCGGAGCCGTCGATTCGCTCGTGGTGCGAGCGCACGAGATGCAGTGCGATCTCGTCATCGATGCCCAACTCGATCAGCTTGGCGTGGCCCAGAATCGTGTGAGCCCGCATGACTGCGAACTCCTCGTCGGTGAGCGGTCCGGGCTTGCGCAGGATGGACTCGGGGATGTCGATCTTCCCGATGTCGTGCAGAAGTGCGGCCTGCATGAGCCGCTGCACGGTCGGCTGGTCGAGTTCGTTGGCTTCGGCGAGCGCCTGGGTGTACAGGGCAACGCGGGCGGTGTGCGACGCGGTCGACTCGTCCTTTCGATCGACTGCGCTGATGACGGGGGTCAGAACCGACCAGTTGAGATCCACAGGCGGAGGATAGATCGGCTGAAGGCCCGACGACGGTCCGTCGACGCGCCGCCGCCCGTTGGCGACCGGGGCTGCGACGACGGCGGGCGCTCAGCGTCCGCCGTAGAGGACCGCATGGATCGGGGCAAGCACGTTGGGGATCACGCGGCTGTCGGCGAGTCGCTCGGCGTGCGCCGCGAGGGTTGCGAAGACCGCAGCGCTCTCTTCCAGAGTGCGCAGTCCGCCGACCCGTCGCAGCGTCAGATAGACGCTGATTGGGTCCTGCAGCGACTCCAGTCCATGCAGCTCGTCGGGCTTGGGGCGAGTCTTCACCTCGACGAAGGCCTGAAGCGTCCCTTCTCCGGAGGGCGGGGCATCGAGGGTGATGCCGAGGAAGGGCTGGGCTTCGAGGATCGATTCGCCCGGGCCCTCGAGAAGCCCGGCGAGCGGCGAGTCGGCGAAGAGGGCATCGAAGACCACCTGGTCACGGTTCCGCTCGGCCTCGAGATCGAAGCCGAAGACGAGATCGAGGTGGTCGATGTCGAGCGGGCTGATCGAGAGGAAGTACGGCGCCGTCTCCAGCAGCAGCCGATGCAGTCGATACGCCTGCTCGAAGGAGTCGGGATTCACCCAGCCGCTGCGCACGCTGGTCTGCCGAAGCGAGGCCCATGAATACGCGCGGTTGGCGTCGGCGCTCTCGAGGGCGAGCTCGCCCTCG
>CAYXKH010000286.1:0-3362 GCA_964465255.1 uncultured Isosphaeraceae bacterium
CCTCCTCGGTGGCGGTGGCCAGGTTGGTGCGCTCCACCGCCACCGCCACCTGATGCCGGGGGAAGCGGGCAGCCGGGCACATGGATGACCACCGGCACCTCGTAGGTGTTCAGTTGATTGCAGAAGAGGTCGTAGAACGTCTGGAGCACGATTTTGGCGCAGGGATCGCCGGCGATGCCTCCATCGGCCCACAGATCCTCGATCACCACGGGAACGACCACCGACGAGTTCCCCGCCAGATCGCCGACCTGACCAACCAGCGGCGTCAGCTTGTAGCGCGGATGGTCGGCGAGCGCGAGTCGCACGTTGTCCGCGGTGATCAGTCCGTGGTTGGTGATGGTGTAATCAACCTGGGTGACCGCGGCCCCGCCGAGTGCCGCTTCGATGTCCAGATAGGCCGGTTCGACGGTGATGACCGGGGCCGGCACGTTCGTCGCGAAGGTCAGATCGATGATGATCTGATACTGCTCGATGATCGACGTGGGCACCACGGTCCAGGAGTACGAGACCACCTGGGCCGGCAGGAACGCCGTGACCGTGGTGTCGTCGTTCGCAGGCAGGAAGATCGTGCCGGTGAAGCCGCCGTGCGCCGGGGCCACCGCGGTGATCTTGTAGAAGCTCGAAGGGAGGCCCTCGAAGGCGACGACACCGTCGAGCTGCGTGGTTGCGCTGGCGACCACTTCGTTGGTGAAGGCATCGCGCACTTCGATGAAGGCGCCCTGCACCATCGGCGCACCTTCGCCGTAATAGGTGAACTCGTCCGTGGCTTCGACGATCAGCGAGCCCTCGGCGGACGACACCGCGAGGAACTGCCAGGAGACGGTCTTGAAGGTGTTGTCGGCCTGGATGAGAAGCGTGCCGCTGTACGGGCCAATTGGCAGATCGCTCGGCGGCGTGGCCAGAAGCACGATCGTGGCCTGTTCACCGGGTTCGAGATCGCCGAGATTCGCGGGCGAGGCGAGCGAGAGCCAGGGAACCGGAGGGATCGACACCGTCGCATTCGGGGCGGTGCCTGCGCCCACGTTCTTCACCACGAACTCGAGCAATGTCTGCGTCGACTGACCCGGGCCCTTCGGCAGGAGCATCGTGGTCGAGAGATTCGCAGGCGTGGCCACCAGCGCCGCCGCCGGCGGCTGCACGGTGATGTTCACCGTCGACGCCGTGAGCGCCCCCTGATCGCTCGAGAAGGTGACGGTCGCCGGCGACGCACCGAAGCCGCTGCCGGTGGCGTTCGCCGAGAACGGGATCACCAGCGACTGGAGGGGCGCCAACTCGGTGCTCGGCGGGTTGAAGGAGAGTTCGACGCCCGAGGGAACGCCGGCCACATCGACCGAGATCCCAGTCAGCGGCACGTCGCCGAGGTTGGCGAGCGTCAGCGAACCGTTCACCGCGCCGAGGTTCGGATAGACGGTGACGCTTGTCGACGACGGCGATGCCTTCATGCCGTAGAGCGTGAACTGGTCCTGGATCGCACCGGGCAGCGAGCCAGGGGCGCCGGCCGAGATCGAGTAGAGCCCGGCTTCGTTGGGAAGCGGATTGAAGACCACCGTGTAGGCGCCCGACCCGTTGGTCGTCGTCGAGAGCACGCGCTGCGTGCCCTGCAGACTCACGCCGATCACCACCGGCACGTTCGCCAGCGGTTGGTTCGAGCTTCGCAGCAGGGCTTCACCATTGATGATCACCGGCACGGGACCCGGGCCGGCCTCGAATGCCGTCTGCGCGGTCACGAGGTAGTTCTCGGCGACGAAGTCGCTGTCCGAGGCGGAGATGTTGTCATCCTCACCACCGACCAGTCCTTCGTTGAGCGTGTTCGCTCGGTCGAGTCGCACCTTGATCGTGTACGCCCCAGGCACGAGCGGGTACTGCGAGTTGACCGTGCGGGAGTACTCGCCGCCGAGAACCAGCGGACCACCGACCACCGCGTCCCCGAGGATCAGTTCGGCGCCGCCGCCGACCGGCACCGCGAAGACCCGGTCGGTCCAGGCGCCGTTGGCGACTGCGTCTCCCGAGTTGGTCACCGAGTAGCTGACCGAGACCGGGGCGCCGACCAGACCGTCGCCCGGAACCACGATCGTCGAGGCGACCAGATTCGGCCGCGGAGGCTGCACGATCTCAGTCGCGTTGTCCGCGAATGCCGAGTTGTTGGCAATCGGCTCTTCGAGGATGGCATCGAGCGCATCGGTGACCACGTAGATCCAGACCGCTCCCTCGAGCGTGCCGGGGATGGTCACCGGGAGCGACGTCGAATAGCTGCTGCCTGCACCGAGCGGCGTCGTCCGCAGCTTGCTTCCAAGCAGCGTGTCCCCGCCCACGACCTGATCGCTCGAGAGATAGAGCGCATCGACCCAGGTGCCAACCGACGAGACCGCGCCGTCGTTGCTCACCGACCAGGCGATCTCGACCTTTGCATCCGCAGTCGCATCCGGCGGTGCCGCCACGCCGACCACCGTGAGATCCGGAAGGATGACGTCGGTCAGGTCGGCGGCGATGCCGCAGTTGTTGTTCTCGACCGTCTCGACCAGCACGTTGCTGGTGTCGACGCACGCGACCAGCCGGTAGCCGGCGGGGATCGCCGGAGCGGTCACGGTCCTGGTGCGCACGATCGAGGCGCCGACCTCGAGCGTGTCGACGAAGCCGAACTCGCCGAGCAGAACGTCGCTGCCGATGGCGCCGTCGGAGGAGGCATGGACCCGCTCGACCCAGCCGCCGGGTGCGGCGATCTGCCCTTGATTGACGACCGTCCACGACACTTCGACTGCCTGTCCTGGCGCACTTGGCGACGGCGTGGCCACCGCGCTCACGATCAGGTCGGGCTTGGGACTCGGCAGAAGTACCAGCGGCGGCGCGGAGGCCGCGGCGTTGTCCGCCTCGCTGCCGGCTTCGAAGACGCCATTGGCGAAGTCGGCGACGACGATGATCCAGTAGCTGCCGGGAAGCGCCGGAAGCAGGACCTGGGTGGTTCGCTCGTAGGACATCCCGCTGACAAGCGTCGGCGGCGAGGGCAGCGTCGCCAGCGGCGTGTCGCTTCCGTCGAAGACCGGGTCGCTTGAGATGAAGACGCGATCCGACCACGGGCCGACGGCGGCGATGTCGCCGTCGTTGCTGACGCTCCAGCTCACGCCGGCACTCGTGCCGACGAAGCCATCGGTCGGCGCCGCCGTGACCGTGGCCAGCAGATTCGGCGAGAGCAGTTCGATGGTGGCCGACGAGGAGGCGACCGCGCCGGCGGCGTCCGCGACGTTGAGGTAGAGCGTGACGCTGTCGCTCGAGGCGAGCGCGGCCAGCAGTTCGTAGCTCAGGGCGAACTCCGCCGTCGAGGCGAAGCCGTCACCGATCTGGGCAGAGGTGAGGGCGGGCGCGAG
>CAYXKH010000287.1:0-3361 GCA_964465255.1 uncultured Isosphaeraceae bacterium
CCCCTCCCTCATGCGTTTCGCCACCATCATCGCCGGCGGCGCCGGCACCCGACTCTGGCCGATGAGCCGCGCCGGGCGGCCGAAGCAGCTCCTGCCCTTCATCCGGGTCGAGGGTCGCCCGCGCTCCCTGATCGAGATCGCTGCGGCGCGGCTCGAGGGTCTGGTCCCGTCATCGCATCGCTTCATCTGCGCCGCGGAGCGCCATCGCGCCGCCATCCGCGCCGCGTTGCCCGACCTCGACGACGAGCAGTACCTCGGCGAGCCGATGGGGCGCGATACCGTCAATGCCGTCGGTCTTGCAGCAGCGGTCCTCGAAGCCCGCGATCCGTCCGCGATCTTCGCCGTCCTCACCGCCGATCATCTGATCGAGCCGCACGCCGAGTTCCTGCGGGCCCTCGATCTCGGCTTCCGACTGGTCGAGGAGGACCCCAACCGCCTGGTCACCTTCTCGATCGTGCCCGATCATGCCGCAAGCGGCTTCGGCTACGTCGAGCGCGGCGCCGCCGTGCCCGGCTTCGAGGGCGCGTTTCGGGCCACCCGCTTCGTCGAGAAGCCGCCTCTCGAGAAGGCCCGCGAGTACGTCGCTTCGGGTCGCTTCGGCTGGAACAGCGGCATGTTCGTGTTCTCGGCCGCGACGGTGATGAAGTCGCTGGGACGCTTCAAGCCTGAGTCGCACGACGGCCTTCGCCGCATCCAGTCGGCCTGGAACTCGCCCGATCGGGTGCGCGTGCTTGAGGCTGTCTACCCGACGCTTCCGAAGACAAGCGTCGATTTCGCCCTGATGGAACCGGCCGCCATGGACTCGCAGGTGGGCGTCTTCACCGTCCCGATGAGTGTGAACTGGTGCGATGTCGGAAGCTGGCCGAGCTATGGCGAGACGCTCCTGCCCGACGAGTACGGCAACCGCTCGAACGCCAACGCCGTCCATCTCGGCAGTCGCAACGTGCTGGCCGTCTCCGACGATCCCCAGCACACCATCACCACAATCGGCTGCGAGAACCTGATCATCATCCGAACCGCCGACGCCACCCTCATCTGTCCTGCCGATCAGGCCGAGCGGGTCAAGGAGATGGCCGGTCTGGTCCCGCCGACTCTTCGCTGACTCTTCGCTGACCCAACGCTGAACGCGTTTCGCATGCGCTACATGGCCATCGATCTCGGAGGGAAGCGCACCGGTCTCGCCGTCGGCGACGACCAGACCCGATTCGTCTCGCCGGTCGACACGATCGAAGCGGCCCAGGGCCCACTGCTTCTCGCGGGGATTCGCAAGGCGGTCGAAGAACATGGCCCGGGTGCCCTGGTCGTCGGGCTCCCAATCAACATGGACGGCACCGAGGGCCCCTCGGCCCGCCGCGTCCGCGGCTTCGCCGCCGAGATCGCTCGCGCCACCGCCCTTCCCGTGCACTTCCAGGACGAGCGCCTCACCAGCTTCGCCGCCGACCAGGCCATGGCCCGGAGCGGCCGCACCCACGGCCAGAAGAAAGCCCTGCGCGACGCCCTCGCCGCCGCGGAGTTGCTGCGCGACTTTCTCGCAACCCAAGGGGGTTCAGGCGATGACGATCTCAAGGACACCGAGCCCCCGATCGACTGAGTGACTGCAGGGGCCGGGGGCCTGTTTGATTGATGGCCGTCCCTCTTCCTCCGCTGCCTCCGCCGTGTCCGCCGTGTTTTCCGAGTTGTCCGTGCCCTCCGTGTCCTCCGTGTCCTCCGTGTTCCAAACACATTCGCGGACAGCAGAAGTGACACGGAGGAGCCGGCTCGCGAGCATCGCCGACGCCGCCTCACGTCATGAATGAGAAGTGCAGTTCCGCGTGACGCAGGTGGAGCTTGGTCCACTCTTCACGCGTCAGCGGACCAATGAGGGGGCTCGGCTTGAGATCCGACTCCCGTGCTCACACGCGTCGAGGGCGATCTCCGTCCAAGCGCCGGCCGCGCAGCAGTCGCGACTGCTCCGCCGTGCTACGCCTCAGGCGCCGTCGCCCCCGCAGCCGCCGCGTCGAGGTACCACTTGAGTGTTCCGCCGGTCGGCCGGATCGCCTTGAGCGGCAGAGCCTCGGTCGGCTCGTGCCCGCCGGCAATCCGCGCCACCGCCGCGCGCTTCTCCGCACCAAATGCCAGCACCGCAACGAATCGCGACGCGTTGATCAGCGCCGGGGTCATGGTCACCCGACCCGGCTCGGCAACTTCGGGCGCGCGGGCCACGCCCACGAGCTGTCGGGCGTCGCCGCGCCTCGAGTTGAGAAGCCGCGTGTGCGGGGCGAGTCCGGCGGTCGAACCGTCCTCGCCGACACCGAGCAGCACGAAGTCGAGCCGGTCCTGGCCCTTCTCGCGCCACGCGAGGACCTCGCGCAGCACCGCTTCGTACGCCTCATCGGGGGCATCGCCGATTGGAAAGATCGGATGGACCTGCTGCGGGGGAATGTCGGAGTGGTCGACGATCGTCTCGCGGATCAATCGAAACGAGCTGCGCGGATCGGTGAACGGCACCCGCGGCTCGTCGACGATCCAGAGATGCGTCTTCTGCCACGGCAGCGAGCGGTAGTTGGGGTCGTACATCAGCCGCTCGTACAGCGGCACGGGCGAGCGACCGCCGGAGAGGGCCAGGTGGAAGTCGCCGAAGGTGCGGATGCAGTTGAGGGCCTGGACCAGGAGATCAGCGGCGACGACATCGATGGCCCGATCGACCGTGGGTAGCGCCGCGACTTCGCCCGGAAGTGCCGGCGCTCGAATGACGTCGGTGTGAATGTCGTACGGCTCCGACTCGGGCCCCCGCTCGATCCGATGGAGCTTGCCGCGCTCATGGAGCCTGGCGAAGTCGTCATCGGCGTCGATCCGCCGCTCCGGTCTGGGTGGCCCCGACTTGGGCGACCCCGACTTCGGCGACCCCGACTTGCCCGGCTGGTCTGGTTGTGGTCCAGCCATCTGCCCATCCATGTGGAGGCTCACTCCTCTGATTGTGTCGGCGCCGTCCGCACGTCGCTCACGTTCGTGACTCGATGGTCGCCGGCGGCGGATCCAACTCCGCAACCACGCGCAGGGCGTCAAACGCCGCCGTCGCCCGCGACGCGGGAACGAGCAGGATATCGGTGTCGAAGGTCGACAGGACGAAGACGGGAACCTGCGCCTCGGCCAGCGCCCCCGACAGTCTGGCGAGGATGCCGACGAGCGAAAAGTCGAGCGGGCCGACGACGGTGAGGGCGGCGAAGCCGGACTCGATGCGCGTAGGGAGGTCGGACGGGACGCGTGCGCGCGCACCGGCTGGGGCGCGGTCGTGGTCCGGGTCGTGGTCCGGGTCGCGACCGGGGTTGCGGTCGGAGTCGGAGTCGGGGTCGCGGCACGCGTCACGGTCCGATCTGCGTCC
>CAYXKH010000288.1:0-3336 GCA_964465255.1 uncultured Isosphaeraceae bacterium
CCGAACTGGACACGCACGGAACTCGCGGGAACCCGGGCACCCGAACTGGGGCACCCGAACTGGGGGCACCCGGGATCACCTGAACTGGACACGCACGGAACTCACCCCGCGCACCCCCCGAACTGGACACGCACGGAACTCGCGGGAACCCGGGCACCCGAACTGGGGCACCTGAACTGGACACGCACGAAACTCGTGCCCACCCGAACTCGACGTGGCTGATCTGGACACGCCCGAACGTCGAGCAGTGGGTGCCCCCACGTGCGTGTCCGTTGGGACCCCTGTCCGTGTCCAGAGTGCTCCACGGAGAGTCGAGATCCTGGATGCCACGGCTGGCTTGGCAGCCGTGCCTCCGTCCCCCGCGCGAGCACAACGCGCAATCGGCACCCAATGCACGGTCGGACAAGCCGACCGTGGCATCCATGCACCCGAACCGGGCACCCGAACCGGGCACCCGAACCGGGCACCCGAACTGGACACCCGAACTGGACACCCGCACCGTGAGCGTCAACGAATCGCCCGTGGCGTGCGCCCGAACTGGACACGCACGAACGTCGAGTAGTCGCGGTCGCTATCGCGGGATTCCCGGCCGATCGATCTGCGAAGGAGCGGGGCGTCGTTGGATCGCCGCGTTCGGATCGGCCCTCGGCTCCCCAAGCACCGCGAGCACGCGACATGTTCCGCCAGGATCGCAGACGATTCGAAGCACGATCTGGTCCCCGATGTCGCTGGTGACGACGGCGATGTGCGTGGCGAGTCCGTCGCCCTCGGGCACGTCGCCCCGCTCGACGCGAATCGTGATCCCGGCTGCCGCGTTTCGGGAGACCGCGCTGAGCGTCGTCCGCGCCGCGGCCTCGCTGACTCCCTCCCCGCCCGCCGGTGTCGCAGACGACGCAAGCTGCTGGACGAAGGCGACGACAACGTCGCCGCGTTCCCGGGCAAGCCGCCCCCACCAAATGAGCACCGCCGCGCCCGCAGCGACGAGGAGCACGACGATGCCGACGAATCGGCGCGCACCACCCGCCTGACTGTTGCGGTGGGCGCTGGACGCATGAACCATTGCCATATTGAGCCTCCCGTTTCTCGCCGACGTCCAGCTCGTCCTCGGTTCCACCCCCGAGCGGCCTGAGTCAAGTCCCCACGAACTGGAACTGTGCGCGGCGTCGGCGAGGGTAGCCGCCGCAACTGCACCCGAACTGGAATGGATGCACCCGAACTGAGCCGCCCGAACTGGACACGCATGAACATCGGGGAACGCCCGGAACTCCGCCCGGAACTGGACACGCACACGCACGGAACTGGACACGCATGAATACCCCCGAACTGGACCCGCACGAAAGTCGGGAAGCCACCCGAACTGGACACGCACAAACCTCGAGCAGCGGGAGCCACACGTGCGTGGCCGTCGGGACCCATCGGGTCCCGCCTCGTCGCGCGGAGCAGCGCCGCGAGCCTGGTCTGAAGCGATGGGGCGGGAGGTTCAGCCCTCCGCAGCGAAGAGGCCTCGCCACGTACTACGAGGGCAAGCGAGCGATGCTCGGTACAGCGCCGGACTGATCGCTTCGACCGGCGTCAATCGGCGGTGTCGAATCGATTGATCCCTCCGCGTCCGACCGCGTGATGTAGGCGAGCTCCTCGTCGGCGTGAGTATCAATCCGACCCACGCGCCAGCCGCCCAATCGAACGATGTCCAGAATGACGCCGCGCAGCTCGGGTCGATAGACCAGAGCGAGCGACCGATGCGGACCCGACACCAGTTCCGCCTCAAGCGTCTCACCCAGGTGGGACTCGGAGAGATACAGCTGCTCAACAGGGATCCCGGTGTAGAGCGTCAACCCGTAACGGGCTCGAGCGTCAACGAAACCGATCTCGTCGACGTCCGGGGAGACTGCCAGCCGCTCGGCCAGCGCTCGTGCATCGCGCGAGGAGGTGATGACTCCGCTGCCGAATCGGACACTCAACAGGACGAGAACGAATGTCAGAATCGCTCGCCACGAGCCAGGACGAGTCAGCCATTCGAGCGATTCGAGACGCGCCGAAGCGATGGCCAGCGGTGCTGCGAGCGGCAGCACGTAGAGCGGCATCCGCGACTGGACGAGCATGAACACGAAGAGCGGGAGCGTCACCCACAGCGCCAGCAGCAGCCGCGCCGGATCGGACCAAAGGCCCCGGTGCCAGCCTCTCGCGCGGCGCGAGAGCCAGCCGAGCGACCACGGCAGGAGTCCGCCGAGCATGATCAGCGGATACATGAAAGCCATGTACCACTCCGAGTTCCGATGGTGCTCGCTGGTGAAGGCTCGTCCATAAAGCTCATGCTGAAAGAAGTAGGTCGCCAGCGCGGGATCCTTGACGACCACGAACGCGAACCACGATCCGCCCACCATCACGAACGTGAGAACTCCAAACGGATTGAAGAGTCTCGCCACGTGTCGAGGGCCATCGAAGCGCCACACCACGGCCACGATTGGCAGCAGCATCAGGAGCGCAGGCGGCCCCTTGGTGAGGAACGCGATGCCGAACGATCCCCACATCCCAATCAGCGCAAGGCGACGACAGCCGGCTTCCGGCAGCGCGTCGAATCGCCGCCATCCGCGCACGAACATCAGCACAGCGACCGTGACGAAGAGCGTCAGGAGCGTGTCGGTCGTCACCAGATTCGCCGCGATGAACGGCAGAGTCGCGGTCGCATAGATCACCGTCGATGCGATTCCCCGCCCACGGCTGATTCTCGCGGCGATGGCTCCGACTGCGAAGGCGGTCAGACCGAAGGCGAGTGCGCTTGGCAGTCGGACCGCCGCTTCGGATCGCCCGAGGAGGGCGACCGATCCCGCAATCGACCAGTACGTGATCGGCGGCTTGGTGAAGTGCGGCTGCTCGTGATTGAGCGCTGGATGAACCCAGTCTCGCGATCGCAGCATCTCGAGCGCAACCGCGGTGTATCTCCCCTCATCAGGCTCCCAGATGCCGCGGGCTCCAATGAACGGAAACGACGCGAGCGCGACGACGATCAGTGCCAGGATCCAGCGGCTGGAGCGGGCAGAGAGAACTGGTCCGATTCCAGGTCGCGAAGGAGGTGATTGGGGCACCTCGGTGCCGATGATGCTCATGGCGTGCGTGCCGCTGGATACCTGGGCGACCATAGCGTCACCGTGCATCCGCACTGCGCCAGCACTGGACACTGCGATCAAGGACGTCGCGGCCTGTCCGCCTTATCCCCGAACTGGTACCCCCGAACTGGAGGACATACCCCCGAACTGGACATACCCTCAAACTGGACATACCCCCAAACTGGACACGCACGAATACCCCCAAACTGGACACGCACGAATACCCCCC
>CAYXKH010000289.1:0-3329 GCA_964465255.1 uncultured Isosphaeraceae bacterium
CGATGTCGACATCGTCTCCTCGTGGATCATGGGCTTCGCCGTGACGCAGCGCTTCGGCATCCTGCTCAACGGGAGTGGCGGTTCGACCGGAACCTTCGGTGATCCGATCAGCTTCCCGAGCGAGTTCAATGCGATCTCCTGGATCCCGGCGCTCGGCGATCTCGACAACGACGGCGATCTCGACGTGGCCATCGGCTACGGACTGCCGGGGCCGATCTCGCTCTCGGAGAATCTCGGCCTGTCGGGGATCGCCGGAGGAGGAGAGCTCGCCTTCGGACCACCCCAGGTGATTGACGCGGGCAGCTTCGTGCGGGCGATACGCCCACTCGACATCGATGGCGATGGCGACCTCGATCTGATCTACGCCGAGGCCCCGAGCAATCGGATCGGCGTGCTGAGGAACGAGTTGATCTCGCAATCGCCGGCGTCGGGCGGTCTCGCCGGCGGCCGCGCCGACGGAGTGCGCGGCCCACTCGAGACGCCGACGCTCCTTCGCCTTCACCCCGCGGGACAGGGCCCGCGCGGGGTGATGCCGCGCCTCCCGATTCACGATCGCTCCCGTGATGGGGTGATCTCGACCGACGACCTCGGACTCTCGCTGGGGGCACTGCCGTGAAGATCACCCTTCCTCGACTTCTCCGCTCGCGAGTGCTGGCCTGGTCGCTCTGCGCGTTGGCGGTGCAGGCCGCGCTCAGCGCTTCAGCCCACGCCCAGTGCGGGCCCGGCGCCGGCCCCTGCGACGAAGTGCATGAGACCCCGGGCTGCTTCGGCATCGAGTGCTGCGGCGTGGTCTGCACCATCGCCCCCTCCTGCTGCGACACCACCTGGGACGCCTTCTGCGTGGAACTGGCCAAGAGCGAGTGCGACGACATTCCCTGTCCCGGCGAAGAGGACTGTTTCACCCCCCACCTGACGACCGCCTGCATCGACGAAGCGTGCTGCAACGCCACGTGCAGGTTCGACCCATTCTGCTGCTACGGCCCCTGGGACCCCTGGTGCGTGACGGAAGCGCTGACCTTCTGCGACGCCACTCCGTGCGTGGTGACCATTCCGAAGGAGGCAGTCGCCGAGGTCGAGCTGTGCACCGAGCGGCTGAACGACGGCTGCAACATGGCCGAACCGGCATACCTGCCAGTTGCCTGTGGCGCAGTCATCACCGGGACCGGGTCGACCCGAGCACCGCGCGACACCGACTGGTACGCGCTGACTCTCGAAGTCGCGACAACGGTGACCATCAGCCTCACCCCGGAGTTCCCGGCCGAGGTGATCATCGTTCGCGGTCCGTGCAGCCGCACCCAATCGATTGCCAACGCGTCGACCGAGGCGTGCACGAGCGGGACCTTTGCAATCGACCTGCCCCCCGGCGAGTGGTACGTGGTCTTCTCGAGCGCCACCACCGTGCGCCCCATGCACAGTGGCGTTCCCTGTCCCGACAAGGACCCCGAGACCGAGCCCGGCTTCTTCGGCAATCGCTACGTGGCCACCATCGAGTGCGCCCCCAGCTTCGAGGCGGCCGACCTCAATCAGGACGGCATCGTCGACGGCGCCGATCTCGGCATTCTTCTCGCCGCATGGGGCACCTCAGGCCCCGGCGATCTTGATGGCAGCGGTACGGTCGACGGCGCGGATCTCGGAGTGCTGCTTGCGGAGTGGGGATGAGGAAGCAGGAAGTAGGAATGAGGAATGAGGACCCGCTCGACGGCTCGATGCGTCCTTTGCCTGCCTGCGTTAGGCGGGCAGGCACAAGACGCGTCGAAACGTCACCAACGTCCTCATTCCTCATTCCTCGTTCCTCATTCCTGATCCCCCATTCCTGATCCCTTCCCCCGACTCCCGCCTCGTCACGCGTCTAGGAACTTCGCGTAATCCCTCACAATCCCGACGCGGCCGTCGGGGACGAGGTCGCGCATGGAGCCGCTCGGGAGCGTGATGGTCTGGACCCAATCGCGGGCCGGGGTGAGGCACGCATCGACGAAGGGACGACCCGTCGACTCGACCAGCTTGCGCACCGCCGCCTCGGGTCGGGCGAGGAGATCCTCGTAAGCGACGTCGATCATTCGCGGTCCGAGCAGGGAACGCCAATGGGCGCGAAGCCGCTCGCTGTCGCGGATGAAGCTGCCCAGGGCGGCGAGGTTCGACATGAAGGGGAAGTTGCCGCTGAAGAGATACATGTGGCAGGCGACGGCGCTGTCGCGGGCGTCGCGGGTGCAGTTGATGATCGTGGCCCCGGGAAGCATCTTGGCAATCAGGGCCAGATTGAGGAAGTTCATCGGCGAACGGTCGCTGATGAGCGCGGTGTCGGGCCGCAGCGTCCGCAGCCGCGTCAGGTAGGCCGCGCCTCGCTCGGTCAGCGTCGCTTCGGTGAGTTCCGCAGGCTTGGAGAAGAGCGGTGCCCCGCCGGCCGTCAGACCCTCGAGTTCACGGGCGGCGTTCAGCAGATCGTTCTGTTCGCCGCCCAGCCCCGAGTCGGGGAGCATCGCCAGCGTGCTGGCCACCAGACCGAGTCCCGATCGCGGCATCCCGACGATCACCACCGCCGATGAGCCGTCGAGCGGCGCGGAAGGCGCCTTGGCGAACGCCTCGGGCGTCCAGGCGGCGATGGCCGCATCGACGGCGGCGGTGTGACGCTCTGCATCCCACTTGTCGTTCTTGAGCACGTTGCCGAGCCGCGCGGCCTCCCAGGCGCCGTCGAAGTCGCCCATCTGATCGAGCACGAAGCTCAGCGAGAAGAAGAGGCGCAGCCGCAGCGGCGAGGGGAGATCGGTGCGACCGATCAGCTTGCGCAGGGCATCGGCCGCCTCCTGCTCCGCGCCGATGCGCGGCGCGAGCGACGAGAAGAGCATGGCAATCGACGGCGTGTCACCGGCGGCCCCGCGCACCGGCTGAAGGATCCGCAGAGCCTTCTCGGAATCGCCCTGAAGGAACGCCAGCTCGGCCTTGGCGGCGGTGAAGGTCGGATGCCTGGGCGCCAGCTTGAGGGCCTTGTCGATTGCCTCTTCGGCCTGCTTCCACTTCCCTTCGCGGCGGAACGTCGAGGAGAGATCGTGGTGGAACATCGCCTGATTCGGGGAGAGCCGGATGGCCCGCTCGATGTGCTGCCGCGCCTCGGTCGTCTGGCCGATCTGGTTCAGCGAGGATCCGAGCCTCGAGAGCAGTTCGGGATTGTTCGGCATCGCCCTCAGCAACTGCCGGAAGACATCGACCGCCGCCGCATGTCGGCCGCTGCGAAGAAGGTTGTTGGCGTGCTCGAGAAGCTGCTGCGTGGAAAGCTGTGGGCTGAACATGGCGGAGGTCCGGGGGGGAGTTGGTTCGAAGCTGGGGGCGTGAAG
>CAYXKH010000290.1:0-3290 GCA_964465255.1 uncultured Isosphaeraceae bacterium
GGAGCAGGGAGCAGGGAGCAGGGAGCAGGGAGCAGCAATGGGTTGCACAAATGGGAACGTGCGCGGAGTCCCGGCGCAGCGCACGTTCCGATGCAGCGCACGCGCTCAAACGGGCAACCCACTGCGATCTTTCCCTGCCCACTGCCCCCCGCCCTTCGCTACGCGAGGTACGCCCTCACCACATACTGCTGCATCATCCGCTGCGTCGTGAAGAAGGCGCCGTTGATGGCGATTGAGCTTCGCATGATGGCCGCGAACGCTTCGGGGTCGCGGTAGAACATGGGCATGATGGTGTGCTCGAGCTTGTCGTAGAGCGACGACGCATCGGCCGCGTTGCGCTCCGCGTCGGCGCCGGCGTGCTGATCGACGCTTCCCGCGGGGGTCCACGAGTCGCGGCCGATCGCCCAGCCGGTGACGTTCTCGATGTGCCCTTCGAGCCACCAGCCGTCGAGCGTGCTCAGGCTGGGCACGCCGTTCAGCGCCGCCTTCATGCCGCTGGTGCCCGACGCTTCGAGCGGCGGCTGCGGGGTGTTCAGCCAGAGGTCGACGCCGGGGATCAGCGCCTGGGCCAGGGCCATGTCGTAGTTGGGGAGGTAGACCGCGGCGATGTCCGGAACGAGATTCCCGAAGGCGGCGACGATCCGCTTGATCATCTCCTTGCCGCCGCCGTCGTTGGGATGGGCCTTGCCGGCGAAGACCAGTTGCAGCCGACCGACCGATCGAGCGATGTGTCGCAGGCGATTGGGATCCGAAAGCAGGAGTTCGGCGCGCTTGTAGCCGGTGGCCCGGCGGGCGAACCCGATGGTGAAGGTCTCCTCGTCGAAGCCGGCATTGGTGCGCCAGTTCACCAGTTCGATCAGCACCCGCTTGGCCATCCGATGGGCCCGGCGGATTTCGGTCAGGGCCACGCCGTGAACCAGTCGCAGCGTGGCGTTGTCCTCGCGCCAGCCGGGGACGCGCTTGTCGAAGAGTTCCGCGAAGGACTTGCTGACCCAGGTGGTGGTGTGGATCCCGTTGGTGATGCTGTCGATCTCGAATCGATCGAAGAGGGCCCGGGAGACTTCGCCGTGACGCCGCGCGACGCCGTTGATGTACTTGCTCAGGCCGAATCCGAGGAAAGTCAGATTCAGCATGTTGTCTTCGCAGAAGCGCTCCCGCGTGGCGGGATCGTCCAGCGGCTCGAGCAGCGTCGGTTCGACGACTCGACGAACCAGCTCGAGATCGAACTTGTCGTGTCCGGCAGCGACGGGAGTGTGGGTGGTGAAGACTCCGCGCTCGCGCACCGCCGCAAGCACCAGCGGATCGGTGGTCGAGGTCTTCCTCGCGGCGGCCTCCTCGCGGAGCAGCTCGAGGACCAGCAGAGCCGCGTGGCCCTCGTTCATGTGGCAGTGGGCGATCTCCCGATGGCCCAGGGCCCGAAGCATGCGGACCCCGCCGATTCCGAGCACGGCTTCCTGAATCAGCCGTCCCGCAGGATCACTCACGTAGAGCTTCTGGGTGATCAGCCGGTCGGCCGGACTGTTCGCGGGCAGGTCGGTGTCGAGCAGATAGACGGGAACGATGTGGTCGCTGCCGCCACGGACGTCGAAGCGCCAGCAGCGCAATTGAACCGTGCGGTCCTCGATCTGGACCGAGACCGTCGGCTCGAGCAGCGTCATGTGCTCGCTGGGCGTCCACTGGGTGGGTTCTTCGACCTGCCACCCGTCGGGAAGGAGCTTCTGGAAGAAGTAGCCCTCCCGGTGAAGGAGGGTGACGGCGACCATGTTGATCCCGAGGTCGGCGCCAGCGCGGATCGAGTCTCCCGCGAGGATCCCCAGTCCGCCTGCGTAGGTGGGGACGTTCGGGTCCAGTCCGATCTCCATCGAGAAGTAGGCGGCGGTGAGGCGGGACGTGGTGGGCTGCGGTCGGGTGGTCAAGGGTCCGTCCGCCACAGGTGTGGTCGAGGCAGTGGTCATGGTCGGTTCTTCAGCGAAGGGCGGAGTGTAACCACGCCCCCCGGGCTTCACGGGCGGCGTGCGCGCCTCGGCGGACAAACGGCAAAGATGGCCCGGCGGAGTACGCTCCGCTCATGAGTTCGACACCGACGGCCTCGCCTGCGACATCGCGGCTTCCGCATCCGGTTCGCCGGCCCCCGAGCGCGTCTGCGGCCCGCGTCACCAGCACCAGTCCAATCGACGGCACCACGGTCGTCGAAGTGGCGCTCGACGACCGGAAGTCGCTTGACATCGCCATCCAGAGGTCGATCGAGGTGCAGCGCCGCTGGGCACGGGTGCCGGTGCCGGTTCGCGGCGAGATCGTGCGCCGCATCGGGATGGCCTTCCGCCGCGACCAGGAGGCTCTCGGCGAACTGGTCTCGCGCGAGGTCGGGAAGATCCGCGCAGAGGGACTCGGCGAGGTGCAGGAGTGCATTGATGTCGCCGACTTCGCGGTCGGGCTCTCGAGGCAGCTCTACGGACTGGCGATGCACAGCGAGCGACCGGGGCATCGGATGTACGAGCAGTGGCATCCGCTCGGGACAATCGGCGTGATCACCGCCTTCAACTTTCCCGTCGCGGTGTGGGCGTGGAACGCGATGCTGGCGGCGGTGTGCGGCGACGCCGTGCTCTGGAAGCCGAGCCTGATGGCCCCGGGTGTTGCCCTGGCCACGACCGGACTGGTCCACGGCGTCATGCGCGAACAGGAACTCTTCCAGCCGGCTTCCGGAGAGCACTGGGATCCGTGCGACCTCTTCACCCTGGCAATCGGCACCGACGCGGAGGTGGGGGAGCCGCTGATTGCCGATGGGCGCCTTCCGCTGATCAGCGCCACCGGAAGCTGCCGGATGGGACGGCGGGTCGCGGAAGTGGTCGGCGCCCGGCTGGGCCGCACGCTGCTCGAGCTCGGCGGCAACAACGCCATCATCGTGATGCCCGACGCCGACCGATCCCTGGTGACGCGAGCGGTGCTCTTCGGGGCTGTCGGCACTGCGGGTCAGCGGTGCACCACGACTCGCCGCCTGCTCGTGCATCGAGAGATCGTCGATGAGCTGTGCACGAAGCTCGTCGAGACCTACCGCCAGGTGACGATCGGCGATCCCCTTGCCAGGGGCACGCTGATGGGGCCGCTCATTTCAGCCCAGGCCGTTGCCCAGATGGAAGCGGCGATCGTTGAGGCCGAGGCCCAGGGCTGCACCGTGCTCTGCGGAGGTCGTGCGGGGATTGCCAGGATGAAGGAGCGCCTCGCCGACACGCCGCTTGCCGCGGGTCACTTCGTCGAGCCCACCATCGTGCGCGTGCCGGGCGGCGCCGATC
>CAYXKH010000291.1:0-3280 GCA_964465255.1 uncultured Isosphaeraceae bacterium
TGGCCGAGCTGGTGCTCGGCGGTCCAAGAGGGCGATGTGACGCTGCACAGCGCAACCACCCCGCGCACGCATCCAATCGTGCAACCCATTGCGGCCCCCTGCTCCCTGCTTCCCGCTCTCTGCTCCCTGCTCCCTGCTCCTTGCTCCCTGCCCCCTGCTCTCTGCCCCTGCTCTCTGCTTCCTGCTTCCTGCTCCCTCTTCCCCATTCCTCCAGATTGCGCGTGTGTCGGCGCGAGGAACGCCGTTTAGGGGCCGCAACTCTTCGAATCGACAGTCCAACTCGACCCCGTCTACCGCCCCGATGCGGTACCAGTGCGGTACTGATGCGGTGCTTCGGTTCGGACTCGCCTCGTCACCGGAGTTGCGTCGTCGTTCGAATCGTCCGGACCTGCCGGGAGACGACTTCAAGAACTGCCCGTCAGGGACACCATCCTCTTTGGGAGAGCTCGCCATGCCACATCTCGTCCAGCCCCTTGCCGTCACTCCATCTCGCCGGGCGGTTCGACCGCCAGAGGGCGCATCACCCTGCGTCGCGCTCGGATTCTGGTCGCGCGGACGCACCAGCCTCGGGGCCGTCGCCGTCGCCACCGCCGTTCTCGCCGCAGGATTGGCGAACTCCGGCCCGGCCCACGCCGGCGACGTCGGCTGTCCCGGCGATCTTCAGGTCATCACCCTTCGAAGCGGCCAGGTGGGCGGCATGCCCGGGCTTCCAGGCCAGTCCGATTCAACCATTCGCGCCACCTCCGATGGCGGCCCCGTCTGCGCGAACGCCTCGCTGAACCTCGGCTCGGGTCTGCCCTTCGGGGCCGCTGCATCCGGCCCGGCAGCGACGGTGATCACTCCCATCGGACCCTGGACCCCGAACCTGCTGTCCGATCCCGCGGCTCGATGGATCAACTGGAGCGCGGGGCCGAGCCCGGACACCTTCGGCTTCCCCCCGCAATCGACCCTCTACGCGCATCCCTTCACGATCAGCGGCTCGACGATCCTCGGCGCCACCATCACGCTCACCTGGGCGGTCGACGACCGACTCGGCGATCCGATGGGTGATCCGTCGCCAATCGGCGGCTACATCAACGGGCAGCCGCTGCCGGCGCTCTCGGGCGGCAACTTTGCCGCCCCGACGACCATGACGACCGTGATTCCCGCGAGCGCCCTGGTCTCGGGCACCAACACGCTCTTCCTCTATCAGCGCGACCTCGGCTGCGGGGGCAGCGGCATCATCTACAGCGCCTCGATCGAGGTGTGCACCGCGCCGGACGTCGCACCGTGCGTCGACCCGCCGCCTGACATGCGCGGCTGGTGGCCCTTCGACGAGTCGGCCGGAACCACCTCCAGCGACCTCACCCTCTTCAACAACGACGGCAATCATCAGCCTGGCGTCGGCGGACCGACACCGATTCCGGGCATGGTCGCCGGCGCCCTGCGCTTCGATGGAATCGACGATGAAGTCGTGGTGCCCCCGACCGCGACGCTCAACGTCAGTTGCGGCGCTTTCAGCGTCGATCTCTGGGTCAGGCGAGCTCCGCCGGCGCCAGGCGCCGGACTTCAGACCCTCGTCAGTCACTACTTCTCGAACGGTGGCTGGATCTTCGGTGTCGACACGTCGACGGGACAGCTCCAGCTCATCCTTGAGGGCAACAGCCAGCGCTGCCCGCCCATTTCGACAGCAGCAGTTCCCGTCGGCGTCTGGACCCATGTCGCCGTCACCATCAGCGCGTGCTGCGGTCCATCTCCGCGCCTGGTCACCTTCTACATCAATGGCGTTGCCGCCGGCTCCCTCCCGTCCTCCTGCTGCAACCTGACGAGCCTCGGTGGACCCGCGTCGATTGCGATGGGCAACGCCGTCTGGGTGAGCGACTGGTTCAACGGCGACATGGACGAAGTCGAGTACTTCTGCCGGGCTCTCTCCGGAGCGGAGATCGCCGCGCTTCATGCGGCGGGTTCCGCCGGCAAGTGCAAGGCGTCGTGTCATGCGAGCTGGGACAGACAGCTCTGCGTCAACTTCGGATTCTCGACGCAGATCGACGCGACGATCGTCAACAACTCGACCACAGGTCGGCTCTTCCAGTACACGATCACCGAGAACGGGAACTGCCCCGTCACCGGGCTCACCTACTCGCCTTCGAGCGGCACGGTCTTCGTTCCGCCGGGCGGCCAGGCGACGGTGATCTCGACGGCGACAGTCCCCGGTCCCTTCAGCGTCGGACAGGCCTGCTTTGACGTCACCTTCACCAACCTCTCGAACAACACCACCTGCACCACCACCGGCTCGATCCTCTCGGACATCTGCGGCATCATCGTGCTGCCCGACCCGTGGATCGTGGCTGTCGAGATCGACGACGTCGCGACCGGCTCCTTCCGCATCGTCGCCGGCCCCGGCGGCGCCGACGTCCCGTTCAAGATCATGGCAATGCCTTCGGACATGGTCTCGACCGACACTCCGCTCTCGCTCAACGGTCTGCCGCCCGGCGAACCGGTCTTCGGCAAGCTCAGTCTGGCGCCGAACGAGGTCGCGACGATCGATCTGACGCTGGCCTTCAACACGTGCGGGGCGCTCTTCTCCTGGACGGACGTGATCTTCGTCGGCCCGACGAGTAACGGGACGTTCCAGGCGCTCTCCTCCTTCGGCGTGCGGATGGTTGGGGGGCAGCCGTGCCCCGCCGATCTCGACGGCGACGGCGTCGTGGCCGGCGGCGACCTTGGCATCCTCCTCTCGAACTGGGGCAGTTCGGGACCCGGCGACCTCACCGGCGACGGCACCGTCGACGGCGCCGACCTCGGCCTGCTTCTCAGCGAATGGGGGCCGTGCGAGTAAGACGATCCGCGGCCGAGGTCTCGCTCGAGGCCGATCGGCTGCTCATTCAAAAGCGCTGGCGCATTCAAACGTGACGCAGCGCCTCACCACTCACGACGACGCCCGGAGCACCTTTGCTCCGGGCGTCGTCAATGGTGCGTCAGTCACGGATTCGTCCTGGCTCAGACGGCGGGTCCGGAGACGACCGAGCACAGCCTCGGGACGCCGTGGGATCGTCGAGCACCAAGTGCGGTCCCAGGTGTGTCCTCCGTGACCCCCAGGGACCGCCGAGCGGACGTTCACTGGTCAGGCTCCTGCGTCGAACTCACGCCATGGGACGGTTGGCCGAGCTGGTGCTCGGCGGTCCAAGAGACGCCGTCCTCGCTTTGCGCATCGCCCCCGCTCCCTCTTCCTCCGTGTTCTCCGGAACCTCCGGGTCACCAACCTCCTGCGCACGACGCCACCACATGCGAATGCGCTTCA
>CAYXKH010000292.1:0-3254 GCA_964465255.1 uncultured Isosphaeraceae bacterium
TCCTTGACCCTGCGAGTCTTGTGTCTCCGTTCCCTGCCCCTCTGATCGCCGACCGAGCGCTCGGATGAGGGGGTCTCGCCGTATTGCTCCGGGATCGTGACGCAGGGCGTGCCGCAACCAGTCGACCTCGAGACGGGCGCCGCGACCAGGCCGATCGTCGGCGAACCGCAGCTCCAGACCATGAGGTCCAGCGGCGAGCAGCACGGGCGAATCGGTGGACGGGGAAGACACGGTTTCTGGGCACAACGCGGCACGGCGGGCCGACGTTCCCTGCGACGGTACCATGCCTCGCCTGTCCGGCGATCCGTCAGGACCCGTCTCGAGAACCTGTCGCGAGGACTCGTCTCGAGAGTTCGTCTCGAGAACTGCGTTCGAGCGAGCACGGGTGATCGGCGCCGCACTGGAGGGAACCGCACTCATGTCCGCCACGGCCAATCCGCCCGCCGCTCGCAACGCCATGGCGCCGGTGTTCGGCAACATCCTCGAGATGATCGGGAACACCCCGATGCTCGAGCTCAAGCAGCTCGATGTCGGACCGTGCCGACTCTTCGTCAAGATGGAGTCGCTGAATCCCGGCAACTCGATCAAGGATCGGATCGCCATCGCCATGGTCGAAGCGGCCGAACGGGACGGTCGGCTGAAGCCCGGCGGGACGATCATCGAGGCGACCGCCGGCAACACCGGCATCGCTCTTGCCCTGGTCGCCTCGCAGAAGGGCTACCGGATGAAGGTGGTGATGCCCGACAAGATGAGCGACGAGAAGATCTCGCATCTTCGGGCGATGGGCGCCGAGGTCGTGCTGACCCGCAGCGACGTCGCCAAGGGGCACCCCGAGTACTACCAGGACATGGCTGCGCGGCTCGCCAGCGAGACGCCGAACAGCTTCTATGTGAACCAGTTCGGCAATCCCGCGAACCCTCACGCCCACCTCACCACCACCGGACCGGAGATCTGGCAGCAGATGGAGGGTCGGATCGACGCCTTCGTCGCCGGCGTCGGTTCGGGCGGCACCGTCACCGGTGTCGGCCGCTATCTGAGGCAGCACAATCCGGCGGTCGAGATCATTCTGGCCGACCCCGAGGGATCGATTCTCGCCCCGCTGGTCAATGAGAATCGGAAGGTCGAGCCGGGCTCGTGGCTGGTCGAGGGAATCGGCGAGGACTTCGTCCCCGACATCCTCGATCTCTCCCTGGTGAACAAGGGCTATTCGATCTCCGACGCCGAGGCCTTCGACACCGCGCGAACGCTCCTGCGCAAGGAGGGCGTGCTCGCGGGCAGCAGCGTGGGCACGCTGCTGGCGGCGGCCCTTCGCTACTGCCGCGAACAGAAGACCCCGAAGCGGGTCGTGACCCTGATCTGCGACAGCGGCGCGAAGTACCTGTCGAAGATGTTCAACGACTTCTGGATGCTCGACCACGGCTTCATCGAGCGGAAGCAGCATGGCGATCTGCGCGATCTGATTGCCCGGCGCCATGACGAGCGACAGGACTACTGCCTCCAGCCCGACACCCCCATCATCCAGGCCATCAAGCGGATGCGGATGTTCGACGTGAGCCAGATGGCCGTCGTCGACCGCGAGGATCGCGTGGTCGGCATCCTCGACGAGAGCGACGTCCTCGTGGCCCTCGGTCGCGATCTCGGCAATTCGCGACAGCCGGTGAGCGACTTCATGACCAGTCGCCTCGAGACCATTCGCCCCGGGGCCTCGATCAACGATCTGATGCCGATCTTCCGCGCCGACCGCGTGGCGATCATCGCCGAGGGCGGCGTCTTCTTCGGGCTCATCACCAAGATCGATCTGATCAACGCTCTGCGCAAGCAGCTTCCGTAAGCGCGGTCCGCCGTCCTCCTCGCCTCATTTCCAATCGTCTGTCCCACCCATGCATCTCTCGACGCTCGCCATCCACGGCAATCAGCGCCCCGACCCGACCACCGGCGCGGTCATGCCTCCCATCTCGCTCTCCTCGACCTACGCCCAGCGCTCGCCCGGCGAACACGCCGGCTTCGAGTATTCGCGAAGCCACAACCCGACCCGCTACGCATTCGAGCGGCTGATGGCGTCGCTCGAAGGAAGCCCGCTCACCGAAGCCGACGACACCACCTGCGGGTCGTTCGCCTTCGCCTCGGGCCTGGCATCGATTGGGACGTGCCTCGAACTGCTCGACAGCGGCGATCGGCTGCTGGCGATGGATGATCTCTACGGCGGCACCTACCGGCTCTTCACCCGCGTGCGCGAGCGCTCGATGAACCTGCGCACCACCTACCTCGACATGACCGACATCGGTCGGGTCGAGGCCGCGATTCGCGACCAGAAGCCCGACCAACGGATCAAGATGATCTGGGTCGAGACCCCCACCAATCCGACGCTGAAGCTGGTCGATCTCGACGCCATCGCCAAGCTCGGCCAGGCCCACGGCATCATCACCGTCTGCGACAACACCTTCGCCAGTCCGATGCTGCAGCGGCCACTCGAGCTGGGCATCGACATCGTGATGCACTCCGCCACCAAGTACCTCGGCGGTCACAGCGATGTGGTCGGCGGACTGCTGGTGACCCGTCGCAAGGACCTCGCCGAGACGCTGCGCTTCCTGCACAACGCAGTCGGCTCGATCATGGGGCCCTTCGATTCCTATCTCTGTCTGCGCGGGGCGAAGACCCTGGCCCTTCGCATGCGCCAGCACAGCGACAGCGCCATGAAGATTGCCACCTGGCTGGCGACTCAACCCAAGGTCGAACGGGTCGTCTATCCGGGGCTTCCGAGCCATCCGCAGCACGCGCTTGCAGCTCGGCAGATGCGCCTCGACGGGGTCCCCGCCTTCGGCGGCATGATCACGATCTTTCTGAAGGGTGGACTCGCCGAGAGCCGCCGCTTCCTCGAGCACGTTCACCTCTTCGCCCTTGCCGAGAGTCTCGGCGGCGTCGAGAGCCTGATCGAGCACCCGGCGATCATGACCCATGCGTCCGTTCCGGCAGAGAACCGGGCCAGGCTCGGCATCTCCGACACGCTCGTCCGCCTCAGCGTGGGCATCGAGCACACCGATGATCTGATCGCCGACCTCGCCCACGGGCTCTCCCACGTGTGACCACCGCACCCGGCCAACTCGACTCGATGCAGGATGCGTTGCATCTCGCCATTCTGGGCGTCGTGAAGCGCTACTGGGGCTACGACTCGCTTCGCCCGCTGCAACGTGAAGCGATCGAGGCGGGCATCTCCAGGCGCGACTCGCTGGTGGTCCTGCCGACCGGCGGCGGCA
>CAYXKH010000293.1:0-3250 GCA_964465255.1 uncultured Isosphaeraceae bacterium
AGCGGCCTTCGGCCGCAGGGTCGCTCTTGTGGGGTCGGGCCGCGGGCGGAGTTCGTCCTGGCGTCACCGCGCGGGTTTCAGCTCTGGGGTTGCTTCGTCGCGGGGAGCAGCGCGTCCAGCGTGCGGACGAGAAGCCGCTTCGTCGCCTTGATTCCCTCGGGCTCGCTCAGCCTCGATCCTTCGTACTCGATACCGATGTGGTCGCGGTATCCCGCGTCGAGCACGATCCTGAGCATCTTCCCGTAGTCGGTTGCGGTCTCGTCGCCGGCTTCGTTGAAGTCGTGGCTCTTGGCGCTCACGCCCTTGGCGAAGGGCATCAGTTCCGAGACGCCCGCGTAGCGGTCGTACTGCACGCCGCCACCGAGATCGAAGTTGCCGAAGTCGGGAAGCGTGCCGCAGCGCGGATGGTCGGCGGCCTTGATGGTCTGGGCCAGCCACTTGCCATTGGAGGAGAGCCCTCCGTGATTCTCGACGATGACGTTGAGGCCGCGCGATTCGCCGAGCAGGCAGAGCTGGTGGAGCCCCTCGGCGGCGCGGTCGCGCTGCTCGTCCCAGGAGCCTTCGCTCTGGGCGTTGACGCGGATCGAGTGGCACCCCAGTCGCTTGGCCGCATCGAGCCAGGGCTCGTGCTTCTCAACCGCAATCCGCCGCTTGGCCGGGTCGGGATCGCCGAGGGCACCGAGTCCATCGCACATGATGAGCAGGCTCCGCACGTTCTGATCATCGCCGCGGCGACGAAGCTCGGTGAGCCACGCTTCGTCCCGCACCTTGGGGACGAAGAAGCTGTTCACGTACTCGACGGCCTCGATTCCGTAGTCGCGCCGGGCAACCAGGGGGAAGTCGAGCGGATCGATCGTGCCGGCCCCGAAGGCCCGGTGCAGCGACCATTGGGCGAGCGAGATGGACGGGCGCTTCGCGGGAGTGGCGAGAGCGTCTGTGGGACGAGCAGGCGCGGGAGCGAGCGTTCGCGCGGTGCTGCCCGGGGCGGCCGCCGTCGTGATCCGCGGGAGAAGGCTCGCCCCGAGCCCGGCGGCGGCGGCCATGAGGATGTCCCGGCGACTCGGTCGAGTGGTCATGCCCCGAGCGTACCCGCACCCGCCGCTGCGTTGTCCCGGTCCGACGGGCCCCTCGCGAAGCGGCCACGCGTGCCGGTTCTGCGTTTCGGGGTTCTGCGTTTCGGGGTCGGGGTCCTCGCTCCCCGCAGCCCGCGTCATTTCAAGAGGAAAACGTTGACACCCCGGGGTCGGCTCATACAGTCGATTCAAACACATGTTTAAACCGCAGCCCAGACGCCCCGCTCGCCGGGACCCATCGACCGAGCGCCGCCCGGCGCGGTCTCGGGTCGGCGCCCCGTCGATCGAGGCTGCGGACACGCGGCGGCGGCTTCTCGAAGCGGCCGGCGAGGTCTTCGCGGAGCGCGGGTTCCGCAGCGCCACCGTGCGCGAGATCTGCAGCCGGGCCGGCGCCAACATCGCCGGCGTCAACTACCACTTCCACGACAAGAGTTCGCTCTATTCGGAAGCTCTGCGGCACGCCCACCACTGCGCAATCGAACGCCATCCGCCGACTCTCGACACCACGCCAGGCGACCCGCCCGAGCGGCGCCTCGAGGCATTCGTGACCAGCTTCCTTCGCCGCGTGCTTGACGAGGGTCGACCCGCATGGCACGGCCGGCTCATGTGCCGCGAGATGAACGAACCCAGCCCCACGCCGGCGCTCGACGACCTGGTTCGCGATCAGATCCAGGGGCACTTCACCGCACTGGTCGGCATTCTGCGGGAGATCGCCCCGATGACCGGGGACGAACGGCTGCGTCTCTCGGCCATGTCGACCGTGGCCCAGTGCCTGCACTTCCGCTTCGCCCGTCCGGTGATCGATCGGATGTTCCCGGGTCGCTACGGACACGCCGAGATTGCGCTCCTGGCGAATCACATCACCAGCTTCACCACCGCGGCGCTTCGGGGCATGCCTCCAGCCCCTTCAGCCCCTCCAGCAACGAAGCGGTCCGCACGCAGCGGAGGGCGCCGATCATGATGCGGGTTGCCATTCGGATGCTCATGGGCGACCGGGCCAAGTACCTCGGCATCGTCATGGGGCTGACCTTCGCGGCGCTCCTCATGACCCAGCAGATGTCGATCTTCGTCGGGCTGATGAGCCGGACGTATGGCTTCATCGCCGACACCGGACTGCCGGACATCTGGGTGATGGATCCCAAGGTTCAGCAGATCGACGATCTCAAGCCGATGCAGGACACCGAGCTCTACCGCGTGCGCGGGGTCGAGGGCGTGGAGTGGGCGACTCCGCTCTACAAGGGACTCCTCAAGGCTCGCCTCTCGGATGGCACGTTCCAGACCTGCAACGTGATCGGTCTCGACGACGCGTCGCTGATCGGCGGTCCGCCGGAGATGATCGAGGGTTCGCTTGCCGACCTGCGCCGCGCCGAGTCGGTGATCGTCGATGAAGTGGGGGCTCGCGGGAAACTGGCGAAGCCACCGACGGAGCCCGGCGGAGCCCCGACTCCGCTGCGCGTCGGCGACACCCTCGAGCTCAACGATCACCGCGCCATCGTCGTTGGCATCTGCCGCGTCTCGCGCACCTTCCAGAGCCAGCCGGTGGTCTACACCACCTATAGCCGGGCCACCACCTTTGCCCCGCGCGAGCGGAAGCTCCTGAGCTTCATCCTGGTGAAGGCCAGCGAAGGAGTGGACCCCGCGGTCCTCCGCGAACGCATCCGCGCGGCCACCGGGCTGGCGGCATACACCGGCCGCGAGTTTCGCTGGCTCACGGTGAGCTACTTCCTCAAGAACACCGGCATTCCCATCAACTTCGGCATCTCGACGCTCCTGGGACTGATCGTCGGCACCGCCATCGCCGGGCAGACCTTCTACAACTTCACGCTCGACAACATCCGCCAGTTCGGGGCCTTGAAGGCGATGGGCGCAGGCAACTTCCTGCTCCTTCGGATGATCCTGATCCAGGCCTTCACGGTGGGTCTGATCGGCTACGGCCTCGGCGTCGGAATCGCCTCGCTCTTCGGAACAAGCGCGGGTCGCACCGAACTCGCCTTCCTGCTTCTCCCCGAGATTCTGGTGATCGTCGGGGGCGCGGTGCTGGTCATCTGCTGTCTCAGTGCCCTTCTCAGCATGGTCAAGGTGTGGCGCACCGAGCCTGCAATCGTCTTCAAGGGCTGAGCCCGTTTCCTCACTGAGCGCCATGGTCGCATCAACCAACCCCAGCCCCAGCCCCAGCC
>CAYXKH010000294.1:0-3245 GCA_964465255.1 uncultured Isosphaeraceae bacterium
CCCATGTCCACACCTCCGCCCAACCAGGCTCAGCTCCAGCTCACCCGTTTCGAGAACCGCACCTTCAGCGCCCAGACGGTGCACCTTGGCGGGAGCGCCTTCGTCGGCTGCACCTTCGAAGGGTGCACGCTGGTGCTCACCAACACCCCCTTCGTCAGCCAGAACTGCAAGTTCGTCCGCTGCAACTGGCGGGTCGAGTACGACGTCCTGTGGGGTGCGCCGGAGACTCGCTCGGCGCTGCGCCGCGTGCTCGACCTGATCGATGGTGCCCCCGACGCCACCGCCGGCCAGTCGAAGGCGTGAAGTGGGCGGAATCGTGTGACGACGCCGCGGCGGGGCGCTCACGCCGCTGAGCGAGTCCGCGTCGTCGCGACGGCGCCGAGGAACGCGACCACTGCGAATGCCGCGGTGCCGAGCATCGGCCAGCCGATGCCCAGAGCGAACTCGCCGTCGCCCGGCGTTGCCAGCGCCTGCCGCACCGCACTCGCGCACCAACTCAGCGGATTGACCGCAATCAGGCTCCCGATCCAGGGCGATGCGCCGCCCGCGGGGAAGAGCGCATCCGAGAGCAGCCAGAGCGGCATCAGGACCAGGTTCATGACCGCGTGGAAGCTCGCGGAGTCGCGGCACCGCCACGCGAAGATCAGTCCGAGCGACTGAAGGGCCACCGAAGTGAGGAGGAGGGCGATGGCCACGGGAACGAGCGCGGCGACGCTCAGCCCCGGTTCGGAGAATGCAGCCAGTGGCAGAAGCGCCATCGCCTGGATCCACGCCACCAGGGCGCCGCCACCGATCAGGCCTCCGGCAATTGCAGCACGCGGAGCCGGCGAGACCAGCACTCCCTGGAGGAAGCCCTCGCGTCGATCCTCGATGATCGAGATGTTCGAGAAGATCGCGGCGAACATGGCAACGAGCGTCATCAGTCCGGGGATCAGATAGCTCGAATAGCTGCTGCTTCCGGCGGGGCTGACCGAATGAGCGAAGCCGCCCCCAACGACGATCCAGAGGAGAAGCGCCGTGCCCACCGCGGCAGCGATCCGCGCGGGCTGCCGCATGAAGCGCGTGATCTCGCGGCGAGCGAGTGTCGCCACTGCGGGCCATGGTCGGACCGAGCGATCAGCGGGCACGGGAGCGCCTCCGCTGGTCACGGGTCTGGCCGCGTCCGAGAGGCTCGCCCACCTGGCCTTGGTCGGCGTCGAGCGAATCGCCGGTCGTGGTGCGGAAGAGATCCGCGAGGGTCGGTGGTGCAATCGAGAACGACACGCCCGACCGGGCCAGTGCCTCGGCGACGGATGCCGCTGCGGCGTCGTCTGCAATCGGGGCGGTGAACCCCGTCGCGGTGCGGGTCCACGACTCCGGACCAAACGCCGCGCCCGCGATCGAGCCAAGCGACGCAATCGACGGTGGTTCGGCGGTCGTGGCCATCGCGCTCGAGGCCACCGTCACGAGGCGCGAGCCCAAACCAGATCGAAGGGCGGCGGGCGTGCCCTCGGCGACGAGTGCGCCCCGGTGGATCAGAACCACCCGGTTCGCTCGATCCGCCTCGTCAACGAGATGGGTCGACATCAGGCTCGCGGTGCCGCGAGCGGCGCATTCCTGTTCCAGGGCCGCCATGAAGCCCTCGCGCGAGGGTGGATCGAGGCCCACGGTGGCCTCGTCGAGAAGCAGAAGCTCCGGCCGATGCAGGAGCGCTCGGCAGAGATCGACACGACGGGCAAGTCCGAGCGAGAGCGTGCGCACCCGCTGGTTGCGCCGATCGGCCAGCCCGAGCGCCCCCAGCAGTTCATCGATCCGCGCCGCGCTCGCAGCGCTGCCGAGGCCCTGGAGCGCTGCGTGGGCGGCGAGGTTCTCGCGCACCGTCAATTGTCCGTCGAGAGACGGCGTCTGAAAGACGACGCCGATCCGCCGCCGGATCGCGCCCGGCTGCGAATCACCGCAGACCGAGACCGTGCCGGCGTCGGGCCGAAGCAGTTGGGCGATGACCCGGAAGAGCGTGGATTTGCCGCTGCCGTTCGGTCCCAGCAGGGCGAGGCGTTCGCCGGTCTGCACCGAGAGAGACACATCGGCCAGCGCAGGACGTTCGGCGCCGCGGTAGCGGTGAGACAGATGCTCGACGGCGAGCGCGCTGGGACGGGACCCGTTCACTTCACGCCGTCACGCTCGGCGAACATGGCCAGCATGTCGACGCAGCGGGCCGCGTAGCCATACTCGTTGTCGTACCACGAGACGATCTTGAAGAAGCGGTCGTTGAGCTGAAGCGCTGCCTTGGAGTCGTAGATCGAGCTGTGGGGGTCGCCCACGAAGTCGCTGCTGACGACCTCGTCCTCGGTGTAGCCGAGCACGTCCTTCATCGGTCCCTCCGAGGCAGCCCGCATCGCGGCGTGGATGGCCTCGATGCTGGTCGGCGTGCTGGTTCGGAAGGTGAGATCGACCGCGGAGACGTCGGCGGTGGGCACGCGGAAACTCATGCCGGTGAGCTTGCCCTTGAGCGCCGGAATGCACAGGATGACGGCCTTGGCCGCTCCGGTCGAGCTCGGGATGATGTTCATGTAGGCGTTGCGACCCCCGCGCCAATCCTTCTTGCTGGGGCCGTCCTGGGTCGGCTGGGTGGCGGTGACGGCGTGCACCGTCGTCATCAGGCCTTCCTCGAGACCGAAGGCGTCGTTGATCACCTTGGCCACCGGCGCCAGACAGTTCGTCGTGCAGCTCGCATTGCTGACGACGGTGTGCTTCGCCGGGTCGTACTGGTCGTGATTGACCTTGAAGCAGATCGTCGGCACGTCCTTCTCCGACTTGGTCGGCGCCGAGATCAGGACGCGACGGCAGCCGGCGGTGATGTGCTTCGACGCGTCCTCCAGGGTGGTGAAGAGCCCCGTCGACTCGAGCACGTAGTCGACCTTCAGCTCCTTCCAGGGAAGCGTCGCCGGATCCTTCACGCTCACGCAGCGGGTGTGGCGGCCGTTGCAGGTGAAGCCGTTCTCGTCGGCCTTGACCTTCTGGCTGAAGCGGCCGTGCATCGTGTCGTAGGAGAGGAGATAGGCGAGATTGTCGGCGGGGACCAGATCGTTCACGCCGACGATTTCGATTGCGCCGCGCTCCGCAGCGATGCGATAGACGAGGCGTCCGATGCGACCGAAACCGTTGATGCCGATGCGGATGGGCATGGGGGGAGTTCCTAAAGGCGGGGCAGGGAATATACGGGACGCGGGGGCAGGGGGCAGGGAGCAGGGGGATGTGCAGCGGGT
>CAYXKH010000295.1:0-3243 GCA_964465255.1 uncultured Isosphaeraceae bacterium
GGGGGGGGGGGGCGGGGAGCGGGGGGATGTGCAGCGGGTTGCACGAACTGGCGCGGGTGATGCGATTGGGTCGGGGAGCGTGACGCGAGGGGGGTCGCACTCGCTGCGACCGCACGCCATTCAGCGGACCGGCGAGTCAGCGTTTTCGCGCGGTGCGGGAAGCGTTCGGCGCTTCGCCTCGCGGAACATCCACCAGTCGATCATGAAGGGGAACGCGGTGACGATCCCTGCTGCGAGCCGCACCATGTGGCTGGTCCAGACTTCCGAGGTCGGGTGCCGCAGACAGCGGATGATCGCCCGCGCCACGCGCTCGGGAGGCTGGACGAAGATGCTCGGCGTGTGATCGAGATCGGTGTCGTTCGGATCGAGTCCACCGTGGCGGGCGGCGGTCTCGAAGAACTCCGTCGACGTGGTCACCGGGTGCACGCTCGAGACTTCGATGCCCGAGGCCCGCAACTCGTAGCGCAACGCCCGACACAGGTGGGCTTGCGCCGCCTTGGTCGAGGAGTAGACGCCGTAGTGAGGCATCGTGAACTTGGCCACGCAGCTCGAGCACATCAGAAGATGGCCGTGACGGCCGGCGTCCTGCAAGCGGCGGGCTGCATGACGCAGCAGATCGGCGGAGGCGAAGAGATTCACCTCGAACATCTTGCGGAGCTCCTCGTCGGAGTAGTCGAGGATCGCTCGCGGCATGCCGTATCCGGCGTTGGCGAAGACCACATCGAAACGTCCGAGGCGCTCCTCGGCAACGTCGAGCAGCCGTTGCGAGACTCCGGGATCGGTGACATCGCCGGAGACGATCTCGGCGCGGCGGCCCAACTGCTCGACCAGCTCGGCCACTCGCGTCAGCTTCTCGATGCGCCGGGCGTTGAGGACCACATCCATCCCCTCGCGGGCCGCAGCAAGCGCGGTCGCGGCGCCGATTCCGGAGCTGGCGCCGGTGATGATGATGACCTGATTGGTGAGGGGCATGGAAGTCGGACTGGGTCGGTGACTCAGCGTAGCGGAAGGGAATCAGGAATGAGGAACGAGGATCCTGGGCTGCGGTCCAAAACCAGCGTTGATGATCCGAACCTCCTGCCCAAGATGGAGCGACACGGGGAGTCGGATGAGGCGGTAGTCGACGGCGCGGATGGCGGGGCCGAGCAGGACGTGGTCGATGTGCCAGAGAGGGCGGGTGGCCGGATAGGTGGCGCCGAAGCCCCAGCCGGCCTGGTGGAAGGCATGGGAGAGGTTGGGAAAGAGCGTCGCAATCGCGGCGCCGTCGCGAGTCATGTTGAAGTCGCCGGCGACGAGGTCGAACTCCGGCGCGTCAACGTCGTCGAGAAGGGCGCGAGCCCTCCGGGCCAGGGCCATCCGCGGAGTGCGCGGCTCGGAAGGCAGATCGACGAGGCAGAGCGTGAGCGTGGGATGGCCAATTGCGCTTCCGTCGACTCGCAGCATGGTGAAGGCCATGCCGTCGGCGTCGACGAGCGGCCGGCATTCGACAATCGGCAGTCGCGAGAGCACCGCGAAGTGGGGGACGCGCAGCACCTGCCATCCCGCCGCCTCGAGGGCTGCGCCACGGCCCTGCAGGAGCAGCCATCCCGGTTCGCTGAAGAGGACGAGGTCCAAGGTGCGATCCTTCAGGAACTCAATCACCTCCGGCGCCGCCCGCTTGCCTGGCCAGTGCAGATTGCAATGGAGGATTGCAATCGACGGCTCGCCGAAGGCGCCTTCGACGGGAGCGCGGAACAGATGGTGGTCGACCAGCGACCAGTGCAGACCGATGGCAACCGTCGCCGCGGCCGAGCCGAGGGCCAGGCGGCGCCATCGCCGCGATGGTGGCGCGGGCAGCAGCACCAGCGCCGCGATCATGCTGGCGGCGAGCGCGGCGACGGTGGGAATCCAGAAGAGAAACTGGCTCCAGAGGAATCGGTCGGTCGTGATCCGACCGACCAGCCAGACCGCGACGAACGCGAGCAGCGGGACCGCGAGAGTCACTCGGAGTGTGTTCAGCACTCGACGAGGGGGAGGCGGAGATGGTGGTTCGTGCAGCCGGCTGGCCGGTGATGGCGGCATGGAGTCTGTTTTCGGTTCCGGTCCGGCGCTTGAGGGCTACGAGCCGGCGGCTGTCGAGCGCCCGATGGCCCTGAAGAGCGGCGCCCGCAGTTCCGCCGCGCATCCCACGATGCCGCGGTTGCGAAGGAGGTTCCTGCCGTGGGAGAAGTCGAGCGGGCGTCCATCGAAATCGAAGACGCAGGCTCCGGCTTCGGTGGCGACCAGCGCTCCGGCGGCATGATCCCAGATGTGTTCGTGGAGGTGGCCAAGGCGCTGCGGACGCAGATAAACATCGACTTCGCCTCGGGCGAGGAGCCCGTACTTCACCTGACTGTCAATCGACCTGCGGATCACCCGCGGCCCGAGGAACGCGGTGAGTTCGTCGCGCAGTCGCTGGGTCGGCGCATCGAGATTCATCGACGCCGCAGCGACGACCGGACCGATGTCGCCGAGCGGCGCTCGGACAAGCCGTGTCCCGCCCTCGCAGGGGGCGCTATCGGGTCGCTGCCAGCAGCCGCCGCCGCGCTCGGCGACGAGGATCACGCCATCCGATTCGCCCGGCGGCACACTGTCGTACAGCCCCTCGGGCGAGACGTTGGGACAGCCGAGGATGCCGAAGATCACCTCCCCCCGGCGGATTCGGGCGAGGGCGATCGAGTATTGGTCACCGCGAACGAATCCGGTGGTGCCATCGATGGGGTCGACGGTCCAGTAGTCCTCGCCGCCGGTGGCGGTTGCCAGATCGATCGCTGCAAGAACTGCTTCGGCGGAGACGTCCGCGCGAGCCCGCTGCACTTCGGCAATCACCGCGTCGCGCACGGCGCGGTGCGAGGGATCGTCGAGCATGGCCAGCGACTCCTCGCCGGCGAGTCGGACGTTGGCGGCGCCGAGCACGTCGGCGAAGGCCAGACCGATCAGAGCCTGCACGGCGAAGTCGGCAATCGTGACCGGCGAATTGTCGGCCTTGCTGGTCGCCCGCAGTCGGGTCCGTTGCAGCCGCCGAGCCAGGGCGCAGCCCGTCGACACGGCGTCGAGGAGGGCCTGCTCGAGGGATTCTGGCATGGGCCGATCGTAGCGGCGCCTCCCCAGTGGTGAGGGGCCAGCGGCCTGTGACGAAGCTGCTCGTCCGCAGCCCGCACGACGTTCGCCTTAGGCTGCCAGCCGAGCGCCCGGGGTCGCACGCCCTGCGCAATCAGGAAGGAC
>CAYXKH010000296.1:0-3236 GCA_964465255.1 uncultured Isosphaeraceae bacterium
AGAGTCAGCCCCCACCGCCGCTGGCGACGTTGCTGCGGGCCGTGGCGTGGTGGCAGGCCGAGGGGCATGGCCGGCTTCCGACGCGTCTGATCGTGCATCTTCCGACGTTCATTCCGCTGTACCTCTCGTACGCGGCAATCGACGATCCGAAGAGCGTCGTGCCATTCGAGGCGTGGCTGCTGTTGAACGGGGTCGGCGACCCGGGACTGCGCGACTGCCTGGTCGAGCTGTTCAGGCTCGCAAAGCTCTGTCGCTGAGTTTGGTCGTCTCGCTTGCGTAAATGTGCCGCTGCGGGGCGCCGGGAAGGAATCGATTGTCATGACCGATCTCCGGTCGAGCTCGGGCTCGACCGCCCCAGAGTTCGCCGAGCTGGGGCTCGGCGGTCCCAGGTTCGTCGCAGGTCGCCTCATTCGTTCTCGACGCGCTGTCCTCCCGGCCGCACTGGCCTCGAGGCTTGGTGCTTGCCCCCCCTGATCCTGATCCACTTGGCTCGATAGACCAAGCTGGCGCAGCCAGCGCCGCGTCGATCATGCCGAGCTCAAGAAGGTGCCGCGCACGCGGCACACCTCAGTTCGGCGGCGCAGCCGGCGAACCCCGTCGGCGGAGCGGACGATCCTTCCGCACGCGGCACACCTCATAAGCGGCGGCGATACCCGCCGCGCCCCGTCGACGAAGCCGACGAAGGCCACTCACGCCGGCGCCCGCACCGTCTCCAGCATCTGCTGCATGATCCGCCGGGTCGTCAGCGTGTCGCCGGCGTGCATGTAGGTCTTGCTGATCACCCGGTGGGCGCAGACGCCGAGCACGTTGCTCACGATGTCTTCCGGAACGCAGAAGTCTCGTCCTTGAAGCACTGCGGTGGCCCGAGCGGCCTGGACCAGGGCGAGCGATCCGCGGGGACTTATGCCCACCTGGAGGTCGTCGCTTTCGCGGGTGGCGGTGGCGAGTGCGATCACATAGTCGACCAGCGACTGGTCGAGTCGCACACGGTCGACGAGCTCCTGAAGCTCCTGCACTTCAGCGGCCGTCATGACCGGCTCGAGAGTGCGCAGGGCGGTTCGAGCGGGCTGCTTGTGGAGAATGCGACTCTCATCATCAGGCGCGGGGTAGCCGAGGTTGATCCGCATGAGGAATCGATCGAGCTGATTCTCCGGCAGGAAGTAGGTGCCCTCGAACTCGTAGGGATTCTGCGTCGCCACCACCATGAACGGCTGGGGCAGGTGATGGACGTGCCCTTCGGCAGAGACGGTCGCCTCGCTCATCGCTTCCAGGAGCGCCGATTGGGTGCGAGGCGTGGTGCGGTTCACTTCGTCTGAAAGGACGATGTTGGCAAAGATCGGCCCGGGCTTGAACTCGAAGACCCCCCGCTCGCGGTTGTAGATGCTCACCCCGGTGATGTCCGAGGGAAGCAGGTCGGGCGTGCACTGGATCCGCGAGAAGGTGCAGTCGACCGATCTCGCCAGGGCGTTGGCAAGGACGGTCTTTCCCACGCCCGGCACATCCTCGATCAGCACGTGGCCGCGGGCCAGCAGACAGACGATCAGTCGGTCGACTGCCTGGGCGTTGCCCATGTACACCGAGGTGATGTTCCGCCGCAGCCGTTCGATCCGCTCTGAAAGCATCCACACACTCTCCCCGTCCGACGACGACTCCACAAGTCGCCGGACAGGTCGCGACAAAGGGACCCGCCTCATCCACAGTCGGGAGCGAGGCGATACCCTGCCCGTTCGAAAGGTGCCGTGGAGGGACCGCCACCCCACGGCGCCGGTTGAGCGGAGAGAGGGCATCATCCACCACGCAGCTCGATCGATCGTCTCGACCAGCATCCACTGTCAGCAGTGCGGGTACGACCTCAAGGGGCTGGCCGCGGCGACTCGGTGTCCGGAGTGCGGACTCGAGGTTCTGGAAACGCTGACCCAACTGGTTGACCCCGAAGCCAGCCGACTGCCGCGGCTGCGCGATCCGCGCGGCACGGCGATCGGGCTTCTGGGGCTGGCCTGCACCCATCTCGTGGTGTGCGTGATCATCGTCCTGCCCCGAGTGCTTCCGCTGGTCCAACCGAATCGGCGGAGCGTGATCGCCGATCTCGAAGCGATCGTTCACCCGCGAATCGTGGCGAGCGCAATTGCGGGCCTCGGTCTGATCTGGCTCTGGTATCTGGCACGAGGTCCGGCGGATGAGCCTTCCACCGGCGCTCGCCAAAGCGTTCGACTGATGCTCGCCGGGCAGGTGGGCTGGGCCCTGACCGCGTGGCTGCCGGCGCTGGTGGAGCCGATTGCCCCGGGCGATCGAGTGATTCCCGCGATGCTCGAGAGCGTCGCCGTCCCCTTCGCGATCATGTCGCTCGTCGGGCTGCGCGGCGTGCTGGACATCGTCGGTCACCGATCCCGCGCCTATCGCACCGCGCAGGGCGGAAAGCAGGGCGTGTCCTCTCTGATCGCCGCGCTCGCCAGCGGAGCAGTCGCCAATTTCCTCAACGGTCTGGCGGTGCACTACCGGCTCGAGTGGCTGGAGCTGGTCACCAACCTGCTGTTCGCGGCCAGCACGCTCCTGCTGGTGATCGGACTGGGGTACCTGGTGGTCAACTGCATCTGGATCAACCGCTCGCTCCGTCGCCCGCCCCCTCGGCTGGACGAGATCCTCGCCCCCGTCGAGGGCTAGATTGTGTTTGACGGATCCCATTCGCCGCCGGCCGGGAGACGCGGTCGCGTGCGACCCCGCCCTCCGCTGAGCACACCCCGTTCTCCGAGTGGCCCTGCCACTGACGGTGATTTGCGGCATTTGGTGTCCTCGGGTGCACCCGGTAGACTCGTTGCGACGGATTCTCAATCGTGAACACCCCGCGCCCAACCCCGGCCTCGACCAATTCGCTGATCCGCGAGCGGGCGTTCGTTCCGATTCCGTTGAGCCAACTCCGCCCCGGCGACCGAGCGATCCTCCACGCCGACGGGCTCCGCTGCGAATCGTGCGATCTTCTGAATGCGATGGGGCTCACCGAGCAGTGCGAGATCCGCGTCTGCAAGCAGGGTGAGCCCTGCATCGTGCAGGTCAACGACACCCGTCTGGGGCTTTCGCGACGGCTCGCGGCGACCATCATGGTGACGCCGCGCGGCTGAGTCTGGCGCGACGACACCAGCCCAGTCCCCATCCCAGCCTCGGTTCTGCCAGCGCGATTCCGGACACGCATCGCGCGGCCGGTTCACGCCGCGCCGTTGCTGCGCCGTTGTTGGATGCGC